>CAUEUQ010000079.1:0-9508 GCA_959021215.1 uncultured Collinsella sp. | reverse complement strand
CAGCGAGGCTTTTTGCATGCCCGAGGACGATTGGGGAACTAAGCCCTCGTCCCTCCCCGGGATATGTAGCGAGTCGGAGTACCCTTGCTGTTACTCTGCTTTGCCCACAGAGTTGAGGTTGGTCATGCGGATCTTAACCAGCTCGGTGATCTCACGCATGCCCTCCTTGGCCGGCTTCTTGGGATCGAAGCAGGCAGGGTTCTCAGCCATGTAGGCCATGAAGCCCTTGGTGTAGGCCTGACGCAGCTCGGTGGCGTAGTTGACCTTGCAGATGCCGTTCTTCACGGCCTCGGCGACCTGCTCATCGGGCACACCGGAAGTGCCGTGCAGAACCAGCGGCACGTCGACGGCGTCGCGGATGGCCTTGACCACGGACTGCTCGATGTGAGGATCGCTCGTGTACACGCCGTGGCTGGTGCCAACGCCAATGGCCAGCGAGGTGCAGCCGGTGCGCTCGACGAACTCCTTGGCCTCGGCCGGATCGGTGTAGGGGCTCTCGCCCTCAACCGCGGGACCGTCGTCCTCCTTGCCGCCAACCTTGCCAAGCTCGGCCTCGACGGGCACACCCATGGCGCGGCCAGCGTCGGCGACGGACTTGGTCAGGGCGATGTTGTCCTCGAAGGACTCGTGCGAACCGTCGATCATGACAGAGGTGTAGCCAGTGCGGAAAGCCTGCATGCAGCGGTCATAGCCATCGCCGTGATCGAGGTGCAGAGCGACGGGCACGGAAGCGCGCTCGGCGGCAGCCTTGACCATGCCGTAGAAGTAGTCCAGACCAGCGG
Source organism: uncultured Collinsella sp. (assembly GCA_959021215.1). Taxonomy (GTDB): domain Bacteria; phylum Actinomycetota; class Coriobacteriia; order Coriobacteriales; family Coriobacteriaceae; genus Collinsella. Next base: position 8,726 of record CAUEUQ010000079.1, on the reverse strand, counting down.
TCTTGATGGTGCCCGGGGTGGTCTGCATGATGACGGGGGACTTGGTCTCCTCGGCAGCGGCCAGAACGGCCATAACAAACTCGAGGTTCTCAACGTTGAACGCGCCAACGGCGTAATGACCGGCCTGAGCGTCCTTGAGCATCTTTTCGGTGGTAACAAGTGCCATGAGCGTTTGCTCCTCTCCCTCGCCCGCATCTGGACATCGGGCGTAGTTGTTCACAAGGCGTTTTACCTTGCGTTTTACTGCGCTCATTGTATGAAATTCAGCGGCTTTGCACGTGCGAGATATTGAGCCCATGCAAGTCAATACCGTCGTTTTTGAAAAGTAAACGGAAGGAATTGGAGCCGAGTGGGCGTGTTCGATATTGAATTTTGGGCGTTGAGCGTCTTTCTTTTATAGAAAAGATAAGTAATCGAAAGGTGTTCTCTTACTCAAAAAGAAAATGAACGAAAATAGAGTCAACACAATTCCTGCAAATTTAGCTGAGAATGGAGCAGACATGGCCCAAGCTACCAACCGTGCTTTTGCCGACGAACGCCGTACCGCCATCATGGAAATGCTCGAGCATAATGCCTCGGTACAGGTAGCAGAAATCGCCCAGACCTTTAGCGTGTCCTCCGTCACCGCCCGCGCCGACCTGGACGCGCTCGCCGAAGCAGGCAAGTTGCGCCGCACGCATGGTGGCGCCGTGTCGCTCCATAAACGCCTGACCGTCTCCACGCAGGATCGCCGTATCAATGTCAACGTCGCTGCCAAGCAGGCCATCGCGCAAAGCGCCATCGAGCTTGTCAATGACGGCGACACGCTGCTCGTCGATTCGGGCACCACGGCGCTTGAGTTCGTCCGGCTCCTCGACCAGCGCGACGGCATCACCGTTATCACGGCCGACATTACCATCGCCGATTATATCGACGAGAGCATGCCCTCGGTCGATGTCGTCATGCTGGGCGGGGCGCTGCGCAAAGGCCATCGTTATTTGTACGGCCCGCTTACCATGCAGGCGCTCCAAATGGTCCACGCCGATCTGGCCGTCATGTGCCCTGGCGCTTTTGTTCCCGGCTGCGGCTTTACGACCGACTTTCCGCAGATGGCCGAGACCAAAGCGGCTATGGTCGGTGCCACCCGTCAAAGCGTCGCCCTCATGGACGCCAGTAAGGTCAACGGACGCGGCATGTACCGTTTTGCCGAGCTGACCGATGTCGACACCATCGTGATGGACTGTGATCCCGACGATGCCGTCGCCACCTCAATCGCCGAGACTGTCGACGACGCCCGCCCAAATCTCGTCATCGCCGGCGCTTAAACAAAAACCACCACAAAGGTGCCTGTCCCCTTTGTGGTGGTTTTGCTCGTTAAAAGCGAAATATCGCTACTTGGAGAGCTCGTCGGCGAGGGCCTCGATCTGAGCGCGCGATGCGTCGTTGAGCGAACCCAGCACAGTCACCTTGTTCTGCGCCAGGGTGATGTCCTTCATGGCCTCGAGCTCCTTGGTCATAACCTTGGCAGCGGTAGGTGCCCAGGAGCCGGCCTCGACGAGTGCCACCGTACGGTTCTGATAGGCGTGCCCGGCAAGCGTGTGGATAAAGGTGCTCATGAACGGGAAGATCTCGCCCTGATAGGTGATAGAGGCGAGCACCAGACGGTCATAGCGGAACGCATCCTCAACGGCCTCGGCCATGTCGTCACGAGCCAGGTCAAAGACGGAAACCTTCTGGCCGCGAGCCTCGAGCGCAGATGCAAGCTCCTCGACGGCAGCCTTCAGATGCCCGTACACGCTCGCATAGGCGATCGTGATGCCCTCGTCCTCGGGCTGATAGCTCGACCAGGTGTTGTAGGTGTCGAGGTAATAGCCCAGGTTCTCGCTAAGAACAGGACCGTGAAGCGGGCAGATGATCTGGATGTCCAGATTGGCGGCCTTCTTGAGGACGGCCTGCACGAACTTGCCGAACTTTCCCACGATGCCAAAGTAGTAACGGCGTGCCTCGCAGGCCCAACCCTCGGGATCTTCGATGTCGTTGGCGCCAAACTTGCCAAAGCCGTCGGCGCTAAAGAGCACCTTGTCGGTGGACTCGTAGGAGAAGAGCACCTCGGGCCAGTGCACGTTGGGAGCGCCGACAAACGTCAGGCTGTGGCCGCCCAGGTCGAGCACGTCGCCATCTTTGACGACCATCTTGCGCTCGGGGAAGTCGGTGCCAAAGTAGTTGACCATCATGCGGAAAGCGCCCATGCTTGCCACGATCTGCGCCTGGGGATAGCGCTCCATAAAGGCGGCGATGCCAGCAGAGTGATCGGGCTCCATGTGATGGACAACCAGGTAGTCGGGCGTACGGCCGTCGAGCGCGGCCTCGAGGTTGCCGAGCCACTCGTCGACAAAGCCAGCGTCGACCGAATCGGCGACAGCGATTTTATCGCCCAAGATAACGTAGCTGTTGTATGCCATACCGTTCTCGGACACGTCGTACTGGCCCTCGAACAGGTCAATGTCGTGATCGTCGACACCGATGTAGCGGATATCCTTGGTGATCTCCATCAGGCAAAGCCTCCTAGATAGACAAAAGAACCCGTCTATCATAACACTCGCCTTCATAGCCACGGCTATCCGTCAGCATCCTTACCGATTGTAATTGAGGCGGAATATACTGCCGTTGACCTGCACAAACTATGCGCGCAGTATCGCCGTGCTATGTCGAATAATGAGCTGGCCGGGAATACGGATGGCAACGGTTTTGCCCGCCGTACCCGCCTCGGGAACCGCATGCTCAAACACCTCGCGTCCGCGCTGATGTAGATCGAATCGCACGGTCGTGAGCTCGTTGTGTGCCACAAAATCATCGAGCGAATCATCGACGCCCACCACGCTCACGTCCTCGGGCACACGCAGGCCGCTATCGCGCAGCGCCGCAATTGCGCCGTTTGCCATCTGGTCGTTTGCCGCGTAAATCGCCGTCATGGTGTGATCGTGCTCGGCCAGGCGCCTGCCGGCCTCGTAGCCGCTGTTTGCAGACCAGTCGCCCTCGAGCGGCTCTGCCGGCTCGATGTGTTTACGCTCGAGTGCATCCTGCCAACCGGCGCGACGAAATTGTTCGTCGACCGAGAACGACGGGCCGCCAATATAGCGAATCTGCTCGTGCCCCAGCTCAAACAGGTGATCCATAAGCAATAGCGAGCAGCCGTAATGATCGGAATCGACCGTGGTCACCCGCGGGTGCGCATACATGGTAACGATGACCGTGCCAATGCCCGGCAGTGGATCAAACGTCTCAAAATCGGGCGCCATGCGGCTCATGCCGATGATGATGCCGTCCACTGGCAATGCGGCCATACGACGCGTGGCCTCGGCAAGCGAAAACTCCTCGGTCTTGGACATCTCGACCAGCGTGATGGCACAATTATGCTCGCGAGCAGCGCTGGCGATGCCGTCGATCATTGAGAGGTTGCCAAACTTGGTGACATCGTTGACGCATAGGCCAACCGAATGGTATCGACCGTCGCGCAGCGAGCGACCGGCATAACTCGGACGAAAGCCGAGCTCTTGCATAGCGGACTGCACGCGCTGGCGCGTCTGCTCGTTAACGTTGGGCAAGCCGTTGGCGACGCGCGAAACCGTCTGCTGCGAAACGCCAGCAGCGCGGGCGACGTCGGCCATGGAGACCGGACGCGTACCTGTATCGTTGGACGGGCGCCTTGCCACAGGATCACCTTCACCCTTGCGAGATCTGAATAGCGTGAATGCCGGCCCGGGCAGGAGTTTAGCCCGCGCCGAGGCCCGCTATCGTCGGACGCATGTTAACGTACTCTACTTTTTCAATCCGCATCTCTTCTGCTTTATAAGTCCATACGGCAATACCGTTCACGGCCGAATATCGACCGATTACCAGATTCTCAAAAAGTGACAAGAGTTGTGTTATGAGTACGTTAACATAGCCCGTAACGTGCGACATCGTGAACACTTGGTTCATGCCGCTTCAAGTTGTTAACGTACTCATAACGACGCAGAACTCATCCGTGCGCGCCAAGGAAAGGACTCCCATGACCACCCCCGACGAAAAGACACTCGCCACGCTCACCAAGCTGTTTGAGGAGGAGTTTGGCCCCATCGGCGACCGCCAGGTGCTCTACGTGCACGCGCCCGGCCGTTCCGAGATCTGCGGCAACCACACCGACCACGAGGGTGGCCACGTTATCGCCGGCTCGCTCGATGTCGCCGTCGACGGCATTGCCGTGGCGACCGACACCAACAAGGTCCGCGTTGCCGATGAGGGCTACCCCACCTTTGAGATCACGCTCGACACGCTGGATATTCAAGCGTCCGAGAAGGGCACGTCCGCAAGTCTCGTCCGCGGCATGGCCCACGAGATTGCAGCCCTTGGCGTTGAGCCCCACGGCTTCGACTTCGCCTTCACCTGCTCCGTCCCCTCGGGCGGCGGCCTTTCCAGCTCTGCCGCCGTCGAGGCCGCGTACGGTCGTGCCATGGAAACCCTCTGGGGCGCACCCGCCATCGAGCCCGTCGCACTCGCCCAGATGAGCCAGCGCACCGAGAACAACTATTACGGCAAGCCCTGCGGTCTGATGGACCAGGCCGCCGTGTGCCTGGGCGGCCTTGCCTACATGGACTTTGAGGACCAAGCTCAGCCTAAGACCCAGAAGCTCGAGCTCAACTTTGAGGATCACGGCTATGCGCTCGTGCTCGTTAAGGTCGGTGCCGATCACGTGGCCGCCACCGACGACTACGCCGCCGTTCCGCGCGAGATGCAGGACATCGCCGCCGAGTTTGGCAAGGCGCGCCTGTGCGAGGTCGACGTTGCCGATTTTGACGCCAAGCTCCCCGAGCTGCGCGCCAAGCTGGGCGACCGCGCCTGCCTGCGCGCCGTTCACTACTGGTACGAGAACGGCTTGGTCGACAAGCGCTGGGCGGCCCTGAACGCCGGCGACATCGACCAGTTCCTGGTCCTGACGCGCGAGTCCGGCGCCAGCTCCGCCATGTACCTGCAGAATGTCGTTGCCAAGCTGGGCTCCGAGCAGCCCTCGATGTATGCCCTGGCACTGGCCGAGCACGTGCTCGACGGCCGCGGCGCCGTCCGTATCCACGGTGGCGGCTTTGGTGGCACCATCCAGGCCTTCGTGCCGCTCGACCTGGTCGACACCTTCATTACCAAGATGAACGGCTGGCTGGGCGAGGGCTCTGCCCGTCACTACGCCATCTCTGACAAGGGGGCTTACGCGGCATGGCTGTAATGACTGATGTGCGCGAGGCCGCGCAGGGCCTCATCGAATATGCCATCCACCGATCGATGATCGGACAGGACGACCGCATCTGGGCCTACAACACCATTCTGGAGTGCATCGGCGCCACGGGCCCCGCACTCGACATGGCCTGGGCGCTCCAGGTCGAGAAACTCTCGCTCGTTCACCCCGATACCCTGCCCGACTTTGACCTTGAAGGCACACTTGCCGCGCTCTCCGAGGCCGCCGTTGCCAACGGCGCTGCCGAGGACACGGCATCGGGCCGCGACCGCATTGCCATGCGCATTATGGGCGTTCTCATGCCGAGGCCTTCGGCTGTAAACGAGGAGTTCAACGGCCGCATGGGCGTCAACGAGCCCCGCGCCGCGACCGACTGGTTCTACGGTCTGTGCTGCGACGCCGGCTACGTGCGCCGTGCCGCCATCGCGCGCAACATCAAATGGAGCACCCCCACCAACTGGGGCGACCTGGAAATCACCATCAACCTGTCGAAGCCTGAGAAGGACCCGCGAGATATCGCTGTGGCAGGTGCAGCCAAGAACACGGGCGAGAAGTATCCCGCCTGCCAGCTCTGCATCGAAAACGAGGGCTATCCCGGACGCTCCGCCGCAGCCGACGGCGGCGCCCATCCCGCCCGCCAGAATCTGCGCGTTATTCCCATTCAGCTTAATGGCGAGCGCTGGGGCTTCCAGTACAGCCCGTACGCGTACTTTAACGAGCACTGCATTGCCATGAGCTCCGAGCATCGTCCGATGCACGTCGACCGCAAGGGCCTGACCTGCCTGCTCGACTTTGTCGACCTGTTCCCGCACTATTTCATTGGCTCCAACGCCGACCTGCCCATCGTGGGCGGCTCGATCTTGTCGCACGACCACTTCCAGGGCGGCGCGCACGAGTTCCCCATGATGCACGCCGCCGAGGTCTCGCAGTTTAGCGTGCCCGGATTTGACCAGGTCACCGGCACTGTGCTGCAGTGGCCGCTCTCGGTGCTGCGCCTGCGCTCGCATGACCGCGCTCAGCTGCTCGACGCTGCCGAGAAGATTATCCTCGCCTGGCGCGAGTGGACCGATGAGTCTGTGGGCGTCATCGCGTACACAGCCGATGGCGTGGCGCACAACACCGTGACGCCCGTCATCCGCCGCGTCGACTCTCGCGGAAATGCCGGCGGCGAAATCTACGAGGCCTACCTGGCGCTTCGCTGCAACATCACGACCGACGAGCATCCGCTGGGCGTGTTCCACCCGCATGCCGAGTACCACCACATTAAGAAGGAGAACATCGGCCTGATCGAGGTCATGGGCCTGGCCATTCTTCCGCCGCGCCTGGTTCCCGAGCTCGGCGCTGTCCGCGAGCACCTGCTGGCGGCCAAGGTCGATGCCAGCTACGACCTTGCTAGCGCGCTCGAGGGCGATGATCTATGCCGCAGCCACGCCGCATGGGCCGAAGACGTTTTTGCCCGCCGCGCCGACGAGCTTACGGCAGACAACGCCATCGATATCCTGCACGAGGAGGTCGGCGTGGTGTTTGGCCACGTGCTCGACAACGCCGGCGTCTTTAAGTGGGACGAAGCCGGCCGCGCCGCCCAGCAGCGCTTTATCGACTCGCTGTAGAGCACAGACCCGGACGCTCAACGGCAGCCCCCACGACATAGCCACCTACACGACAACGGCGCCCGCCGGCAACATCGCCGGCGGGCGCCGTTTTCTGATGCAAGGGTAGCTAATTTGCACCAAAACAAGGAGTGTTCCAAACTGCCGGCAGAGAAGGAACGTCCCCAGGTGCCGACCTAAACTCCCACATTATTCGATGGAAAAACGTGGTTGCCTCACACATTATTCGATGGAAAAACGTGGTTTACTCCCACATTTTTCGATGGAAAGACCGAAACGGTCTTATACTAACCATGATCGTTAGGAGGCAGTATGCAGCGACAGCTAATGGACGAACTCATCGCTTGGAAATCTAGGGCAAACCGCAAGCCCCTCCTGCTTAAGGGGGCCCGCCAGACGGGAAAAACCTGGCTTCTTAACGAATTCGCAGGCCAGCAGTATCAAAACGTCATCCGTTTTGACTTTATGCTCGAACCGGGCGCACGTTCGCTGTTCGACGGAAGCCTTGACCCCAAACGCATCATCTCCCAGATAGAGCTCCTGCGCGGCCAGACCATAACGCCGACAGACACGCTCATCATCTTCGACGAAATCCAAGAGGCACCGCGTGGCATCACCTCGCTCAAATACTTCAACGAGCTGGCGCCGGAATACCATATCATGGCAGCCGGCTCCTATATGGGGCTCGCGCTCCGACGCGAAAACGAGTCTTTCCCCGTCGGCAAGATCGACCAGCTTACCATGCGCCCCATGGGGTTTGTCGAGTTCGTTCGTGCCGTCGATGGCGATCCGCTCGCAGATGCCATCCTTGCCGCAGACATGGACCTGCTGACAAACGTTTCCGAAAAGCTCGAGCGCCTGCTCAAGGAATACCTCGTTGTCGGTGGCATGCCAGAAGTTGTCTCCGCTTTCGCCGCCTCCCACGATTTCATCGAAGCCCGCAGGCTTCAGCAGCAAATCATCGAAGCTTATGAATCCGATTTTGGCAAGCATGCGCCAGCCCGCATCGTCGAGCGCATGAGGCTGGTTTGGAAATCCCTTCCCGGCCAGCTCGCAAAGGAAAACAAGAAGTTCGTCTACGGCGCGCTTCGTCCCGGGGCGCGCGCACGCGATTTTGAGGAAAGCCTCCAGTGGCTCATGGACTATGGAATCGTTCATAAGGTACCACGTGTTTCCGCCCTAAGAGCACCGCTCACAAGCTACGAGGATCTCTCGGGCTTCAAGCTGTTCTGCATCGACACCGGCATCCTCGGAGCACTCTCCGGCCTCACGCCAGCCATTGTTCTGAACGGGCCCGCTGTTTTTACGGAGTTCAAAGGCTCGCTGACCGAGCAATACGTCGCACAGGAGCTTTTGCTCCAAGGCAAAACTCCCGCGTATTGGTCATCCTCCTCCGGCAATGCAGAGACTGACTTTGCCATCGACCATGCGGGGACCGTACTTCCGCTCGAAGTCAAGGCGGCAGAGAATCTCAAAGCAAAGAGCCTGAGGATTGCCTGCGAGAAGTTCAAGCTCGAGCGCTGCGTGAGAACATCGTTAGCGGCATATAGAGACGAGGGCACGCTCGTCAACATTCCGCTCTGGGAGATTGGGCAAATCGAAAAGCTGGCATAGGCGCTGTGGAGGGGGGTGCCCCGTAAGGAGTGTCCCAAACTGCCGGCAAAAAAGGAACGTCCCTATCTGCCGCATTCCCGAAGCAAGGCAACGCCGATGTTTTGGCAACGGCAGCGAGCGGGTCGCATTTGAGACAAGGTGACGTGAAACGAAAGGGCGCTGACCTTCTGGTCGCGCCCTTGAAGTTGAACGTCAGATTGTCCAAATGCGGCCCGCGCAGCGTCGAGCCGTTACGGCGTTTGGTAAAACGCCGTAAC
>CAUEUQ010000078.1:0-9550 GCA_959021215.1 uncultured Collinsella sp. | reverse complement strand
TAAGTGGCTTTCTTTGCGTGCGGAATCTACGAAAAGTTAACCCATGCCACCCGGCCAGGTCCTGCGGCGACTTGCTTGCCGCCTGGATGGCGTCTTGGCGCCTAGATACTTTGGCTGAATTTAATTGGACGAAGGACGCTCCTTGTTGATGAGGGGCGTCCTTCTGTTTTTGGTTACTTTGGAACTGTGGTTGCTTCCCTATTTGGCGTCGGCCCAGGTTATGCCGGTGCTGGCTTCGGCGATCAACGGTACGCGGAGGTCTACTACGTGCTCCATGACGTCGCGGACCATGGCGGTGAGGCGCTCGACTTCGTCGACGGGGCACTCAAAGTCCAGTTCGTCGTGTACCTGCAGGATCATGTGGGCGGCAAAGCCTTCTTCTTCCAGACGGCGGCTCACACGGGCCATCGCAATCTTGATGATATCAGCGGCGGTGCCCTGCATGGGGTGGTTCATGGCCGTGCGCTCACCAAAGCCGCGGAGTTGCGGGTTTTTGGCCTTGAGCTCGGGAATATGGCGTCTGCGGCCATACATGGTCTCGGCATAGCCCGTCTGCTTGGCGCGCGCCACCACATTGTCGAGGAACGTGCGCACGCCCGGGTAGGCCTCGTAGTAGCGGTCAATCATGTCGCGCGCCTCGGCCATCGAGATATGCAGCGACTGCGACAGACCGTAGGCCTGCTGGCCGTACACGATGCCAAAGTTCACGGCCTTGGCGCGGCTGCGTAGGTCGGGAGTCACCTCGGACACCGGCACGCCAAACACGCGCGCCGCCGTCTCGGCGTGGAAGTCCTCGCCTTCGTTAAAGGCGCGCACCAGGTGCTCGTCACCCGAGAGATGCGCGAGCAGGCGCAGCTCGATCTGCGAGTAGTCCACCGCCAAAAAGACGCTGCCCTCGCCCGCCGAGAACGCCGTCTTGACGGTACGCCCCAGCTCCGAGCGCGTCGGAATGTTCTGCAGGTTCGGGTCGCTCGAAGACAGACGCCCCGTCGCGGTGATGGTCTGGTTGTACGTGGTGTGCACACGACCGTCGCCACGACGCAGCGGACCTAGCGTGTCCAGATAGGTCGACTTAATCTTGGACTTCTCACGCCAGTCCAAAATCAGGCGCACGATCTCGTGGTCGCGGGCAAGATCGCTCAGCACCTTGGCATTGGTCGAATAATAGCCGCGCTTAGTCTTCTTGAGGCCCTTGGTCGGAAGCCCCATCACATCAAAGAGCACGTGCGACAGCTGCATGGGACTGCCAATATTAAAGGTCTCGTCACCCGCCAGGTCGCGAATGCTTCGCTCGACCTCGGTGATCTGGGTCGCCAGGCCCTCGGACAGGCTGTGCAGGCGATCGGGATCCACGAGCATGCCCGCGCGCTCCATCTTGGCAAGTACCGGCACGAGCGGCATCTCGATGCCATCGAACACGTTGGCGGCGTTCTCGCGGGCCATGCGGTCGCGCAGCGGTGCGACCAGCACCAGCGTCAAGGCCGCCGTGCGAGCGGCAGGCGCTGGAGCGTCCTCACCAGCACCCTCTGCGCCGCGCGCCGCAGGCAGCGCCATCTGCAGATAGGTATCGGCAAGATATGCCTCATCGAACTCGGAGCGATCGGAATCCAACAGGTAGGCGGCAACAACGGTATCGAAGATGCGCGTGGAATCGACTGCCAGCGGATCCATGAGCTCGGGCTCAGAGGAATCGATAGGCGAAAGCTCGTGCAGCAGCGCCTTCATATCCGGGCTCGCCACGCGGCCCTCCATAAACAGGCGCGCGAGCACGCCGGCAATCACGCCGTGGGCGAAGTTAAAGCCCTCAACCTCAACCGCCGCATCGCTGTCGCCCTCCTCGAGCGCGAACAGGCCCTTGGACGTCGCCAGCCACAGCGTGCGCGTCAGCCCAAAGAGCGCGCCCTCTTCCTTGTCGTCGTCCACCACGGCGGCGACCCACTCGCCGGCATCAACCGCGCGGGAAACCTCAGCCGCAACGGCACCAAGCGCCTCAGCATCGCCGGCGGTTGCGCGAACTATCGCAGGTATCTCAAACACACTGGAGGCAGCAGCAGCCCCGCCCTCGCCGCCGATCAGCGCCAAGAAACGGTTCTGCATAGCGGTGATACCAAGCGTACCCAGCGCCGCGGAAACCTCATCGGCAGAAAACGCCGGGAAGGACGTCGACTCAAAATCGAGCTCAACGGGCGCATCGGTGCGGATGGTCGCCACCTTACGGCTCAGCAGCGCGTCGTCGATGTGTGCGCGCAGGTTTTCGCCCATCTTGCCCTTGACCTCATCGGCGTGTGCGATGACCTCGTCCAGGCTACCGTACTGCGCAATGAGCGCGCTCGCCTTTTTGGGGCCGATGCCCGGCACGCCGGGGATGTTATCGGACGTGTCGCCCTTCAGACCATAAAAGTCGGGCACGAGCGCCGGCGTGATGCCGTGATACAGATCGTCCACGCTCTCGGGCGTCATGATCGCCACGTCGGACAGGCCCTTGCGGGTCGAGACCACGTTGACGTGCTCGGTCACGAGCTGATACATATCGCGATCACCGGTCACCAGCAGCATGTCACAGCCGGCCTGCTCGCCCAGACGCGCCATAGTGCCCAGGATGTCATCGCCTTCCCAGCCCTCGGACTGCAAAATCGGCACGTTGAGCGCGGCGAGCAGCTCCTTAATCATGGGAAACTGCGCGTGCAGATCAGGGTCCATGGGCGGGCGCTGAGCCTTGTACTGCGGCAGCATCTCCATGCGCACGCGCGGCTTGCCCTTATCAAACGCCACAACAACGCCGTCGGGATTAAAGGCGTCAATCATCTTGAGGAACATATTCAAAAAGCCAAAGATCGCGTTGGTGGGACGACCGTCCGGCGCGTTCATGGTGGGCGGCACGGCGTGGAAGGCGCGGTGCATGAGCGAGTTGCCGTCGATAACGGCAAAGGTACGGCGCTTGTCAGACATATTGAATACCTCGCTTTGGGCTGGGCACGGTTTGCTCACACCAGTTTACACGCTCCCCGCCCCGCGGCCACCGCACATCAGGCTTCCCTGCCGCCGCGGGCCCGCGCGTGATACGATGGCTGACGGTACATCAACCAGCACGATCGATCCGAAAGGAGCCTGCGTCATGGAGCGTCCCTGCGCATGGAAAAAGTACACGCCACAGCAGATCGAGGAGCTCGAGGAGCTTTGCCGCGGCTATAAGCAGTTTTTGAGCGAGAACAAGACCGAGCGCCTGTGCGTCAAGACCGGTATCAAGATGGCCGAGGAGGCGGGCTACGTCAATCTGGAGACCGTGATCGCCGAGGGCCGCGCGCTCAAGGCCGGCGACAAGGTGTACGCCGCCAATCACGGCAAGGACCTCATGCTCGTCAACCTGGGCACCGCCCCGCTCGAGCAGGGCTTTAACATCCTGGGAGCCCACGTGGACTCGCCGCGCCTAGACCTTAAGCAGAACCCCGCCTTCGAGGCCGGCGACATGGCTTATCTCGACACGCACTACTATGGCGGCGTCAAGAGCTACCACTGGGTCGCTTCCCCGCTCGCACTCGTGGGCGTCATCTGCAAAAAGGACGGCACCACCGTCGACATCAACATCGGTGACAAGGCAGACGATCCGGTCTTTACCATCTCCGACCTGCTGATCCACCTTTCGAGCGAGCAGATGGCCAAGCCCGCCAAGGACGCCGTCGACGCCGAGATCCTCGACGTGATCGTGGGCGGCCGTCCCATCAAGTTCGATGAGGACGACAAGGACGCTCCCAAGGAGCCCGTCAAGCAGATGTTCCTGGATATCCTCAAGGAGCAGTATGACGTCGAGGAGGAGGACTTCCTCTCCGCCGAGATCGAGGTCGTGCCCGCCGGCCCGGCCCGCGACATGGGCCTCGACCGCTCCATGATTCTGGGCTATGGCCACGACGACCGCGTCTGCGCCTATCCGTCCATGCTCGCTCAGATCAACGTCGCCAACGTGGAGCGCACGAGCATCACACTCATCGTCGACAAGGAGGAGATCGGCTCCGTGGGTGCCACCGGCATGACGAGCCGCTTCTTCGAGAACACCGTCGCCGAGATCATGACGCTCGCCGGCGAGGATAGCCCGCTGGCCCTGCGCCGTGCACTCGCCCACAGCCGCATGCTTTCCTCTGACGTGTCCGCCGGCTTCGACCCGGGCTATGCCGGCAAGTTCGAGACCAAGAACGCAGCCTTTATGGGTCGCGGCCTGTGCTTTAACAAGTACACGGGCAGCCGTGGCAAGGGCGGATCTAACGACGCCGACGCCGAGTACGTGGCCCTCGTCCGCGACATCATGGACGAGGCCGGCGTGGACTTCCAGACCTGCGAGCTCGGTCGCGTCAACGCGGGCGGCGGCGGCACCATCGCCTACATCATGGCCAAGTACGGCATGAACGTCATCGACTCCGGTGTTGCCGTCCTGTCCATGCACGCCCTGTGGGAGGTCGCTAACAAGGCCGATATCTACGAGGCCTATCGCGGCTACAAGGCCTTCATCGAGCGCGCCTAACCAACCCTTCATCAGTTGCGGTGAAATACGGACTAAACTGGCCCATAAACGGCCAAAACAGACCGTATTCCACCGCAACTTCTTTTTTGGTAGAGGAGAGTCCATGCTGCAGGTCATCATTTCGCCCGCCAAGCAGATGCGCGCGGCCCAAGATGCTTTTGAAGTCCCGGGCATTCCGCCTTTTGCGCACGAGACGGCTCGCCTCCACCGCGCACTGCTAGATATCGAACGGGATGAAGGCAGCGGCGGCCTGCAGGCGCTGTGGAACGTAAGCGACAGGCTGCTTACAACATGCCTGGATACGCTTCACGAATTTATGCCCGTCCTGAGCGATGCCGACCTCGCCGATCCCGATATCGCGCGTCACCTCTCCCCTGCCGTCATGTCCTATCACGGCATTCAATACCAGAGCATGGCGCCCGAGGTGATGGATTCCGCGCAGCTCGCATGGCTGCAAGACCATCTATGGATACTCTCGGGACTCTACGGATGCGTGCGCCCCTTTCATGCCGTTGAACCGTATCGGCTGGAGATGGGCACAAAGCTTGCCGTCGACGGTGCCCGAGACCTCTACTCGTTTTGGGGCGACAAGCTCGCACGGGCTATCGCTCCGGCGGGCTCCAACACTACGATCGTTAACCTTGCCAGCGCGGAATACGCCAAAGCCGTTCTACCCTGCCTCAACACCGACGCCACGGTCGTCACATGTCTCTTTGGCGAAGGCGTCCGCAACGACAAGCCCATCCAGCGCTCGACCGCCAGCAAAAAGGCGCGCGGCTCCATGGTGCGCTGGATGGCAGAAAACAAGCTCGAGGATGTAAGCGAACTCACCGCGTTCGACGTTGGTTATCGTCTCTTTCCCGAGCTTTCAAATAAAAACACTTTGGTCTTCCTGAACGAACAGGCCTTGTAGGACCACCGCTACTTTTGAATGTGCTGCCTAGGCACGGCGTCTATTCCGCCAAGCCGTCGGCTTTGGCAATTTCATTTGTCGAGCCATCCTGATAGGTAATTTTGACATGCTCCACCTCGGACACCTTGATGCCCGACGGGGGCTCCAGGCGCCATTCCGTCAGCGCGATATCCATCGTCGTGGGCACATCCCCTTGATCTTTGAGTTTAACCGTAAGTGTTTTGAGCGCCGCATCAAACGTCACGCGTTCGATTTCCTCGCCAGGAATAGACCCGCCGCTCAGCTGCAGTTGCATAAACTCATCGCGCGGATACCAATAGTCGCCCGGCGCGGCAACGGTATTGCCGCCCGCGACCTTCACCGTCATGATCGGCAGGGCCTCGTCGGCCTCAAACTCCCAGGCAGCGCCGCCGCGACCGCCAAACGTCCAAATACAAAAGGCAATCACCAGCACGGCAAGCACCGCAAAGCCAATCGCGACCAACCCATGGTGCGCACGGCCCTCCTCGGCCGATACGTCCCATTGTGTCTCTCGATATAGATGCTTGTCTTCCATGTTCGCCTCCCCACAGGCACGCTCGTTGGCCCAATCGTACCCATTCAGGCTATACTTGAGCCCATTACATAAACGGGGAGCTTGCAGGACGGGACGGCAGGCTGAGATTGGGCGCGCCCGCCCTGACCCGCAAACCTGATATGGGTAATGCCAACGAAGGGAGCCGTGCCAATGAGCACACTGACCGAGCCCAAGCTCGTCACGCAAATCGACTTCGCCCGCGCCGGGCAGATCACGCCGCAGATGAAGGAAGTCGCCGAGCGCGAGCATCGCGACCCCGAGTACATCCGCGAGCGTGTGGCCGACGGCCGCATCGCCATTCCCGCCAACATCGTGCATATCAAAAAGGGCATGCGCGCCTTTGGTGTCGGTGAGGGCCTGTCCACCAAGGTCAACGTGAACTTGGGCATCTCGGGCGACAAGGCCGATGCCGCCGAGGAATGGAAGAAGGTCAAGATCGCCGAGGACTTTGGCGCCGACGCCATCATGGACCTCTCCAACTCGGGCAAGACACGCCAGTTCCGCCAGCAGCTCATCGACGAGACGCCGCTCATGGTGGGCACCGTCCCCATGTACGACGCCATCGGCTACATGGAAAAGCCGCTGGTCAAGCTTACCAAGGACGATCTGCTCGAGGTCGTGCGCGCGCACGCCGAGGACGGCGTGGACTTTATGACCATCCACTGCGGCATCAATAAATCGGTCATCAAAACCTTCAAGGAGACCGGCCGCCTTATGAACATCGTCAGCCGCGGCGGCTCGCTGCTGTTTGGATGGATGGAGGTCACCGGCAACGAGAATCCGTTCTACGAGTTCTACGACGAGGTGCTCGAAATCTGCCACGAGTACGACGTGACCATCTCGCTCGGCGACTCCTGCCGCCCGGGCTGTCTCTACGATTCCAACGACGCCACCGAGACCGCCGAGATGATCGAGCTGGGCAAGCTGTGCAAGCGCGCATGGGCCGCCGGCGTCCAGGTTATGGTCGAGGGACCGGGCCACATGGCGCTCGACGAGATCGCCGCCAACATGAAGCTGCAGAAGCGCCTGTGCCACAACGCCCCGTTCTATGTGCTGGGGCCGCTGGTGACCGATATCGGCGTGGGTTACGACCACATCACCGCAGCCATCGGCGGCGCCATCTCCGCAAGCTCCGGCGCCGACTTCCTGTGCTACGTGACGCCGGCAGAGCACCTATGCCTGCCTAACGCCCAGGATGTGCTCGACGGCCTCATGGCCACTAAGATCGCCGCACATGCCGCCGATATCGCCAAGAAGGTGCCGCACGCCCGCGACATGGACGACAAGATGGGCCAGGCACGCCGCAAACTCGACTGGGATGCCATGTGGAAGTGTGCTCTCGACCCGGTCACCGGCAAGAAGCGCTATGAGGAATCCCCTGCCGCCACTGAGGGTACTTGTACCATGTGCGGCAAGATGTGTGCTGTCCGCACCGTTAACAAGGTGTTCGAAGGCACGACGATTGATCTTGGCATGGAGGATTAGCCTTTACGCGGCAATCGCCCGCAAACCTGCTACAGCGCCCGTCAATTGTTGACGTGTGAACATTTGCTAACATTTGCGTAAAGATTGCATCGCCCGCCCGGGATCGGCATACAGCCGGCCCGGGCATCTTTATAATGCAGGCTTAAAGACCCATTTGAATCCAACCGGACAAGGGAGCGAACATGGATCGCAGTAAGGTACCCGCCGTTCTATCCATCGCGGGATCCGATTCCAGCGGCGGTGCCGGCATTCAGGCCGACATCAAGACCATTACGGCGCACCGCCTGTATGCCGAGACGGCCATTACAGCCATCACCGCACAGAACACCCTGGGCGTCACCGCCGTGCAGGATATCTCGCCAGATATCGTAGCCGCGCAAATCGACGCTGTCTTTGACGACATCCGCCCGAGCGCCGTCAAGATCGGCATGGTTTCTTCTGTCGAGATTATCGAAGTCATCGCCGACCGCTTGAGCGCTTGGAACGCAACGAACGTGGTCGTCGACCCCGTCATGGTCGCCACCTCGGGCGCTCGTCTCATTGCCGAGGATGCCTCCGAGGCACTCACCCGCCGCCTGTTCCCGTTGGCAACCGTCATCACGCCCAACATTCCCGAGGCTATGGCGCTGCTCGATTACGAGGTCGATTCCGAGCGCACACAGCAAAATGCCGCCATGCTTCTCACCCGCCGCTTTGGCTGCGCGTCCCTCGTTAAGGGTGGGCATCTTGTCAACGAAGCCAACGATGTGCTAGCAGAGCCCGCGCCGCTCGATGACGAGGGCAACCACCTGGGCGATCCACTCACCACGTGGTTCCGCCACAAGCGCATCGAGACCGGCAACACGCATGGCACTGGCTGCACGCTTTCGTCCGCCATCGCCTGCGCGCTGGCCCAGGACATGGAACTTGCCGACGCCGTCAACGCAGGCAAGGCATACCTGACAGGCGCTCTGGCCGCCGGCTTTGACATGGGCAAAGGTTCCGGCCCCGTCAACCACATGTGGCAGTATTAAGATTCGCAGTCCAAGCCACCGCAAAGGGGACAGGTACCCTTGCGGTGGTTCCCACAAACATCTCGATCTGTAACAGTTAGAGTCCATTTTTCGGCCCACCTGTTACAAATCGAGACATTCAAATTCCGCTGAGAAGAAAATCTCGATCTGTAACAGTAACTCGGCAAAATCGACCCTAGATGTTACAGATCGAGACAAACGACCGATATCGACCTAAATAATCTCAATCTGTAACATCTAGCCCGTTTTCGGCCTTACAACTGTCACAGATCGAGACAAAGCAACGAAACAAGCCACCACAAGGGGAACTTCTGTGGTGGTTTGGGGTCGCGCTACTCTCCGAGCATCTCTTGGAGCTTGGCTGCCACGGCGTGACCCAGGCTCTCATGGCTTTCGGGCATCATATGCAGATAGTCGATATCGCCCGGCTCGGCAAAGTCGGCGGCATTCAAAAAGTCGCAGCCAAACTGCTCAGCCACATGCGCGTAGTACTCACCAAAATGTTCCGAGGCTTCTACGGAATGCTCGTCAAAATCGGTCATATATACGTCGGCGATCTGCGGCTTAATCTTGATAGGCGCCATCAGCAGAATGCGCGGACAAGGCGCAGCGTCGGTCCACGGAAACGCGCGGACGGCGCGAATCAGCGCCATGGCGCCACGGGCGATATCGGAAGCTGTCACGTTAAAGACCGTCTTACAGTCGTTGGTGCCCAGCATGATCACAATGGCGTCCAGCGGCTTATGGGCCTCGAGCAGCATCGGAAGTGCGCGGATGCCGTTAAGATTGGTGTCCAGATGGCACATGTCGTCGCGTACCGTCGTGCGGCCGTTGAGGCCTTCTTCAATTACATGCCAGCCCTCGCCTAAGTCACGTTGGGCCACG
Organism: uncultured Collinsella sp.; assembly: GCA_959021215.1. Taxonomy (GTDB): domain Bacteria; phylum Actinomycetota; class Coriobacteriia; order Coriobacteriales; family Coriobacteriaceae; genus Collinsella. The sequence continues at coordinate 164 of CAUEUQ010000078.1, read as the reverse complement.
CCGCACCAGCGCACATCGTGCGCATAGCGTACCGCGGTGCCGTCGCGCATGCCCGCCGGATCATAGCCGTAGGTATTGCTGTCGCCAAAGCACAGAACGTTTTTCATCGTAAGCCCTTCCTCTAGTAAAAAGAAAAAGTCGGCGGGAGCAGTCTCTCCCGCCGG
>CAUEUQ010000077.1:0-9778 GCA_959021215.1 uncultured Collinsella sp. | reverse complement strand
CCGTCGTCGCGCCAAGGGCCGCAAGCGTCTCACTGTCTAGCAGCGATACACACATCTCGCATGAAGACTATTAAGTCTCGGCAAGATTTCGAGCATGTGTTCAGTCAGGGGCGTCGTTTCAATCACCCTCTGATTCGAATGACCATATGTGAATCGGTTGGCGAAGGCGACTCCGGAAGGGTCGCCTTCGTTGGTGCTAAGCGACTCGGTTGTGCCGTCGTGCGCAACCGATCTAAGCGTGTGATGCGCGAGGCCGCCCGCAGCTGCGGATTTCCCGTTGCGGGTTATGACATCATCTTGTTTGCAACTCCCAAGACGAGGGTTTCCTCGCCGCAGGAGATGGACAAGGCGTTGCGTTCGCTTATGAAGCGCGCCGGCGTTGCCGGGGAGGAGCGATGAGCAATCACGTTTTGCGACGTGTTGCCATCGCTCCTATTCGCATATATCAACAGGTTATTTCGCCCTTATTGCCTGACGCCTGCATTTATTACCCAACGTGCTCGCAATACGCCATCCAGGCGATTGAGAAGCACGGTGTTTTGAGAGGCTGCTGGCTTGCCGTGAGGCGCATCGCTCGCTGCAATCCCCTGCACGTCGGCGGTTATGACCCTGTGCCCTAGCGGGCACTCGCTATCGGAGGAAAACTTACATGTGGGATTGGATCGTTAACATCCTTTTCGAGCTGCTCAAGCTCATCCAGACCTTTGCGGTCGACTGGGGCCTGTCCATCATCATCCTGGTGGTCATCATCCGTCTGCTGCTGACGCCGCTTATGCTCAAGTCGACCAAGTCGACGGCTCGCATGCAGGTGCTGCAGCCCAAGATGCTCGAGATCCAGGAGCGCTATGCCGACGATCCCCAGCGTCAGGCCGAGGAGATGCAGAAGTTCTACAGCGAGAACAAGTTCAACCCCATGGCTGGCTGTCTGCCGCTGCTGATTCAGATGCCTATCCTGTTCGCCCTGTTTACATTGCTGCGCAACCTGCCGCAGTACTTTAACAACGGCACGTTCTCGTTCTTCAACATCCTGCCCGACCTGACCACCACGCCGAGCGCTTCCTTTGCCGATGGCTTTATGGTTGCACTGCCTGCGCTGGTTTGCCTGATCCTGTTTGCCGTCCTGACCCTGATTCCGCAGCTCTATATGTCGCGCAACCAGACCGGCCAGCAGGCTCAGAGCATGCGTATGATGGCCGTTGTCATGACGGTCATGATGCTTTGGATGGGCTGGAGCCTTCCCGTTGGTGTTCTGCTGTACTACGACGTCTCGTTTGCTTGGCAGGTTATCCAGCAGATTTTTGTGACGCAGAAGGTCATCGACAAGGCGAAGGCCGATGAGGAGGAGCGTCTTAAGAACGCTCCGCTGCAGGTTGAGGTCACTCGTCGCGAGAAGAAGCCGCGCCCGCACAAGAAGAAGTAGTGGGATATCAATCTTATTTAGGTACCTAACTTTTGGAGTACGTTATGTCTGAAGAGATCATCGAGGATATGCTTGAGGAGGTTGCCCCGCAGGTCGCGGGCGATTATCCCGAGATTGCACAGCGCTACAAGGCTGGTGAAGAGCTGACCGATGAGGAGCTCGACACCATTGCCGATGTTGCGATTTCCATCCTGCGTTCCATCCTTTCGCACTTCGATGCCGCCAACTCTCCTATCGATGAGTATGAGGGCGACGAGGGTGAGCTGATTTTGGATGTAACGGCTCCCGACCTTGCTGTTCTCATTGGCCGTCATGGTCGCACTCTTGATGCTCTTCAGGTTATGTTCTCTTTGCTGGTGAGCCGCAAGCTTGGCTTTAGGTATCCGGTTGTAGTGGACGTCGAGGGATACAAGAGTCGCCGTCAGGATAAGGTCGCCTCCATGGCTCAGTCTGCTGCCGAGCGTGCCATCCGCACTCATAAGAGTGTTTCGCTTCCGCCCATGAATGCCTACGAGCGCCGACTGGTTCACATTGCACTTCGTGGCAACGATGCAGTCGATACTCATTCTGAGGGTTCTGACCCTGATCGCCATGTGGTGATTGTTGCTCGATAATCTACTCGAGCTTATGCTAGGGGGACGTGGTTTCCACGTCCCCTTTTTTTGTCAAAAGTTCTCGATACGCTGATTTTTGTCAGAAAGGAGCTTCTGTTGTTTGTACTTACCGATCAGCAGGCTGACGAGATGTTGAGTCGCCTAACTTCCTATTGCAAAGAATATTCCTTGAGCGTAACTGATATTGAGCTGAGGAAATGTATCCAGCATTTGGATTTGGTTCTAGAAACAAATAAGACAACCAATCTCACCCGTATTCTTAACGTAGAAGATGCTGCCGTACTTCATATCCTCGACTCACTTGTTTTGCTCCCCTATATCAATAAGGCTCCTGAGGGAGCTTTGCTCGATATGGGAACAGGTGCGGGCTTCCCTGGTATTCCATTAACCATAACCACGCATCGTAAAGCTACTTATATTGACTCTGTTGGCAAGAAGGTTGATGCGGTTAATTCCTTTGTCCATGCTCTTGGATTGAAACATGCTCATGCGGTTCATGATCGTCTTGAAGAATATGCTCGAAGCCATAAGAAGCAGTTCTCCGTTGTAACCGCCCGCGCACTGGCCCCTCTACCGATTCTTGTTGAGTATGCCGCTCCGTACCTGAAGGATGGAGGGCTATTTGTTATCACCAAGGGCAATCCTTCGGATGAGGAGCTTGCTTCCGGCATGTCAGTAGCTAAGATTTGCGGCTTCACTTTGCTTCTGAATGACGCAATTGATTTGCCTGAAGGCTTGGGTCACAGGGAGTTCATTGTTCTTAAGAAGAGTCATTCAGCATCCGTTTCATTGCCTCGTGCAAATGGCATGGCAAAGAAGAATCCGCTTGCCTAGATGTTTCACGTGAAACATAATGGTTACTAACAGCTTGCAGTGTTTCACGTGAAACATAGCAGTTGCTATCGATTCGGAATGTTTCACGTGAAACATCCTCCGTTTGACAGCTTTAATACACACCAGGAGGGACCGTGGGATTTCGCGACGTTAAGCGTTCTAAGAGCGCAAAAGACACGCGTATCATTGCAATCATCAATCAAAAAGGCGGCGTCGGTAAGTCAACGACGGCTGTAAACCTTGCAGCAGCACTGGGTGAGCAGGGTCGTAAGACACTGATTGTTGATTTTGATCCGCAGGGAAACAGCACCAGTGGATTCGGAATTGAAAAAGAAGACCTTGATCACTGCATCTATGATGCATTGCTGAATGATGTGCCGGCAGAATCGCTTGTTCTTGATACAAATTGCAAAAAGGTATTCGTAATTCCGGCTACAATTCAGCTTGCAGGCGCGGAAATTGAACTCGTAAGCGCAATTGCTCGTGAAACCCGTCTCAAAGATTTGCTTGAGCCGATTCAGGACGAGTTCGATTTTATTTTCATTGACTGCCCTCCTTCGCTCGGCCTGCTTACTATCAACGCTTTGACCGCAGCAGACAGCGTTTTGATTCCGATCCAGTGCGAGTATTACGCACTCGAGGGCGTTACGAAGCTGCTTGAGTCAATGAAGATGGTCAAATCTCGTCTGAACAAGGGCTTAGACACCTACGGTGTGCTTATGACCATGTATGACTCGCGTACTTCTCTATCGAATCAGGTTGTTGAGGAGGTTCAATCGTACTTTGGTGATAAGGCATTTAAGACGTTGATCCCCCGTACGGTTAAAATCTCCGAAGCTCCGTCTTTTGGGGAACCGGTAATTACCTATGCACCTCAAAATAAGGGTGCAAAAGCATATATGAACCTTGCAAAAGAGGTGATCAAGCGTGCCTAGTGTAAAGAAACGTGGCGGATTGGGACGTGGACTCAATGCTTTGGTCTCAGAGGCCGAGTATGAGACCGGTGGTTCGGCTGCATCGGCTTCGAATGCCGCATCTGAAACAAAACTACCTATTGAGGATATCGTTCCCAACCCTAATCAGCCGCGAATTCACTTTAACGAAACTGAACTTCGTGAGTTGAGCGAATCAATCCAAGAACATGGCGTCTTGCAGCCGCTTTTGGTTCGCAAGCATGGAAACGGCTATGAGATCATCGCTGGTGAGCGTCGTTACCAAGCGTCAAAGCTTGCTGGTCTTGAGGAGCTGCCTGTCATCATTAAAGATGTTAATGATGAAGAGATGCTGGCTCTTGCTCTGATCGAAAACCTTCAGCGTTCTGATCTGAATCCCGTCGAAGAGGCTAAGGGCTATCGTCAGCTTATCGATGCCAGCGGTATGACCCAGGAGGCATTGTCGAAGGCAGTCAGCAAGTCACGCTCTGCAATTACAAACTCGCTGCGCCTTCTCGATCTCCCTGAAGTTGTTCAGCAGATGATTTTTGAGGGCAAACTTACTGCTGGTCATGCACGTGCGATTCTTGCAGTTCCCTATGAGGACGCTCGAATTCGACTTGCAGAGAAGGTTGTTGCAGAGGGCCTTTCCGTAAGAGCGACAGAAAATCTTGCTCCGTTGTTTTCTGCCGGAGAGACACCTAAGACGCCGAGGCCTGCAACGCCTCAGTCTTTTAAAAAGGCTGCCCGCGTGCTTCGTCAGGTTTTTAATACCAACGTGCGTGTTAAGAGCTCGCGTGGAAAGAATAAGATTGAGATTGAGTTTAAAGACGAGGAAGAGCTCTCTCGTATTCTTGGCGAAATGATTCAGTTTGATCAAGGAGGCCAAGATGAGGAATAGGATTTTAACTGCGATTGCATTGGCGACGACTGTCACGGCTGGTGCCTTTGCTGGCTATAAGATCGCGACAGACGATGAACTTCGAGGTCGTTTGCTTCGTAGTGCGCAAGATATTGTCGATACATCCAAGAAGAAAATGGATGTTATGACAGAAGATGTTGCCATGCGTACGGCTCAGGTAACGAAGAATCCCAAGATTAATCAAGGTTGGGTTAGTAACCAATGGGAAAATGTAGGCTATTAGGTACCTAACAATTACTTAGCATATTTTGAGGGGTCCTTGTCTGATTCACGAGGCAAGGACCCCTTATTTTGGCCGTAAAAAATGGGACAGGTAGCAGCTGATTCAAAATTAAGGTCAATAAATAAAACGGCCTCGGTTGCATCTCCTGTAACCGGGGCCGTTCGATGTTTCACATGAAACGTTTTGGGGTGCGACTCCCCTATGCGTTCTTCTGAACTTTGAAGCGCTGCTTCAGCTGTCCGCAAGCGGCGTCAATATCGTTACCACGGGAGTTACGAATCGTGGTCTCGATGCCACGGGACTCAAGACGACGCTGAAGATCCTCAACCTTATGAATCGGCGACGGCTTGAGCGGGCTGCCCTCGATGTCGTTAAGCTGAATCAGGTTAACGTGGCACAACGTTCCCTCGCAGAAGTCGCAGAGCGCCTGCATCTCGGGATTCGTATCGTTGACGCCTTCGATCATGGCATACTCATAGGTCGGGCGGCGGCCAGTCTTCTCGGTGTAGAGTTGAAGCGCCTCGTGAAGGCGAAGTAGCGTGTACTTCTTAACACCGGGCATTAGCTTATTGCGTGTCGACTGGATGGCGGAATGCAGGGAAACGGCAAGCGTGAACTGCTCGGGGATGTCGGCAAATTTGCGAATACCGGGAATAACGCCGCTGGTAGAGACGGTGAGGTGACGAGCACCGATACCGATGCCATCGGGGTCGTTGAGGATTCGCAACGCCTTGAGAACCTCGTCGTAGTTGGCAAACGGCTCGCCCTGGCCCATGAAGACAACGCTCGTGACGCGCTCGCCAAAGTCGTTGGATACATGAAGTACCTGGTCGACGATCTCTTGAGCGGTCAGAGAGCGCTTGAGGCCGTTGAGGCCGGTAGCGCAAAAGGCACAGCCCATGCCGCAGCCTGCCTGGGTGGAAACGCAGACGGAAAGCTTGTTGCGACGGGGCATACCGACAGTTTCGACGGAAATGCCGTCGTGGTACTCGAGCAGATACTTGCGCGAGCCATCTTTGGAAACCTGCTTGGTGAGTTCAGTCGGCGTATCAAAGGCAAAAGCCTCTTTAAGCTGCTCGCGGAAAGCCTTGGGAAGGTTGGTCATGTCGTCGAACGAACAAACGTTCTTCTCAAAGACCCATTCGATGAGCTGCTTCGCGCGGAAGGCGGGCTGGCCAAGCTCGGCCACGAGCTCGCGAATATCGTTTTGGCTCAAGTCGCGAATGTCCTGAGATTTAGTCCTGGGATTCATGGAAGCCTTTCGATTTTGGGGAAACGTAGAGGGTATCGCTACAATATGGTATCAGCTGCAGAAATTATAGAGGAGGAGTCTGCCCATGCCGGGTAAAAGCCTAGAGAACATGCACGTAGCGGTCTTGGCGGGCGGTCATTCCGCTGAGCGCGAGATCTCGCTTAATTCGGGAAAGAACGTTGTGGTGGCACTGAAGGAAGCCGGCTACACCTCGGTGGAGCTGCTCGATACGGCCGCTGATGACTTTATGGTAACCATGGCAACCGGCGGCTTTGACGTGGCGTTTATCGCCATGCACGGTGCCGGCGGCGAGGATGGCGCCATGCAAGGCGCCATGGAGACCCTGGGTATCCCCTACACGGCTTCGGGCGTGCTTGCCAGCGCCTGCGGTGCCGACAAGGAGGTCTCTAAGCTCCTGTACGCCAAGGCAGGCATTCCCATTGCCCCCGGCCTTGCGCTCGAGGTGGGCGATGAAGTCGATATCGATCATATCGTCGAGGTTTGTGGCGAGCGCTGCTTTGTGAAGCCGGCCGTCAACGGTTCCAGCTATGGCATTTCCCTGGTCCATGAGCCCTCCGAGCTGCCCGCGGCAATCGCCAAGGCGTTTGAGTACGGCGACAAAGTACTGGTCGAGAAGTGCATCGAGGGTACCGAGATCACCGTCGGCGTATACGGCGAAGATGACGTGCGCGCTCTGCCGATTGTCGAGATTCGTAAGCCCGAGGACTGTGAGTTCTACGATCTGGACGTGAAGTATGTCGACCCTACGGACATCCATCGCATTCCGGCGCAGATTTCACCCGAGAATTACGCTCGTGCCCAGGAGCTTGCCTGTGCTGCTCACAAGGCCCTCGGTTGCCTGGGTATCTCGCGCAGCGACTTTATCGTGAGTGAGGACGGCCCCGTTATCCTCGAGACCAATACCATTCCCGGCATGACCGATACGTCGCTGTATCCGGACGAGATCCGCCACACCGACGACATGACGTTCCCGCAGGTCTGTGACAGCCTGATCCGTATGGGCCTTCGTCGAGCGGGCATTGCATGCTAATCGAGGACGCGGTTTCGTCAGGAACGCCGCAGTTTGTCATCGACTCCTATGCCACGCTTGCCGAACGCGCCAAAACGCAGTCCTTTGGTCTTATCGAGGAAGATGTGATTGTCCTCGATACCGAGACCACAGGTCTTTCGGTGCAGGACAATGAACTGATCGAGATCTCGGCGGCCCGTCTTTCGGGCCGCGAGATCGTCGACCGTTTCGATACCTTCGTGCATCCCAAGCAGCTGATTCCCGCCGAGATTACCGAGCTCACGAGCATTACAAATGCCGATGTGGCAGATGCCCCGTCGGCCGTTGAGGCCGTCGCCGCTCTCGCCGATTTTGTCGGTGGTTGCCCGGTGATCGCACATAACGCCACGTTCGACCGCTCGTTTATCGAGTCGGTCAAAGGCGGCGTCAACGTGAGCGATATTTGGATCGATTCGCTGGCGCTGTCGCGAATCGCGCTTCCGCGCCTGGCCTCGCACAAGCTGTCTTTTATGGCCGATCTGTTTGGCTGTGACTCGGTATCACACCGTGCCAATGCCGACGTCGACGCCCTGTGTGGCGTATGGCGCGTGTTGCTCGTGGCGCTCACCGACTTGCCCCAGGGCCTCATGGCGCGCCTAGCCGACATGCATCCGGATGTGCCTTGGTCCTATCGTCCTATCTTCTCATTCTTGGCAGGGCAGAACCCTGGTTCTATCTTCTCTCTCAGCGCCGCTCGTGCTGACGTTCTCAAGGCCGATCGCGCCGACGATCGGGTGGACGCCGACGAACTGCCGGTCCTCAAGATGCCGAGTCGTGAGGAGATTGAGGCAGACTATGCGCCAGGTGGCCTGGTCAATCGCATGTACCCCACCTACGAGCCGCGTGATGAGCAGATTGCGATGGCGCTCGAGGTCCGCGATGCGCTGGTCACGGGCACTCATCGTGTAATTGAGGCGGGCACGGGCGTCGGCAAATCGATGGCCTATCTGGTGCCTTTTGCCGAGGCAGCACGCCGTAACAACATCACGGTTGGTATTGCGACCAAATCGAACAATCTCGCCGACCAGCTCATGTACCATGAGCTGCCAAAACTTGCCGAGCAACTGGACGGTGGTCTGTCATTTTGCGCTCTCAAGGGGTATGACCACTATCCGTGCCTGCGCAAGCTTGAGCGCATGAGCCGCGGCCAGGCCGAGATTACCACCAAGCGCGATCCGGCGGACACGCTCACGGCGGTCGCGGTCATTATGGCGTACGTCTGCCAATCAGCCGATGGCGACCTCGACTCACTTGGCATTCGGTGGCGCAGCGTCAACCGCCCCGACTTTACGACGGCCTCGCGCGAGTGTGCTCGTCGCCTCTGCCCGTTTTTCCCTGATAAATGTTTGGTCCACGGCGCTCGCCGTCGTGCGGCGCATGCCGATGTGGTGGTCACCAACCATTCCCTGCTGTTCCGCAACGTTGCGGCCGAGGGCAGGATTTTGCCTCCGATTCGTCATTGGGTAATCGACGAGGCCCATTCCATCGAGCGCGAGGCGCGCCGCCAGTGGGCGCGCGTGGTGTCGGCGGACGAGTCACGCGTTCTGTTTGAGCGCCTGGGTGGCTCGAGCACCGGCGCGCTAAGCCAGGTTTCCCGTGATTTGGCAACCTCCGAGGGCTCTACGCTCTATCTGGGCCTTACTGCCAAGGCGACGTCGACGGTTGCGCGCGCGAGCATGGCAATCGCCGACGTGTTCGATGGCGTTCGCGAGCTCGGCCGCCGTGCCCGTGGGGGTTATGACAATGCCAATCTATGGATTGGCCCCGAACTGCGCGAATCTGACGACTGGCATGATTTCTTACAGTCGGCCTACGCTGCCATCGACGCGTTGGAACAGGCTGACAAGAGCGTCGACGCGCTGGTGCAAGCCGTCGCCGCCGACAAGCCCGAGGTTGTTGTCGACCTGGGTGATATCTCGCGCCGCTTGCACGAGCTGGCCGAGAACCTCAAACTCATCATTGACGGCACCGATGAACACTACGTGTATTCGCTGCAGGTCAATCGCAGGTTGCGTGCCGGCGGAGAGTCAATGACCGCAGAGCGCATCGACATTGGCGAGGCCTTGGCAACCGAGTGGCTGCCCGAGGTTCACACGGCTATCTTTGCCTCGGCGACCATGACGGTGTCCAAAAGCTTTGAACACTTTAACCACGCGGTCGGCCTCGATCGCATCGGTGCTTCAACATCCTCATCGTTGCACTTGGACTCGAGCTACGACTTCGATTCGAACATGGCTGTAGTCGTTGCGGGTGATATCCCCGATCCGCGCGATCGTGAGAGCTATCTTACGGCGCTCGAGCGCGTGCTGGTCGACGCCCATCTTGCCATGGGCGGATCGGTGCTCACACTGTTCACCAATCGGCGCGACATGGAAGACCTGTACGCCCGCGTTGAGCCCAAGATGGCCCGTGCGGGTCTGGAACTCAACTGCCAGCAGCGCAACTCATCTCCTCGTCGCCTGCGCGACCGGTTTATCAGCGAACCGACTTCATCGCTTTTTGCGCTTAAGGC
>CAUEUQ010000076.1:0-9782 GCA_959021215.1 uncultured Collinsella sp. | reverse complement strand
CGATGACCTGCTCGCGGCTCAGCCCCACGCGGCGGGCGATGGCCTCGGCTGTCACACGGTTATCGCCGGTGAGCATGCGCACGTCGACGCCAAGCGAGCGCAGTGCGGCGATGGCTCCGGCGCTCGTCTCCTTGACCTCGTCAGCCACGGCAATGGTGCCGGCAAGCTCGCTGTTCTTGGCAAAGAACAGCGGCGTCTTGCCCTCGGCGGCAAATTGCTCGGCAAGACCCGCGGGCACGGTAACGCCCAACTCGTTCATCAGGCGTACGTTGCCGGCTGCAATGGCGTTTTGCCCCTCGCGCGCCGTAACGCCGCGACCGGGCACGGCGGCAAAGTCCTCGACCATGCGTGCGACGATCCCGCGTGTCTCGCACTCGGCCATAATCGCCTCGGCCAGCGGGTGCTCGCTCGAGCGCTCCAACGCGGCGGCCAGCTTGAGCAGCGCCTTTTCGCTCATGGCGGGCGATCCGTCGGCGCGCGTGGCTACCACGATATCGGTCACGGCAGGCTTGCCGCGAGTGACCGTTCCCGTCTTATCGAGCACCACGGTGCCCACGCTGCGTAGGTTTTCCAGCGCCTCGGCGCTTTTGAACAGGATGCCCATTTCGGCGCCCTTGCCGGTGCCCACCATGATGGCGACGGGCGTGGCCAGGCCGAGTGCGCACGGACAGCTGATCACCAACACCGCCACGGCGGAGGTGAGCGCCTCGTTCACGCTGCCGGTCAGTGCCATCCACACCGCAAAGGTCACGGCCGAGATTACGAACACCACGGGCACAAACACGCCGGCGACCTTATCGGCCATGCGGGCGATGGGCGCCTTGGTGGCGTTGGCGTCCTCGACGAGCTGGATGATCTTGGCAAGCGACGTGTCGGCGCCCACGCGCGTGGCGCGGAAGGTAAACGATCCGGTGCGGTTGACCGTGGCGGCGTTGACGGTGTCGCCGGCGGTCTTTTCCACGGGGATGGACTCGCCGGTGAGCGCACTCTCGTCCACGGCCGACGCGCCCTCGAGTACTACGCCGTCGACAGGGATAGACTCGCCGGGGCGCACACGCAGGACATGGCCGGGAAGGATGGCGTCGACGTCGACGGTGGACTCGGTGCCGTCCTCGGCCACGACGGTCGCGGTCTTGGGCGCCAGGTCGATCAGCGCTTCGATGGCGCCGCCGGTTTTGGATTTGCTGCGCGTCTCGAGGTATTTGCCCACGGTGACGAGCGACAGGATTGTGCCCGCACTCTCAAAATACAGATTGTCCATGCCCGTCATCATGGCCTCGTGGACCTGTCCGGCGGCCAGTTGGTCGGCCATGATAAACATGGCGTAGAGCGACCAGGCGATAGACGCGGTGGCGCCGACGGCGATGAGGGCGTCCATGGTGGGCGCGCCATGCGCGAGCGATTTAAAGCCGTTGATGAAGTATGCGTCGTTGACATAGACGATGGGGATGAGCAGGACGAGCTCAGTGAGGGCGAGCGTCATGCTGTGGGTATGGTCGGTGAAGACGCCGGGCAGCGGCCAGCCAAGCATGTGCCCCATGCCTATGTAGAACAGCGGGATGAGGAAGATGATCGAGATGATGAGGCGGGTGCGCATGGCGGAGGCGGCGGCCTCCAGCTTTTTGGTGGGCGACTCCATATGGGCGGCGCCGGACCTGGCTTGCGTGCTGCCGTTTGAGCCGTCGGCGCCGGTGCCCGTGCTGACGGGCGAGGCCGAGTAGCCAGCGCGATCGACGGCGGTGCAGATGTCGTCGGGGGTGACCTGCGCGGGGTCATAGTCCACCAGCATGGAGCCGGCGAGCAGATTGACCGCGACGCTCTCGACGCCGTCGAGCTTGCTGACGGCACGGTCCACGTGCGCTTGGCACGCGGCGCACGTCATGCCGCCCACGTCAAACTTATCTTGAGCCATGGCTTCTCCTGTCTGTGACGTAGTGTTGGAATTGTTAACCTGCCGATACTATACACCCATACCCCCTGGGGGTGTCCAGTACAGAAAGAAATGTATGACATTTCGTTACAGATGAGGGTGGTTGGTTGGCCGATGGACCGTCTCAACCAATCATCTCAACCTGTAACATCTAGCAGGGAAAATGACCTCTAACTGTTACAGATCGAGACATTTGCCGGGGAGGGGTCCCGTCACGGCAAGACGCCCGCCGCCTAGATACAGAACCCGGGGATCACACAGGTTAGCTTGTTTGGCTTTTCCGCAGGCGTTGCGTACGTAAAGACGTCGCCGTCGTGCCCCACGCGGTTCATATAGAGCGTGCCTTCGCTCTCCGATGTGTCGGGGCTCACCGTGCGCTCCCACCAACAGGTGTCCTTGCCCTTCCACTGGCGGACCATCGTCTCGTTCGTGGAATACGGGCTCACCTTGAGCTCGCGGAAGAGCTGATACTCCTTGCCCTCGCCGTTGTAGATGTCTGCCAGGTAGTGATAGTCCTCGGCAAACGAATCGGGCGGTTGCGTACCGCACAGCTCGACCATGGCGGGCAGCCAAAGGGTTGCGGGCAACTCGCTCAGGCACGATGCGCTGTTGGCGGCGCCCACATTGTTCGAGACCTTCTTGACCCCTTTAATGAGTGCGCGCAACTCGTTGGGCAGCAGCTTAAGGCCGTCGCCGTTGAGCCATTCCCGCAGCTCGCAATCTGCCCAGCCGGCGCTCGGCGGTTCAGCCGCAGCGTTGCGCTCGGCAATACCCGCGTCGAACATAAACGTCAGTCCGGCCTTGCCCGTCCCGTCCAGAAGCTCATCGTGGCGAATGCCCACAAGCTGCGCGCCAACCTGCAGCCCGTTGGTGAGCGTGACGCGCTTGGTACACGGATAGGGGATATGCCCATCGGCATCGAGCAGATGATAGCGCCTGGCAATCTCGCGTGCCTCGCTACGGGTCTCGGTGGCCTTAATCTTGAGCGAAATCTCCTGCAGCTGATCCCAAGTGTAGTCGTCAAGTGAGCTGCGGATGCCGTCCAGGTAGTCGGGGATGCCAAAGCCATGGGTTGCCGCCCCGATAACGCCGAGCCCCGCAACGGCTGCGACAACGCCACCGATAATAAAGCGGCGGCGGGTCATGGCATCGTGCCGGGCCTGCTCCAGGATCTCTCGCGCGCGCTCGCCGGCGACGTCGACCTTAAGGTGTGTACCGGAGTCGATGTCGATTGCGGCGTCACTGCCCGCGCCTTCGCGGCCCTCGGATTCGGCATCGGTGAGGTATGCCGAGAGCACCTCGAGCATCTGCTGCTCGGTGGGACGATCGCACTGCTCGACTGAGAGACCCTTCATGATGATTTGGACGAGCGCTTCATCGCCCTCGCAGCGCGGCTCGAGCGGTGCCGGCTTGGTCTTGGTCTTTACGAGATAGAACGAGCCGGTTGCAGCGGCGTCCGTCGACTCAAAGTCAAACGGTTTGCGACCGCTGTAGAGCTGGTACAGAATGCTCGAAAGCGCATAGACGTCGATTGCCGGCGAACGGCGAAGGGCCGCGATGCCTTCGATATCCTGCGTGAGCATCTCGGGCGCGGCGTATGCGGGCGTGGCAAAGCGCCAGATGTCGGCGCGCCGGGTGATCGTGTCGTCGCCGAGAGCCATGGTCGCGGAGCCCATGTCGATGAGGCAGGGGTCAAAGGAGCAATCGGCAATCTGCTGCTCGAGCGTTCGGCTGGTGGTGCGGAACATAATATTGGCAGGCGAAAGGTCGCGATGGATGACCGGGTTCACGAGGCCTTGGGTCATCAAGAGCGCACGAAGCACGGCGTTTCCGACGGCGGCGACCATCTGGGTGGTCAGCCCGCCCGAGGCGTCGTGAGGAAGCAGGGGCAGCGCCTGCTTGAGCGAGGTTCCCTCGACCCACTCCATGAGGATGAGCGGGTCATCCTCGCACGATCCGTAGCCATAGACGCGCGGAAATCCGCGCAGGTACGAGACGGTACACAGATGACGGTACTCCTCGAACAGCGCAGCGGTGTTGGCCAGGTGCGCTGCCGATTGCTCGGCGGAGCGGTCGGGGGCTTGGCCGGAAAGGATGGCGTTGTCCTTGAGTAGCTTGACGGCAAAGACCTCGCCGCTCGTGTTGGTCGCGCGCAGCACGTGCCCGATGTTGCCGTTGTCGCGGTGGGCCGTCTGGAGAATAAGCGTCATAAACCGACGCTTGGCGTCGTCCTCGGCGCTGGGGTCGACCGCCACGGCGGTATCGAACGTATCGAGACAGATAAGTTTGTCGCCATAGGCGCTATTGGTAGTATCCATGGCGTTCCTTTGTCTGGCATGGGTTGCCGCGCGTACACGTGAGCAGTGCGGATATCGGTAAAGTACCATGATAGCCGCACTGCTCACGTGTACCGCTGAGTATTGTCGTTTACGACACAGAAGGTAGAAGACGAAAGACGGACGGCGACCGTCTTCCGATCGCTGTCCGTGCTAGTCCACAATGACAAGGAATGTCGTGTAGAGACCCAGATGGAGCCTGTCGCTGTTGGCGATTTCCACGGGGGGATAGACTTTGCCGGGTTCGCGTTGGTCGCGCGGCGGCTCGATTACGATATCGCCGTCGCCCGCGCCCGATTCGAGCACTGTGCCGTTGGTCGATCCAAGGCCCTGGGCGTACCAGTGCTCACCCTCGAGCCAAATACGAAGATGCTCGCGCGAGGCGTCGGCGCCTACATCGGTGATGCTGGGCGAGGTTTTGGGCAAAGAACCAATCACGGTGCCGCGCGGATCGCGTGTGAGGGGATGGATTTGCATGTCGGCGCAGTTGTCGGCATGGGTTCTGAGCAGACCGAGGTTGGGAGCGACGGTGTGCGGCTGCTCCAGGCTGCTCATAAAGCCACGTCCGACGGTAGTTTCGGTGGTGCCAAAGTGCCCGCCCGTCTTGCTGTCGCAAAAGCGCTCGACGGTGGCCACGCCCTGAACGGGATCGGCGAGCGCCCCCGTTGCCACAAAGAGCATAAGGTAAAGCGTGCTTTTCTCGCGCACGGCATTGCCGTCAAAGTTGTCGATGCGATTGAGGGCATTTGCATATAGGCGGCTGTCCAGCTTGTAGCTGGCGAGAGCCGACATCATTTCGTTGGCGGCCGGACCGCGATAGTGCTCGGCGATTGCCTGATAGGCGGACTCGCCGCCGCCGAGCTTGCTGCAGATTGCCGCGGAAAGGTTGAGCGTGGTGACGGTAAAGTCGCTGTAGATGGCGGGCGCGCACTGGTCAGGCTTGCGATGGACGATGTAACGGGTGAGATACGAGCGGTTGGAAGAGCATTTCTCGAGCAGGGTACTGCCGAGATAGGAGTTTCCATTGATGAGCATTCGGGCGATCTCGAGATGTTTAAGACCGCCGAACGAGCGAATATCGTTATAGAGGACCGAGCAAGGCGTCTCTGCTGCCACGGATACCTCCTTTGATTGCTTCCTAGCCAATATGGCGATAGGAATTAATGGCCCCCGGTGGGCGACGTATTAAATGGCTGCGCAATATATAGCGTAACCAAAGCAACATTATAGGCCACATGTTCGAAATTGCAGGAAGACCGAGAGATTTTGGTTGGACTGAACGGAAATCCCCCTCTGTCTTGTTCTGTAACATTTGGACCCGGTTTTGCCCTGCATCTGTTACAGATTGACACAATCGGCCAGGCCCACCTCGTCCGCCTCGTCATCTGTGGTTTACGTGGGGGCATGCGAAGCACGGGTATACTAACCGGCGGCGAATCTGCTCCATCGCTTAGAGCTGCTGCGTCTGGACGGCGCGTGATAGGGCTGCCAAAGCGATCGCCAGCGTGCTGAGCAACGTCCTCTCTGTGCGCACCCGTTTTGTATGTATTAGCGCACTACCAAGCACGCCCGCGCGGCCGCATGCCGTGCTCATGGGGCGTGCAGATAAGGAACAACAACATATGCGTAATTCTGTATCCGACGTCACCGACGCCGAGATTCTGGACGAGGCCCGCGAGGCCATGACCCAGGCTGCCTTCGATGCCGCCGATGAGGCCAATGCTGCCCAGGCCGTCGAGTCCGCTACCGAGAGCCTGCCCGCCTTTAACGAGCTGGGGCTTTCGGACGAGATACTCCGTGCTATCGAGAACCTGGGCTACACGGCGCCGACGCCCGTGCAGGCCGGCTCGATCCCCGTGGTGCTCGAGGGTCGCGACCTGCTTGCCGCCGCTCAAACCGGCACCGGCAAGACGGCCGCCTTCTTGCTGCCGACCATGAACAATCTGGAGCACATTGCTCCGCCCAAACCCGTGCGCGAGCGCGGCGGCCGCAACCGCCGTCGCGGTGCCAAGAAGCCCGAGGGCAACGGCCGCGGCCCCGTGATGCTCGTCATCACCCCCACGCGCGAGCTCGCCCAGCAGATCGACGAGGTCGCGAGCAAGATCGCCGACGTCACCGGCCATGTCGCCGTGACCGTCGTGGGTGGCGTGAGCTACAAGCCGCAGACCGCGGCACTCAAGTACGGCTGCGATATCCTGGTCGCCACGCCGGGCCGTCTGGTCGACCTGATCGAGCAGGGCGCCTGCCACCTGAACGAGGTCAAGGTGCTGGTACTCGACGAGGCCGACCGCATGCTCGACATGGGCTTTTTGCCCGCCGTCCGCCGCATTGTGCGCGAGACGCCGGCCGAGCGCCAGACGCTGCTGTTCTCGGCGACGCTCGACGAGGAGGCCGTGGGCGAGATCACCGACCTGGTGAGCGATCCGGCTCGCGTGGAGATCGCGCCCGCCACGTCGACCGCCGACACCGTCGACCAGTTTGTGTTCCCGGTGTCCATCGAGGCCAAGAATAACCTGTTGCCCGAGTTCCTCAAGAAGGAGGGCCCGGAGCGCACCATCGTCTTTATGCGCACCAAGCATCGCGCCGACAGCTGCTGCCGTCGTCTGGAGCGTAAGGGCATCAAGGCCGCCGCGATTCATGGCAACCGCAGCCAGGCCCAGCGCGAGCGCGCGCTTTCTGCCTTCCGCGATGGCACCGTCGACGTGCTGGTGGCAACCGATGTTCTCGCCCGCGGCATCGACATTAGCGACGTGCGCTACGTCGTGAACTTTGACGTGCCGGCCGAGCCGACCGACTACATCCACCGTATTGGCCGTACGGGCCGTGCCGGTGAGCTGGGCTGGGCCATCACGTTTGTGACCGAGCAGGACGTGGACGAGTTCTACGAGATCGAGAAGCTCATGGACAAGACCGCCGACATCTACGAGGCCGGCGACCTGCATGTGGGTCCCAACCCGCCTGCGGTTGATCCCGAGCGCGACCCTGCGGCCTTTAAGGTGAAGAAGAAGACTAAACGCGGCAAGTCCAAGAGCAAGAAGAAGCTTGAGCAGGCGCGTCGCGATGGCAAGCGCAACGGCGACGATTACGGCGATGTGGCTGGTCGTTCCAACCGCGGTCGCGACGAGCGCCGTGGCGACGGCGAGCGTCCGAGCCGTCCCAAGCGCGGTGGCAAGACCCGCGTGCGCGAGGGCGTTCAGGCTCGCGTGGACGAGGCCGTGGAGAGCGTGGCCCGCGAGGTTGCTGCCGAGGAGCGCGGCGGTGCTGACGCCGCTGAGCAGCCTGCGCGCGGTAACCGTGCCGAGCGTCGTGCCAAGCAGTTCCAGGGTGAGGCACATCGCCGTCGTCGCGAGGATGAGGATCGCGGTGGCCGTCGTCGTGTTGAGCGCGAGGACGAGGGCCGCGGCTCGCGCGGTGGCAAGCGCGGTGCGGGCGACCGCCGTCGTTCCGGTCGTGATGACGAGCGCAGTGGCCGTGATGAGCGTCGCGGCGGCGAGGGCCGTGGTGAGCGTGGTGCCCGCGGCGGTGAGTCCCGTGGCGGCAAGCGCTTTGAAGAGCGCGGTAGCCACGGCGGCGAGCGTCGCGAGGGTGCTCGCGGCAATGGCGGCCGCGGCGGCGCTGGTCGTTCTAACGAGTCGCGCGATCGTCGTGACCCGCGTGCCAGCCGCGATCGTCGCGATGACTGGCGCAACTACGACGATACCCGCGAGGAGCGTCGTGGCGGCTATCGTGGTGGTCGTGGCGGCAACCAGGCCGGCTCCCGTGGCGGCCGTGCCGGCGGTCGCGATAACCGCGGCAGCTATGGCAACAGCCGTGGCGGCAAGCGTGGTAGCAGCTCCCGTCGTCCCGGCGACGGCGGCGGCAAGCGCAAGTAACATACGCATCGCCCGCTAGAGCGAGGTGAACCAAGGGCCCCGAGCAACTACGTTCGGGGCCCTTTTTGTTTGCCGTATCCGATCGCTAGTTCAAATGTGATTTCCTCGGGAATGCATCTAGAGGATGCCGTGGACCTGTTTCCTGCCATGCGGCAATGGGTCCCATGGGGTGCGCCGTGCATTTTTTGGAGTATTCTGCAGTTCGAGTTGTCTGCATATGATTCGACGTCGCCAACGGTGGCCTTCGGATATCCCTGGCGAGCGTTCTGAGTCAGATTTCGCCGTTTTCCGGAGCAGGGGCGCGTATTTTCGCCATGTCGGGACTTAGAATGATACGGCGCCCTACAGTTTTGCCCACCCGCGGCGGTGCTAGCGTGGTCACGTTGCAGAATACTCCGTTTTTTGCACGGGCCAGGATGGGGTACCTCAGGAGAACACAGCGGTATTCCGTAAATATATACAATCTGTACCATAATTTATGCAAAATGAAGAGGCAGACAGCGTAGGGTGGGTGCATTGGGGTGCTTGGTGCATTAAAACGGGGACCCCACGTGCCGTATACTCTGGCTGGATGTGAAAACGGCTTGACGCGTTGCTGAGCGTAGGGGGAGGGTGTCTAGATGAGCGTATTCGAAATTGTGTTTAGTCCGACGGGTGGAACGGAGAAGGTGTCTTGCCTTGTGGCTGGAGCGCTGGACAAGAATACTGTTACCGTCGATCTGACCGATAGCGGGTTGGATTTCCACGAGGTCTCGATGACGAAGGACGACGTGGCTGTTATCTCCGTGCCGGCGTATGCCGGTAGAATCCCGGCTGTGGTGGCTGACCGGTTGGGCATGGTGCGCGGCAACGGGGCTCGGGCTGTTTTGGTTTGTGTATACGGAAACCGCGCGTTTGAGGACACGCTCGTAGAGCTGGAGGACGTTGCGAAGCATGCGGGATTCCGGGTGATCGCGGCAGTTGCGGCCATTGCAGAACATTCCATTGCGCGACAGTTTGCTGCCGGTCGTCCGGATGCGCAGGATGCGGCGCAGCTCGCAGAGTTTGCGCAGCAAATTCAGCAAAAGCTGTTGGCTGAGGATGCGTCCGAGCCCTCTATCCCCGGCAATCGTCCTTATAAACAAGCTGGAGGTCACCGCATGGCACCCGAGGCAACAGAGGATTGCATTTCCTGCGGTGCATGCGCCGCGGCGTGCCCCGTTTGTGCTATCGACAAGGGCGACCCCAAGCGAACAGCTGGCGAGGCGTGCATCTCCTGCATGCGCTGCATCGCCGTATGTCCGCGAGGCGCTCGCAAGCTTGATCCCAACAAGCTATCCGCTGTTTCCCAGATGCTGAGCAAGGTTTGCGTCGTGCGGAAGGAATGCGAGCTCTTCATCTAGCGCATACGAAATTGGTGCAATGGGGCCGGGTTAATCTGCACCAACCTGGTGCAAACAAACCTGTCCCCAATGCACCAGAGTGAGGAGTGCCCCTGGGTGCCGGCGGGAAAGGAACGTCCCTAAGTGCCGCCTAAATACCGTTTATCGAAGAAAAAATACCGTTCATCGGTCATAATGATTGTTCCGGCTTTGGGCTTGTCTACAATAGGGACCTCGGACGTTTTTCCGGACCATGTCCCGGCGCTATGCCGCATGGCCCCTC
>CAUEUQ010000075.1:0-9885 GCA_959021215.1 uncultured Collinsella sp. | reverse complement strand
GAGCGGGCCCCTGCTGTTAGCTTATGGCACTGAATAGTTTAGGCTTCGTCGACAACCTTAAGGCCGCGCGTGTGGTCGATCTCGTTGAGAAGGTTAACGCGGCGCTCGTGACGACCGCCCTCAAACTCGGCGTCGAGCCACTCGTCGACGATCATCTTAGCGAGCTCGGAGCCCACGACACGGGCACCAAAGGCGAGCACGTTGGTGTTGTTGTGCATGCGGGAGAGCTTGGCGCTGAAGGGCTCGGAGCACACGACGGCGCGTACGCCCTCGACCTTGTTGGCAGCCAGGCTAATCCCGACACCGGTGCCACAGATGAGGATGCCCAGGTCGACGTCGCCGTTGGCAACGGCCTTACCCACCTTGTAGCCGGCGATGGGGTAGTCAAAGCTCTCGGAGGTGTCGGTGCCAAAGTTCACGACCTCGCAGCCGCGCTCCTTCAGGTGCTCGGAGATGATGTTCTTGAGCTCGACGGCGGCGTGGTCGTTGCCGATACCAATCTTCATGAGTGGTTCCTCTCTGGTCTGTGCGGCGCAAATGCTAAAGGTTTTACCGCGTTCGACTGCATGATAGCGCGACTTTTGCGTAAACGCTCGGGCGTTTTTTGGTCAAACGCTTTAGCATGCAACAAGACCGGCTTCTCATGAATGAATGCTGTCAGTTTGTGCTTGAGCGCCGTCCGCCGGAACCATGGTTGCAGTTTTTGATGCATTGTTATCAAATAAAGGAGCTAACTATTTTTGAGAGCCAAGCCCGTTATGCAAGCAGGAGATACCTATGCCTACCGATTCCCTTCGTGATGCCGCGTTTTGCGATGTTTTGAACCGCGAGCTTGTCTGTGCACTCGGCTGCACCGAGCCCATTGCCGTTGCCTATGCAGCAGCGCTGGCGAGCCAGACGCTCGGTTGCGAGCCCGATCATATGGATGTTGCCTGCTCGGGCAACATCATCAAGAACGTTAAGAGCGTGACCGTGCCCAACTCGGGCGGTATGCACGGTATTGAAGCCGCGGCCGTGCTGGGTGCCGTGGGCGGCGACGCCAAAAGCGCGCTCGAGGTGCTCGAGAGCGTTAACGATGAAGACCGTGCTCGCGTGGCCGAGCTCCTCGCCGACGCCGACTACTGCGATGTATCGCTTGTCGAGGGTGTGCCCAACCTCTACATCAAGGTGACTGCCACGGCCGGGGGCCATACCGCGGTCGTCGAGATTACCGACCACCACACCAATGTCACGTGCCATACCCTCGACGGTATTCCGGTGTGCGGCAAGTCGGCGGGGGAGTGTGCCGCCTGCGCCGAGCGCGTCGTGGCCGAGCGGGCGGCAGATAACGCCGACACGCCCATGTCGATCGAGACCATCATCGACTTTATCGAGGACGGTGACATTGAGGACGCCCGTGCTGCCGTTGAGCGTCAGATTGAGCTGAATGGCGCAATCAGTGCCGAGGGCCTTGCGCACGCTTGGGGCGCCGAGGTGGGTCGTACGCTGCTGGGTGCTCGTGCCGATGACGTCGCCTGCCGTGCCCGTGCCCGTGCGGCCGCCGGGTCCGACGCCCGCATGAACGGCTGCGCGCTGCCGGTCGCCATTGTGTGCGGCTCGGGCAATCAGGGCATTACCTGCGCATTGCCCGTCATGGAGTATGCCGAGTACCTGCGTTGCGACCACGAGCGCCTGGTGCGCGCCGTGATGCTGTCCGATCTTATCGCCGTGCATATCAAGAGCTATATTGGTGCGCTCTCGGCGTTTTGCGGTGCTATTTGCGCCGCGTGCGGCGCCGGCGCCGCGATTACCTGGCTGTGCGGTGGCACGCGCGAGCAGATTGGCGCGACGGTCTCGAACACGCTCGGCAACGTTGGCGGCATCGTGTGCGATGGCGCCAAGGCAAGCTGTGCCGCCAAGATTTCCGCTGCCGTCGATGCGGCGATTTTGGGCCACGATATGGCCATGCAGGGCCGTGGCTTCCGTGCCGGCGAGGGCCTGATCCAGGATACCGTCGAGCAGACAATCGCCAGCATGGGCTACGTGGGCCGTGTGGGCATGAAAGATACCGACGTCGAGATCCTTAACATCATGATCGGCAAGACTCGAGTCTGCTAGTTACGCGGTTTTACCAAACCGCGTAACCAGTCGACGCTGCAAACGCCCCTAAGCGGCAATTTGCCTTTCAATCGTCGGGCATGGCCAGAAGGCCTATGCCCTCCTCTTTCAAGGCACATTGCTCGCTTAGGGGCGTTTTCGCTGACTTATGCTCAACCTGCGGCGTTATTTTGTTTGGAGCGAGGGGTCCTAAGACAGTTCGTCGGCTATTTGGTGCTCGTAGAAGGCCTCGATTACGGCGTTAAAGTCGCGGGCGAAGTCTTCCATGGTTCCGCGCCAGGTGGCTCGGCTGGGCTTGCCTTGGCCCACAAAGGCGGTTTGGATGCCGCAATCGGGGGACGGGAAGTCGCGTTTGGGATCGTTGCCCACCATAAGGACCTCGTGTGGCTCGAGTCCCATCACCTGAAGCTGCTCTAGATAGTAGGTGGCATCGGGCTTGCAGCGGGTGGTGTTTCCCATGTGCGTGACGAGCTCAAAGGGGGCGTCGGCCAGGTCGCCCCAGCCCATGCGGCACTCGATGGCCCCTTGGGGAAAGCTGGGGTTGGTAAAGAGCGCGCAACGCAGCCCTGCGTCCTGTACGGCCTGGAGCGCGGCGTGTGCGCCCGGCATGGCGTGGGCGTTAATGACACCGTCGTTCTTGTACGGAAGAACTTCGCGGTCATAGTAGGTAAACGCCTCGTAGATGAGGGGATCGGAGAGGCGGATCCCGCATCGGCGCTCGACCTCTTCTTGGTAAAACTCAAGATTGGTGCGGTTGTCCGTGCCGCTGCGGCGATTGGCGTTGAGGTCGACTAGGATGGTGCCGAGGCGTGCCATCGTGCCACCGCGGCTGCGGCGCCCGATATCCGCGAGCATCGAAGAGACATCCTTAAAATAGCGAAGGATGAACGCGTTGAGGTTGATGCTGAGAAGCGTCTCGTCCATATCGAAAACGACTGCTTTGAGCACGCGGGCACCTTTCTCGAAAAATCGATCTAGAATCGTTGGCTCCGGATACTTTACCCCAAAGCCGAATGCCTAGCTGGTTATCGTCAAGTTGCGGAGACGTGTGTTCATAAGATTACGAAAAAGTCTCCACACGAGTAAAAAATCGCAGTTCACGCTTGAAATCGAACTCATTTCCCCGTAACCTATACGAACGTGATTGCATAAGCGTCACATTAGTATCTGTCGGCTCCCGAGTGTTCCTAAACGTTGTGTGCTTGTCGCACCCTTCTGTAGGTCCTAGCAATCGGGGCCCCGTAGTTCGAAAGGGGTCCACCTTTGAGTGAGATTCAGAACTCGTCCATTTTCTCTCTTGACGATGTCAACGAGGAGGAGATGAACAACCTCATCGACGGTACGATTACCGACTTTGATGAGGGCGATCTCGTTAACGGCACTGTCGTTAAGATCGAGCATGACGAGGTGCTCGTTGACATCGGATTCAAGTCCGAGGGCGTTATCCCGGTCCGCGAGCTGTCCATCCGCAAGGACGCTAACCCTGCAGACATCGTTGCACTCGGTGATCCCATCGAGGCTCTGGTTCTCCAGAAGGAGGACAAGGACGGTCGTCTGGTCCTGTCCAAGAAGCGTGCCGAGTACGAGCGTGCTTGGAACCGCATCGAGGAGAAGTTCAACTCCGGCGAGAACGTCGAGGGCGAGGTTATCGAGGTTGTCAAGGGCGGCCTGATCCTCGACATCGGCCTGCGTGGCTTCCTGCCTGCTTCCCTCGTCGACCTCCGTCGCGTCAAGGACCTCACCTCTTACATGGGCACCCGCATCGAGGCCCGCGTCATCGAGATGGACCGTAACCGCAACAACGTCGTCCTCTCCCGTCGCGTCGTGCTCGAGGAGTCCCGTAAGGCCGAGCGCTCCGAGATCCTGTCCAAGCTCAAGTCTGGTATGCGTCTCCAGGGCACCGTTTCCTCCATCGTCGACTTCGGCGCCTTCGTCGACCTCGGCGGTATCGACGGCCTCATCCACATCTCCGAGCTCTCCTGGAACCACGTCAACCATCCTTCCGAGGTTGTCAAGGTCGGCCAGGAGGTCGAGGTCGAGGTTCTCGACGTCGATCTCAACCGCGAGCGCATCTCCCTGGGTCTCAAGCAGACCACCGAGGATCCGTGGCGCGCACTGGTCAAGAAGTACCCCGTCGGCGCTATCGTCGAGGGCACTGTGACCAAGCTTGTCCCGTTTGGCGCTTTCGTCGACCTGGGCGAGGGCATCGAGGGCCTGGTGCACATCTCCGAGATGGCCAACAAGCACGTCGACCAGCCTTCTCAGGTCACCCACGTGGGCGACAAGGTTCAGGTCAAGGTCATGGAGATCGACCTCGACCGTCGTCGTATCTCTCTGTCCATGAAGTCCGCTGCTGAGACTCTGGGCGTCGAGATCGAGGTTACCCCGCTTCCTTCCGAGAAGAAGGACGAGGAGACCGACGCCGAGTAAATCGGTTTGACGATCACTTGTTTTAAGGGATCCGTCCGCAATGGACGGGTTCCTTTTTGCTTTCGCTGCTGATGCACGCGATGCTACCCGGGCTGTCCACAGGCTATTGGGTTGTCGGTGAATGAAAAAATGCCGACATCCCGCCTCGGGGAGGAGGCGGGAACGCACCGAGTAGACGGAGGGGTGCGGAGCGCGGTCGCGTCTCGACTGACGACGTTGCCCATCGACAACCCTATTGTACTGCATGGCGTGGTTCTTGGTTTATCGTGTCGAACGCTTGTGTTGTGCCATTGCCTGCGGCAACGGTGTGCTACACTCTTGCACTGCTGAGTGGGCCAGACGGTCGCGCGATGTGCTGTTTGCAGTACGCGTGAGGAAAGTCCGGGCTCCAGAGGGCGGGATGCCGGCTAACGGCCGGGCGGAGTGATCCGACGGAAAGCGCCGCAGAAAAGAAGACTCCCACCTGCGCCGCAAGGCGTAAAGGGAAAAGCTGAAACGGTGGTGTAAGAGACCACCAGCGTCGTGGCAACACGGCGGCTTGGCAAGCCCCATCCGGAGCAAGCGCGAATAGGAACGCTATGGGCCGGCCCGGTCCGCGTTCGGGTAGCGTGCGTGGAGCTGCACGGTAACGTGCAGACAAGATAAATGACCGTTCACGACAGAACCCGGCTTATAGGCCCACTCGGCAACTATGTTGACGCTGCGAACCCGTCAGCGCGGCAATCTGCCTTTCAAGCCTTCGGGCATGACCATAAGGTCAATGCCCTTGTCTTTCAAGGCACCTTGCTCGCGCTGACGGGTTCTCGCTTTCGACGGCGTCAGCTGGCCGATTTGGCGCTCATTCGTCGGTCGCCGCCATAAGGCGTGCTCCCTCCTCTTTCGGGCCAAATCGACTCAGCTGACGCCGTCTCGCTGTTGGCGACGGCATCATTGGCGTTTCCGTTCTTGTTGGCGAGGGCAACGGTACGGTTTCTGCCGTATTATTGAGGCTGTTTGTTGCTTTGCTTGTTGTTGAGGGGCTTTGTTGGACAGCTATTTTACTCTGCAATCGAATATTGAGGCTTCGGGCGAGTTTGTG
The DNA here is from genome assembly GCA_959021215.1 of uncultured Collinsella sp. Lineage (GTDB taxonomy): Bacteria > Actinomycetota > Coriobacteriia > Coriobacteriales > Coriobacteriaceae > Collinsella. The sequence goes on along the minus strand of CAUEUQ010000075.1, from coordinate 4,280 downwards.
GACCGCAAGAGCCGGTTTATTGCCCAGCTGGTCCATATTGAGTCCGAGGATGAGGCGAATGCCTTTATCGAGATGGTTCGCAAGCGTCATTACGACGCTCGACACAATGTTCCCGCGTGGATTTTGGTCGATGGACGCGAGCGCCAGAGCGATGACGGTGAGCCGAGCCGCACGAGCGGTATGCCGACGCTCGAGGTGTTGCGCGGTGCGGGGCTCAAAAATGTTTGCTGCGTAGTGACGCGCTATTTTGGTGGCACGTTGTTGGGGCCTGGTGGCTTGGTACGCGCCTATACCGCGGCGACGCAGGCGGCGGTGGCCGCGGCTCAGGAGGCCGGGCAGATCGTCGAGATGACGAGCGTCGTGCCTGTTGACGTGCACGTGGCCTATCCGCAGTATGAGCAGGTGCTTCGTTTGGCGCAGGATTCGGGTGCCAAGGTTTCGGATACCGATTACGCGGATGCCGTGACAATTCATTTGGTGTTTAAGGCGGGGGAGCAGGAGCCGTTTTGCGCCAAGATGCGCGAGCTTATGGCGGGGCGCGAGGAGATTGAGGCCGGCGCTCCCGAATTTGCCGAGTTCTAACGGCGACGGCCGGCGTGCTTTTGGATGGATCCCAAGCGCGCCGGCCGTCGTTTTATGCTGCTGTCGTCTACTCGGCGAGCTGCTTTAGCACATCGCAGGCGATCTCGATGGCATCGTCGATGCAGCCGGGGCAGCTGCGGAGCGGACCCTTATCCGATCCGATGCCCTTGAGCGTGCCGCAGACGGTCGTCGTGTTCTTCTCGCCAAATCGCTTGGCAATCTCGCGCGACAGCTTGTAGGTCTGGCCTTTGGTCTTGGGGTTCTCCATGCCGTCGCTCATTACAAAGCCCATTATGGCAACAGCGCCCGAGATGGCGCCGCAGGTCTCGGTCATGCCACCCATGCCGGCGCCAAAGCCCTCGGTGAGGGTAAAGGCAGTCTGGGGGTCGAGCCCGACGGCAGGTGCGAGCGTGCAGGCAACGGCCTGGGCGCAGTTAAAGCCACGGGCGTGGTATTCGGCAGCTTGAGCCTGACAGGCGGTGATGTCGAGCTGGGCCGTATCGATTTGCTTCATCGTTGTCTCCTTGGTTACGGTGTACCCGCCTATGGTACCCGTGACGGGGTATGTAATCATCGAGAGCTTCATGTATGCCTCATTTTTATCTATCGAGCAAATGCCCAAGGCTTGAGATAAATACCCCTGATCAATTTGTCCTATAACCTACCTTGGGGATGGGTTGAGAGGGGTGCAGGGTAGCGGTATCGTGAACCGAATGAAACGTAACCCAGGCTAGGGAGCTAGATATGAGCGAGCAGACCATCGGTACCACATGTGTTCAGGGCGGCTATCACCCGGGAGATGCCGAGCCGCGCCAGGTGCCCATCTACCAGTCCACCACGTGGAAGTACGACACGTCCGAGCACATGGGCAAGCTGTTTGACCTAGAGGAGTCGGGCTACTTCTACAGCCGTCTGCAGAACCCCACGTGCGATCTCGTTGCCGCCAAGATCTGCGAGATGGAGGGCGGCACCGCTGCGATGCTCACGAGCTCGGGCATGGCTGCGAATTTCCTCGCGATTTTTAACGTGGCCGGTGCCGGCGATCATGTGGTCGCGAGCTCTGCTATCTACGGCGGTACCTACAACCTGCTCGCCCATACTATGGAGCGCATGGGTTTGACCTGTACCTTCGTTGCCCCCGACTGCACCGACGAGGAGCTCGAGGCAGCCTTCCAGCCCAACACCAAACTCGTCTTTGGCGAGACCATCGCCAACCCCGCCCTTGCCGTGCTCGATATTGAGCGCTTTGCCAAGGCCGCGCACGACCACGGCGTGCCGCTGATGGTCGACAACACCTTCCCGACGCCCGTGATGTGCCGTCCCTTTGAGTGGGGCGCCGACATCGTCACGCACTCCACCACTAAGTACATGGATGGCCATGCGGCCTACCTGGGCGGCGTGATCGTCGATCACGGCCAGTTTGACTGGATGGCCCATGCAGATAAGTTCCCGGGTCTCACCACGCCTGACGAGAGCTATCACGGCGTGACCTATGCCGAGAAGTTCGGTCGCGAGGGCGCCTTCATTACCAAGGCCACCGCGCAGCTCATGCGCGACCTCGGCCCCATGCAGAACCCGCAGGCGGCCTTCTTCCTGAACAGCTCGCTCGAGAGCCTGCATGTACGCATGCCGCGTCATTGTGAGAACGGCCTGGCCGTTGCCAAGTTCCTGCAGAGCCATCCCAAGGTGCGCTTCGTGAGCTATCCGGGCCTGGAGGGCGATAAGTACTATGACCTGGCTCAGAAGTACATGCCCAACGGTACCTGCGGCGTTGTGAGCTTTGGCTTTAACGGTGGTCGCGCGGCGGCCGAGACCTTTATGAAGAGCCTCAAGCTCGCCCAGATCGCCACGCACGTGGCCGATGCCCGCACTTGCTGCCTGCATCCCGCTAATGCCACGCATCGCCAGATGAACGATGAGGAGCTCATCGCCTGTGGCATCTCCGCCGACATGGTGCGCCTGTCGTGCGGCCTCGAGGACACGGCCGATCTGATTGCCGACCTTGAGCAGGCACTCGAGCAGTGCTAGGCTAGCTCCGTACAAGGTGCCGATGCTGGCAGAAAGCTTCGGTGACCTTTCGTTCCGATTCCGTAGGCGGGACCCCAATCGCGGCTGTTTGCAGGCGATCGGGGCCCCGTTTTTTGCGTTAGGCCACTCGAAAGGATGGATATGGAGAAAACTGCAGAGCAGTTGCGCCGCGAGCACATTGCTCTAGAGGGCGACACCCATGGCAAGAACAAATGGGCGATTCTGTTTACCGTGCTCATCATGACGTTTATGTCGTGTCTGGATTCGACCGTCGTGACCGTGGCGTTGCCCGTGATGCAAAAGGAGCTGGGCGTGGGCCTCGACCGCATCCAGCTGGTGAGCTCGGTGTACCTGCTTGCGACATGCGTGGCTATGCTGCCGTTTGGCCGCTTGGGCGACGTGCGCGGCAAGGTGGGCGTATTCCAGCTGGGCGTAATCGTTTTTACGGCCGGCTCGCTGCTTTGCGGCCTTTCGGGTTCGCTCGAGGTTCTTATCCTGGCACGCATTGTTCAGGGCGTCGGTTGCGCGGCGGCCATGGCTAACAACATGGGTATCATCACCGAGTCGTTTCCGGCGCGCGAACGTGGCCGTGCCATGGGTATTCTCGCGACCTTTGTGGCCCTCGGCATGATGTGTGGCCCCGTGCTTGGCGGCATGCTGGTGGCAAGCTTTCCCTGGGAGAGTATCTTCCTCATCAACCTGCCTATTGGCGTGATCTCGTTTATCGTGGGGCTCTACACGCTGCCGCATGTTAAGCCGGAGGCCGGCGAGCGCCCCATGTCCCTGATCGAGGCCGCTCGTCGCTGCTTTGCAAATTCGGCCTTCACCATCAACCTTGCCTGCATGCTCATCGTGTTCGTTGGCATTGGCGCATCCGAGTTTATTCTGCCGTTCTATTTTCAGGACGCCCACGGCTTTGGTTCCGACATTTCCGGATTGCTCTTTTTGGCGCTGCCGATGGTGAATGCCTTTATCGGGCCGCTTTCGGGTACGGTTTCGGACCGTGTTGGCTGCGAGGGCCCTACGGCGGTCGGCCTGGGCGTGTATGTGTGCGGTCTCTTTGCGGTAAGCACGCTCGACGAGCGCTCTTCTATCCCTGTGATCGTGTGCTGTGTCGCGTTTATGTCGTGCGGTACGTCGGTTTTCCAGAGTCCTAACAACTCGTTGTACATGGGCTCGGCTCCGCGCGAAGCACTCGGCTTTGCGGGTAGTCTGGGTAGCCTGGCGCGTTATGCGGGTATGGCACTCGGCATTACGGTGGCGTCGAATATCCTGTATGGACAGATGAGCGTGGCGATGGGCGAGGCCGTGACCAGTTTTGTTGCAGGACGTCCGGATGTGTTCCTGTTTGGTTTCCGTTCGGTGTTCTATGTGTTGATGGCTGTGGCCGCTGTGGGCTTTGCGCTTGCCATGGTGCGTTTGGTGAAGATGCGCGCCCGCCATTAGCGTGTTGGGAGGCTGTCTGCCACGATTCGCGCCGTCCCAAAAAGACTGGTTTGTGGTGCGATGCGGCTTGTGGGACGGGCGGGGGTTGATTTCCGATCTCAGCCGAACACATTGAGCAAATAGGCCGTTCCCGCAGTTAGCCGAACGCCCCCGCGGCCCCTCCTGGGGTCCGGGGGCGCCGTTTTCCCAGTTGAAGGAACGGTGGAGATGTGTTTCGATGGGTC
>CAUEUQ010000074.1:0-9948 GCA_959021215.1 uncultured Collinsella sp. | reverse complement strand
GCGGTTGTTTGCCGCCGGTTGTTACGCCGCCTCGTCGAACTGCGAGTTATACAGGTCGGCGTAGAAGCCACCCTGGGCGAGTAGCTCGTCGTGTGTGCCCTTCTCGACGATGTCGCCGTCGCGAATTACCAAGATTACGTCGGCGTTGCGGATCGTGGACAGGCGGTGCGCGATGACAAAGCTGGTACGGCCCTGCATCAGCGCATCCATGGCGCGCTGAATAAGCTCCTCGGTGCGGGTGTCGACGTTGGAAGTCGCCTCGTCCAGAATCAGCGCCGGGCGGTCGGCCAAAATGGCACGGGCGATGGTCACGAGCTGGCGCTGACCCTGCGACAGGTTAGTGCCCTCCTCGTTGATCATAAAGTCGTAGCCACCGGCAAGCGTATGGATAAAGTGGTCGCAACGTGCGGCGCGTGCGGCGGCTTCGACCTCGGCATCGCTCGCATCGGGGCGTCCGTAGCGGATGTTCTCGCGGATCGTGCCGTTAAACAGCCAGGTATCCTGCAGCACCATGGCAAACTCGCCGCGCAGCGCCGCGCGGTCCCAGTCGCGCACGTCGACACCCTCGACGCGCAGCGAACCGCCGTCCACATCGTAGAAGCGCTGCAGCAGCTTAATGAGCGTGGTCTTGCCGGCGCCGGTAGGACCGACGATGGCGATGGTCTGGCCGGGCTGCGCCTCGCAGCTAAAGTCGTGGATGATGGTCTTGTCGGGCGTGTAGCCAAACTTGACATGGTCAAACTCCACGTGGCCGGGGCGCTTCTCGGGAATCTGCGCGTCGGCCTTCTGCTCCTCCTCGGGCGCGGCCAGGAACTCAAAGACGCGCTCGGTGGCAGCGGCCATCGACTGCATCGTGTTGCTCACGTTGCCCAGCTGCTGCACGGGTTGCGTAAAGTTGCGAACGTACTGGATAAAGCTCTGAATGTCGCCGGGCGTGGCATTGCCGGTCAGCGCGAGCTGTGCACCCACCACGACGACGCCCACGTAGCCCATGTTGCCCACCAAGCTCATAAGCGGCATCATCAGACCCGACAGGAACTGCGAGCGCCAGCCACTAATAAAGAGACGGTCGTTTTGGCGGTCGAACTCCTCGATCGAGGCCTCGGCGCGGTCGAACACCTGAATGACGTTCTGGCCGGCAAAGTCCTCCTCGATAATGCCGTTGACGGCGCCCAGAACCTGCTGTTGCTCGCGGAAGTACGGCTGCGAGAAGTGAATCATCACGGTCAAGATAATCGCGGCGGCCGGCAGCGTGAGCACGGTGACGCCGGTAAGCGGTAGGCTGATCGAAAGCATCATGACGAGCACGCCGATAATCTGCGTCACCGACGTGATGAGCTGCGTCACGCTCTGGTTGAGCGACTGACCCAGCGTATCGACGTCGTTGGTGATGCGGCTGAGTACGTCTCCCTTGCTGTGGCCGTTGAAGTAACTCATCGGCACGACGGCAATCTTGGCGGCGATTTCCTTGCGCATGCGGTAGCAGATCTTTTGCGTGACGCCGGTCATGAGCCAGCCCTGGATGAGGCTGCAGACAGAGCTCGCCAGATACAGGCAGAGCAAAAAGCCGAGCGTCTTGGCGATCCAGTTAAAGTCAACGTCGCCGGTACCGTTGACCTTTGCGACCAGGCCTTCGAACAGCTTGGTCGTAACCTGGCCGAGCACCTTGGGTCCCACAATGTTAAAGATGACCGAGCACACGGCAAAGGCGACGGCGGCAAACACGGCAATCTTGTGCTGGCCGATATAGCCGAGCAGCTGCCTCATGGTGCCCTTAAAGTCCTTGGCCTTTTCGCCGCGGCGCATGCCACCCATGCGGCCCATGGGACCACGCTGGCGGGTGGGCTTGGGAATCTGAGTCTTGGTCTCGTCTGCCATTAGCGCTCGCCTCCTTCCATGACGGCTGCAATTTCTTTTTGGGTAAGCCCCAGCTCCTCGGCGGAAAGCTGCGACTGTGCGATCTCCAGGTACGCCGGGCAGCTGCGCAGCAGCTCCTCGTGCGTGCCGGTGCCCACTACGTGGCCGTCGTCGAGCACGATGATCTGGTCGGCGTGCATGATGGTCGCGATGCGCTGGGCTACGACCACGAGTGCGGCGTCGGTAACGTTTTTTGCCAGCTCCTCGCGCAGGCGCGCGTCGGTCTTGTAGTCGAGGGCGCTAAACGAGTCATCGAACACCACGACCTCGGGCTTTTTGGCCAATGCGCGGGCGATGGCCAGGCGTTGGCGCTGACCGCCCGAGACATTGGAGCCGCCCTGGCTGATGGGGGAGTCGTAGCCGCCCTCGCGCTCGGCGATAAAGTCTTCCGCCTGGGCGACGCGTGCTGCCTGGCGCATATCCTCGTCACTCACCATGTCGCCGGCAAACTTGAGGTTGCTCTCGACGGTACCCGAGAACAGACGACCCTGCTGCGGAATATAACCGATGCGGCGGCGCAGCTCGGAAAGGGTCATGTCGCGCACGTCGATGCCGTCGAGCGAAATGCTGCCGCCCGTGACGTCGTACAGGCGCGGAATCAGCTGCACGAGCGTGGACTTGCCCGAGCCCGTGGAACCAATGATGCCGAGCATCTGGCCGGCGTGCGTGGTGAAGTTTACGCCGCTAATGACGTCGGCGCGGGCATCGGGATACTGGAAGCTCACGTCACGGAAGGTGAGCTCGCCGCGCGGCGCGCTGGCAGCGGGCAGTTTGGGCGAGGCAGGGTCGTTGATGCTCGTGGGGCAGGTGATGACCTCATCTACGCGCTCGGCTGCGACCTCGGCACGGGGCAGGATGACCGAAACCATGGTGAGGATCATAAACGCCATGACGATCTGCATAGTGTAGGAGATGAACGCCATCATGTTGCCGACCTGCATCACGCCGTCGGACACGCCCTGCGCGCCAAACCAGACGATAAGCACGGTGATGCAGTTCATGACGAGCATCATGAGCGGCATCATAAAGCTCATGGCGCGGTTGGTGTAGAGCTGCGTGGTCATCAGGTCGAGCGAAGCCTTGTCAAAACGCTCGAGCTCATGCTCCTCACGGTTGAACGAGCGGATGGGCATAAGGCCGTCGAGCAGCTCGCGGGCGGTAAGGTTCACGCGGTCCACAAAGCTCTGCATCTTTTTGAACTTGGGCATGGTGAGGCCCATGAGCACGCCGACAACGGCCGAAACCGCGATGATGGCCACGGCGATGGTCCACTCCAGGCCGGTGTGGTTGGCCAGGACGCGCATGACGGCGACGATGCCCATGACGGGGGCCATCAGGCACATGCGGATAAACAGGGTTGCGGCCATCTGGATCTGCTGAATGTCGTTGGTGCAGCGGGTGATGAGCGAGGCCTGGCTAAACTTGCCCACCTCGGCCGGCGAGAAGTGCATAACCTTGTTGAAGGTCTCGCGGCGCAGGTCGCGGGCGATGGAGCAGGCGGTGCGCGAAGCCACGGCACCGGTCAGGATGGTGGCGACGAGCGACACCAGGCACAGACCAAACATCGTGGTCGCCATGCGGCCCAGGTAGGCGTTCTGCACGTCGGCGGGGTCGATGCCCTGCGCCTTGTACTCGTCTTGCACATAGCTCACGGCGCGTTGGGTCACGATGGAGCCCGACATGGAGCCCATTTTGTCTGCCATATCGTTGGCGCCCTCGACGAGCTTGCCCTGGTCGATTAGGCCGCCTTCAACGCCTAGACGCAGGCTCTTCATGGTGATCTTGCCACCGTCGGCATCAATCTGTTTTTGCATGTTCTGCGCCGCAGCGGCCTTCTGCTGCATCTCGGCGAGTTGCTCGGGCGTCATCGCCGCCATCTGCTCGGGCGTGGGCATGGCCTGGGCGCCGCTGTTGTCTTTTTCACCGGACGTGCCCATCATGTCGCCCATGGAGTTGGCGTCAATACCCTGGTTGAACGAAAGGACGACAGTCTCGGGCAGGCTCATGATGTCGGCAATCTTGCCGCCGTCGGCACGCTCCTCCTCGGTGCCCTTGTACGTTCGAATGCCGTTATTGTCCGCCTTGCTAAACACGGCCTCCACAGCCTTGGCGTCCTTGGAGCTCATGAAGAGTTCGAGGTCGTCGAGCGATTCGGCGCGAATGGTGTCGGGCACGGGCGAGGCGATGCCGCCTTGCTGCACGCCCACGTCGACGATGTCGCTCATATAGGTAGGCAGCGCCAGATCGGCGTTGCAGCTGATTACGATAAGTACGATAGCTGCGAACAGTGCCAGGATATGTTTTTTAAAGAGCTTGAGAATCCTCACTCGGCATCTCTCCTTTCTTGATTGCGGTCGATAATTTCGTTGGCACGTCTTAGAAGGCGCACCATCTCCTGGGTATCTGTTTCGCCGAGCTGCTCGAGGAAGGCCGCGGTGCGGTCCTCGAATTCCCGGCGTTTGATTTCGATGACCTGGAATCCCTTGTCGGTCACCGTGACGTGTACGCGACGACGGTCGGTCTTTGAGTGCTCGCGCTCGACCCAACCCTTGGCCTCGAGGGCGCGCAGGATATTGGCGATACGGGCGCTCGAGACCCAGGCACGATCGGCGAGTTCGCTCGGCGTGAGCGAGCCGCCGGCGCGCATGAGGGCGCGCATGACGGCCATCTCGCCACCCAGAGCCTGGTCGGCAAAGCGCGAAACGCGCTGGTGCATGCTGCCAAACTCGGTAAAGAGCTGACGCCCAAGCTCATGGAAATCGGTATCTTCCACCGAAAACCCCTAACACTAGAAACTATTTTCGGTGAAAGATGATACCCGCGTATTCGGGTCTCATGCAGTGGGCAATATAAAGAGCGCATAAAGAGTAAAAAATTCAATCGCTGAAGCGTTTCAAAGAACTATTATGCCCGCGGTTAGGCGAGGGGTTGTCACCACCATGACGACTGGGACTCATTTATCGCCACGTGCGATGCTCCAACTTCCTGCAAGGAGACACCTGAATCAAGGGGGTTGGAGTCATGGCATTTGACTTCACGGGCAAAACCGCGATCGTTACCGGCGGCACTCAGGGCATTGGCCTCGAGATTGCCAAGGGCATCGTTGCGGGCGGCGGACACGTCGCGCTCATCGCAAGGAACGCTGCTAAGGGCGAGGCCGCGGTGGCCGAGCTTGGCGAGGGCAACAAGTTCTATCAGCTCGATGTCGCCGATGCACCCAAGGCGCGCGAGACCGTCGAGCAGATTTTTACGGACCTGCCGCAAACCAACATCCTGATCAACTGCGCTGGCGTCATCAGCACCAAGAAGTTCGACGAGATCGATGACACCGAGTGGCGTCGCACCATCGACATCAACCTCAACGGTACCTTCACTATGATGAACGCCGTGTACCCGCACTTTAAGGCGGCCCATGCCGGCACTATCGTCAACGTGAGCTCTGTCGCTGGCAAGATCGGTGGCGGCCTGCTCGGCACCGCGGCCTACGCGAGCTCTAAGGCCGGTGTCAACGGCCTGACCAAGGCAGTCGCCAAGGAAGGCGGCAAGTTTGGCGTCCGCTGTAACGCCGTGTGCCCGTCACTTACCCTTACCGATATGACTTCGATTCTCTCTGACGAGAACTCTCAGCGCATCATCAACGGTATCCCTCTGGGCCGCGCCGCCCAGGCCAGCGAGCCTGCGCAGATGGTGCTGTTCTTCGCTTCCGACCTCGCCAGCTTCGTGAACGGCGAGATCGGTGACTGCGACGGTGGCATCGTTCTGGACGGGTAATACTCCGCGACGATTATTCGGCGACGGCTCCTGCGACTCGGGACCGTCGCCTTCTTTCTGATATAGGCGCATGCGGCTACGATTCGCATGCATCCAAAGGAGATATATATGAGTGAATCGGCTGCGGTGGAGGCGCCGGCGGCAAAGGAGCCGTTCTTTAAGATGTCCTCCATCCCGGGCGCCAATATCTTGGTGCCGCTTCTGTTGGGCTGTCTGCTCAACACGCTATTCCCCGACCTGTTCAAAACGCTCGGCAGCTTTACGCTTGGCATGACCCAGCAGGGCGCTGGCCCGCTCGTGGGCGCTTTTTTGCTCATCGTCGGTACGACGATTTCGTTTAAGAGCGCTCCTGCCGCCGCTGCCCGCGGCGCCATCATCATCGCCGTCAAGCAGATCGTGGTCGTTGCCATGTCGCTGCTCATCCTTTATGTGTTCAACGACAACTTGTTTGGCATCTCTGCCATGGTGATGCTGGCGGCTTGCACCGGCGCCAACAACGCTATGTACGCTGGGCTGATGGGTACCATGGGCAACGAGGCTGAGCGTGGCGCTGTCGCCATCACCACGCTGGTTGTCGGCCCTCCGGTCACGATGATCGTGCTCGGCGCTGCCGGCCAGGCCCCGATCGGCTGGTCGCTCGTGGGTGCCATTCTGCCGATCGTCGTCGGCATTATTCTGGGTAACCTGTTCCCCAGCTTTAAGAAGATGATGGCACCGGCACTTTCCGCCATCATCGTGCTCGTCTTCTTTGCCATGGGCTCGACCATGACCTTTGGCCAGCTCATTAATGGCGGTCTCCCCGGTATTCTGCTCGGCGTGATCTGTTCGGTGGTCTTTGCAATTCCCGTTATCGCGGTCGATAAGCTCACGGGCGGTACGGGTGTCGCAGGTGCGGCCATTTCGAGCTGCGCCGGAGCCAATGTGGCCACGCCTGCTGCCATGGCAAGCGTCAACGGGGCCATGTACGGCGGTGCGGTGCTCGCGACGGCTACGGCACAGGTTGCTGCCTGCGCAATCGTTACGGCTATTTTGACCCCGCTGGTCACCAGCTGGTGCTACAAGCATTTTGAGGGCCAGGGCAACGGCAATAGCAAGGCAACGACCGACAAGGCCGCCGCAGCCGCCTAATGCCAAGCGGCAATCAAAGCTAAAAACTAGCTACGCCACAGGGCGGCCACGGGGGATCCCGTGGCCGCCCTGCAGTTTCTGTAGGGTCTCTGAGACACTTTACCCTGCTAAAGCTGGCATAACAGCTAGAGCGAACGTCGTACAAAGGCAAGGAAAAATAACATACAAATCGGTGAACGGTAGTTGTTTGCACTCGCATTTCCTGCGGGTTTGTAAAAAACGTCCTTATGATATAAAAAAAGAAACATATAACAGCCCAGATGGAGAGGGTCGCTATGTTATCCTTCTCAAACGGGTGAAATCTTGGGTTTTGGGTTGTAGTTCCAAGGTGGACAAACGTTTTCCCTGCACCAATGTGTGGTGAAGAACGGAAGAAGCCGGTAGTGCAAGCCGAACATTCAAGAATTCAATAAGCAGCGGTGTGAGAGAGCGCCGCATTACACGTAACTAGGAGCGTGGTTACACAATGCAGGAGGCATGGGAAGGCTTCAAGGAAGGCATTTGGACGGGAGAGGTTGACGTCCGAGACTTCATCCAGAAGAACTACACCCCCTACGAGGGCGACGAGTCGTTCCTCGCCGGCCCGACTGAGCGTACCAAGGAGCTGTGGGGCGAGGTTCTCGACCTGCTGCTTAAGGAGCGCGAGCAGGGCGGTGTCCTCGATATGGACACCAAGACCGTCACGGGTATCGTGAGCCACCCCGCTGGCTACATCGATAACGCCCACCGCGAGAAGGAGACCATCGTCGGCCTCCAGACCGACAAGCCGCTCAAGCGCGCGCTGCACGTCAACGGCGGTATCCGCATCGCTTGCCAGGCTGCCAGCCAGCACGGCTATAAGGTCGATGAGAACGTTGTCGAGCGCTACACCTTCGAGCGCAAGACCCACAACGCTGGCGTCTTCGATGTCTACACCCCCGAGATGCGCGCTTGCCGCTCGGCTCACATCATCACCGGTCTGCCCGATGGCTATGGCCGCGGCCGCATCATCGGCGACTACCGTCGTGTTGCCCTGTACGGCGTCGACTACCTGATCAAGGACAAGGAGGCCCAGAAGGCTTCTACCCCGACGGTCATGACCGCCGACAACATCCGCGATCGCGAGGAGCTGCAGGAGCAGATCCGCGCCCTCGGCGAGCTCAAGATGATGGCCGAGACCTATGGTTTCGACATTTCTAACCCTGCTACCAACACGCAGGAGGCCATCCAGTGGATGTACTTCGCCTACCTCGCTGCCGTTAAGGAGCAGAACGGCGCCGCTATGTCCATCGGCCGTACCTCTACGTTCATCGACATCTACGCTGAGCGCGACCTTGCCAACGGTACCTTCACCGAGGAGCAGATCCAGGAGTTCGTGGATCACTTCATCATGAAGCTCCGCATGGTCAAGTTTGCCCGTACCCCCGAGTACCAGGCCCTGTTTACCGGCGACCCGCAGTGGGTCACCGAGTCCATCGGCGGCATGGGTGTCGACGGCCGTACGCTCGTTACCAAGATGAGCTATCGCTACCTGCACACGCTCGAGAACATGGGCACCAGCCCCGAGCCCAACATGACCGTTCTGTGGTCGACCCGTCTGCCCGAGAACTTCAAGAAGTTCTGCGCCAAGACTTCTGTCGCCAGCTCCTCGATCCAGTACGAGAACGACGACCTCATGCGCGTTTACCATGGCGACGACTACGGCATCGCCTGCTGCGTGTCCTCCATGCGCATCGGCAAAGAGATGCAGTTCTTCGGCGCCCGCGCCAACCTGGCCAAGTGCCTGCTGTACGCACTCAACGGCGGTGTTGACGAGGTCTCCAAGAAGCAGGTCGGCCCCAAGTATCGTGCCGTCGAGGGCGATACGCTCGATTACGACGACGTTGTGGCCAAGTACAACGACATGATGAAGTGGCTCGCTGGCGTGTACGTCAACTCGCTGAACATCATTCACTACATGCACGACAAGTACTGCTACGAGCGCATCCAGATGGCCCTGCACGACAAGCACGTGCACCGCTGGTTCGCTACGGGCATCGCTGGCCTTTCCGTCGTGGCTGACTCCCTGTCCGCCATCAAGTACGCCAAGGTCCACCCCGTCCGTGATGAGAACGGCATCATCGTCGACTTCGAGACCGAGGGCGAGTTCCCCAAGTACGGTAACGACGACGACCGCGTCGACCAGATCGCTCACGACGTTGTGCACCAGTTCATGGAGTACATCCGCATGAACGACACCTACCGCAACTCCGTGCCCACGACCTCGGTTCTGACCATTACCTCCAACGTCGTGTACGGTAAGAAGACCGGCTCCACGCCCGACGGCCGCAAGGCTGGCCAGCCGTTCGCCCCGGGTGCTAACCCCATGCACAAGCGCGATAGCCATGGCGCCATCGCTTCGCTGTCTTCGGTTTCCAAGCTCCCGTTCCGCGATGCTCAGGACGGCATCTCCAACACCTTCTCCATCATCCCGAGTGCGCTCGGCAAGGAGGACCAGGTGTTCTTTGGCGATATCGACCTTGATCAGCTGGGCGAGTAACTATTGTTAGTGCTATACTAACAATAACGATTACTGATTAGCGCGCCGGTTTCGGCCGGCGCCTATTAATCGAAGGAGACACATTATGAAGGTTTCTGAAGTTTCCGAGACCCAGGCCGATAACCTGGTCCACATGCTCGACGCTTATGCCGAGAAGGGTGGCCACCACCTGAACATCAACGTCTTCAACCGTGAGACGCTGCTCGACGCTCAGGCTCACCCCGAGAAGTACCCGCAGCTGACCATCCGCGTTTCCGGCTATGCCGTGAACTTCCACACGCTCACCAAGGAGCAGCAGGACGAGGTCATTGCGCGTACCTTCCACGACAAGTTCTAAAGGGACTCAACTCCCACCGGAGACCCGGTAAGGCCTACGCACTTTGCCTCTCAAACGTCCTCGCCGCTTCGCGGCTGCGGAATGTTTGCGAGACAAAGTGCTCCCGGCCTTGCCGGGTCTCCTGCGTTGTCGTCCTTTAGGGAACCACGCTAAATTAAATTGGTGTCCTCGGACATGCAAAGAGGCTCGCTGCGCACTTCGTGCGGCGAGCCTCTTTGCGTCCTGACGCTCCTATTTGGCAAGGTGTTTTTTAGAATCCATTTTGCGCTCGGCCTCG
>CAUEUQ010000073.1:0-10033 GCA_959021215.1 uncultured Collinsella sp. | reverse complement strand
TCACCTATATGTGGCCGGCAAGCAGCCCAAGGCTCGCAAGCTCTTATTCAGCCGCCTCGCGCAAGGCCGACAACGTGGCCGCATATTGCTGCTGCAGCGCATGCATTCCCTCGCGAGCGCCGTCAACGGTATCGGCGCCGCGCAGCGCCTCGGTCACCACGACCGCCGGCTCGTACAGATTATCGAATCCCAGGTTCTGGCTCACGCCCTTGAGCGTGTGCGCTGCCATAAACGCACCTTCGGCGTCTCCCGCCGCCATGGCGGCCTCCAGCTTGTCCATGCTCTCGTCATCCAAAAACTTGAGGGCAAAGCGGGCAAGTATTTCCTCGCCCATCAGCCGAGCGCATGCGTCATCATAATTGGCGCCGATCTTCTCATACGCCTCACGCATGGAAATCATGGATTAAAACTCCTTTGGTCAAACTAAATCGTGGGAAACGCGACGACGTCGGCGGGGCGCGCCAACGTCTCGGCGATACGGTCTTGCACCTCGAGCAGGCAGTCGAGCAACAGCGGGTTAAACTCACCGCACTTACCGTCCAAGATCATCTGGATAGCCTCCTTGTGCGGGATAGCGTCCTTGTACACGCGCACGCTCGTCAGAGCATCGTACACGTCGGCCACCGAAACCACCTGTGCGGCGATGGGAATCTGGTTGCCCTTAAGGCCATCGGGATAACCCTTGCCATCCCAGCGCTCGTGATGCCAACGCGCAATCTGGTACGCATATTCCACAAGCGCATTGCCGACGTGATGGCGGCCCAGCTCGAGCAGCATGTCGGCGCCGATCGTGGTATGCGTCTTCATAATCTCGAACTCCTCGGGCGTAAGACGCCCGGGTTTGTTGAGGATCGCATCGTCAATCGACATCTTGCCAATATCGTGCAGCGCCGAAGCCAGGGCAATCGTGGAGCGTTCCTCGTTGTCGAGGGAAATGGTGTCGCTGCGCTGGACTAGACAGCCAAGCAGCAGCTCGGTCAGCTTTTCGATATTCGTAACGTGCCTGCCACTCTCGCCATTGCGAAGTTCCATGACACCGGCCATGATGTCAATGAGCATGCGACTGTTCTTGACGCGCTCGTTGTACTGCTGGGACAGCAGGCTCGTCAGGCGGCGCTGCTTGGCGTATAGGCGGATGGTGTTGCTTACACGGCGGCGCACGACACGGGAGTCAAACGGGCGGTTGATATAGTCCGAGGCGCCCAGCTCGTACGCGCGCAGAACCATATCATCGGAATCTTCGCTCGATATCATGATGAAAGGCAGATTGTCGATACCCGATCGGCGCGACAGATCGGCCAGCACCTCAAAGCCGCTTATGCCCGGCATGACAATATCCAGCAGCACGAGCGACAACTCATCGCCATAGCGGTCGACCATGTCGAGCGCCGTACGACCGTTGTCGGCCTCGAGGATGCAATACTCGTCCTTGAGCATCTCGTTGAGAATGGCTCGGTTCATCTCGGAGTCATCGACAATAAGCACCAAAGGCTTTTCGCTTTGGAAGGCTTCGATGGAATCGGCATCGGTCACGACCGTACCGGCTTTTGCCTTAGCGCGGCTCAATAACTGGACAGCGCGGCCAACGCCCTCATCGACCGTCTCGCCATGAATGCGAACGCCACCAACACATGCCGTCAAGCTCACGTACTCATGGCCCGGAACAATCGTGGCATGAACGGCATCGGACACCTGATGCAGGCGACGGGTGAAGTCATCGGAGGGAATATTGGGCATGACGACCACAAACTTGTCGCAGCCATAGCGTACGAGCTCGTCAGTCGAACGAATTCCGCTGCGTATGGCCGTCGCCACAGCACCGAGCGCAAGGTCGCCGGCATGACGACCACACGTATCGTTGAAGACCCTAAAATCGTCAAGGTCGATCACCGCAACGCCGGCCTTCATGCGGGCGCTACGGAGCTTTTCCTCGTAATATCGGCGATTGCGCACACTCGTCAGCACGTCGGTGTAGACAAGGTCCTCTTCTGCAGCCTCTTGTTCATCGATCGGACGCACCATCAGCAAGACACGAGGCTCACCCTCGACCTTTAGAGGGCGTAGGCGAGCGCGGTACTCAACACCATCGTTGAGCAGTTGCTCCGACACCTCATCGGAGTCTGCCAAAGCCTCAAGACTCAACTGACGCAGACAAGGGCAGCGATCGCCGGCGAGCAGGCAGTTAGGCTCGCTCTTAATCTGATCGGCCGACAGCAAACGCACCACGGGGTAGGTCTTCGCGACGCGGGCGACCTCAGCGGCAGCCTCCTCGTCGGTTAGATTGACCTCGTGATTATTGAGCATATGGGGCCCTTTCGATAGTTTCGCATGGTAGCGGTGGGTTCCAAATGCTACAAGGGTAACACCTTGCCGATGCAGGTAAGCACGTGAATGCTGTTACATTTTTATGACCTGGCAAACGGTGGTAATGGAACCGCGGGCGCGTGGTTATTGGCGCATTCGTTAACAATGACGAAACGCCAACAGTCCCCCTCCCCGCAGGTCATCGAGCGTGCTAACGCTCCAAGACATCGTGAACGGCGTTTGCCGCCGTAACGGGGCGATCGCGCAAACCGTTATGCGCGCCCGGGATCGTCACAAGGGGGCAATCGAGATATTCGGCAGCCGCTCGCGTACCAGCCTCGCGGGGTGTACCGACCGAAAGCTCGCCCAAAAACACAGCCGACACCGCCTTTGATTCGCGGGCGCGCTCCCAGTCGGGAGCATATGTCATATTTGTTCCGTATTCATTGGCCATAAAGCAACGACCATTGCGCAGGGCATGCTTGGCTTCCGCTTCGGTCGTCCCAGGAGCCTCGGGGTCCAAGTCGCCGAGAGCTCCCAAGAAAAGCCGAAGCGCCCTTGAAACCTTTCCAGCCGCAATCATATCGAGCAAAATCGGAGCTGCGCCCATGCCGACGCCTTCGGCCGACACAGCCGGCTCATGCAGAATCGCACGGGCGACGAGATGGGGTTCGGTGCGAAGAAGCTCCAGCGCCACCAACGTACCGGCGCTGTGCGCAAGCACATTTGTCGGAGCGCCAACGTGTTCGATCACGGCCTGCAGGTCGGCGGCCTGAGCGGCAAGATCATAGCTGCCGTCTGCCGCTTCGCTGCTGCCGCCACAGCCGCGGCGGTCATAGGCAATTACGCGGTAGTTGCGACTGAGCTCACATGCGATGCCGTCGAAAAATGTGCCGTCGACACAAGCGCCGTGCACGCACACCAAGGCAGGAGTATCAGGCGACACATCCGGGCCGGCATATTCGCGACAGGCAATCGTGGTGCCCGCATTCTCGACCGTAAAATCCATGTTGTGCCCCCATCATCAACGCCCATCCAGTTGCGCGTCAGTACGGCTGGATAGACCCGCATTGCTTTACGCCTTGTTAACAGATTAACTTTACCCGACCCGAGGCTTTTCATGACACGGCATAATGAGCGACGTGAAAAAACGAAACTTGTAAAGCAAGAGCCCGCACCCTGCTTTGGAGCCGATGCTATGCTTAGACACAATTGTCTTGAGGAGCATATGCCTATGTCTACGTTTTTGAATGCCAGCCCCATCTTTGGGCCCGTTCGCAGCCGTCGCCTTGGTCTCTCGCTCGGCGTCAACATGATGCCGGCCAGCGGCAAAATCTGCACGTTCGACTGCATTTACTGCGAAAACGGCCTCAACGCCGAGCGCCCCTGCCATGAGCCGCACAACACAGCTGCCGTGGTACTCGACGCGCTCGAGGCAAAGCTGCGCGAGATGGCAGCCGAGGGCGAGCTCCCCGATGTGATCACCTTCGCAGGCAACGGCGAGCCCACCGCCGCACCGGAGTTTCCGCAGGCCATCGCCGGCGCCGTCGCGCTGCGCGACGAGCTTGCCCCAAACTCCAAGATCGCCGTGCTCTCCAACGGCACGCGCGCCGACCGCCCCGAGGTGCACGACGCGCTCATGATGGTCGACGACAACATTCTTAAGCTCGATACCGTCGACCCGGCGTTTATCCAGCTGCTCGACCAGCCTGTTGGCCCCTACGATGTCGAGCACCAAATCGAGACGTTCGCGAGCTTTGACGGTCACGTTATTATCCAGACGATCTTTTTGACCGGCGAGTATCAGGGCAAGCTCATCGACAACACCGGCGAGGAGTACGTTGCCCCCTGGCTCGCGGCGCTCGAGCGCATTCGCCCACAAGAAGCGACCATCTACACGGTGGCGCGCGAGACACCGGTCGCCGGCCTTGCCAAAGCAGCGCCCGATGTCCTCGACGCCATTGCCGCGCGCGTCCAAGCCCTCGGCATTCCCTGCCAGGTGAGCTACTAGCGCGCAGCTGCCCTGTGAGTGGGCTATACTAGCTGCGAATGAAAGGAAGTTAGCCATGTTTGACAATGGACCCGTGCCCGGCCGCAACGACGCTTGCTGGTGCGGCAGCGGCAAAAAATATAAGAAATGCCATAGCGCCTTCGATGAGCGCCTTGAGCGCCTGTGGGAAGAGGGCTGGGAGGTTCTGTCCCGCACGCTCTACAAGACGCCCGCCGATATCGAGGGCATCAAGCGCTCGGCCGCTATCAACGTGGGCGTGCTCGATTACGTAGGCGAACACATCGCCGCGGGCATGACCACCAACCAGATCGACCAGATGATCTACGACTACACCGTCGAGCACGGTGGCACGCCGGCCGACCTCAACTACGAGGGCTACCCCAAGAGCGTGTGCACCTCGATCAATGACGTGGTCTGTCACGGCATCCCCTGTGATACAGATGTGCTGCACGAGGGCGATATTATCAACGTGGACTGCTCCACGATTTTGGACGGCTACTTTAGCGACTCGAGCCGTATGTTCTGCATCGGCGAGGTCTCGGCCGAGCGCCAGCGCCTGGTCGACGTCACCCGCGCCAGCGTGGAGGCGGGCTTGGCAGCCGTCAAGCCATGGCTGCCGCTGTCCGTTATGGCCGAGGCCGTGCAAAAGACGGTCGAGGACGCCGGCTTTAGCGTGGTGCGCGAGTACGGCGGACATGGCATCGGTAAGGAGTTCCACGAGGACCCGTTTGTGGGCTTTACCACCGAGGCACCCGATGTGGACACCATCATGGCTCCGGGCATGGTCTTTACCATCGAGCCCATGGTCAATGCCGGAGCGCCCGACATTAAGATTAGCAAGGGCGACGGTTGGTGCGTGCGCACCAAGGACGGCAGCGATTCGGCCCAGTGCGAGGTACAGCTCGTGGTGACCGAGGATGGTTACGAGCTGCTGAGCTGGTAGCTGTGGATGCGCCGGATGCTGACGGGCACGCTCGTCTTGCATCCGGCGTTTTTATAGCGTTTTGCCTGATAAAACCTGCCAAAATAAACCTGTCCCTTTTTGGCAGGTCGAGCGGAGAGGACCGTTTGTGAACATCCTGGTTTTGTTGCCCGTCAACGACCGTCATCGCGCAATTCTTGAGTCGAGCGCTCCGGGCGAGGACTTTATCTACACGAGTGCCGACGCCATCACGCGCGAGCAGGTCGCCGATGCCGACGTGATCTTGGGCAACATCGACCCTTCCCTGCTGACCGCATGCGAGCACCTCCAGCTGCTGCAACTGCAGACCGCCGGCTATGACGACTATCTCGCCGCCGGCACCGTGCCGGCTGAAGCCAAGCTATCTTGCTCAATCGGCGCCTACGGCCAGGCCGTGAGCGAGCACATGTTTGCCATGGTCCTTTCCATGATGAAGCACCTGCCCGGCTATCACGACTTGCAGCGCGAGCATCGCTGGGAGGACTTAGGCCCGGTCACCTCGCTCAAAAATGCCAATGTGCTGGTGTTGGGCGCGGGCGACATTGGCGGCCACTTTGCCACGCTCTGCCGCAGCATGGGCGCGCACGTCCGCGGCATCAAGCGCCATCCGCTCGTCTACCCCATTGTGTTTGAGGACATGGACGGCATGGACGCTCTGCCCGAGCGTCTGGCCGAGGCTGACATCGTCGCATCCTTTATGCCCAGCACGCCCGAGACCCGCGGCCTGGCGAACGCCGAGTTCTTCGCCGCGATGAAACCGGGCGCCTTCTTTGCCAACGGCGGCCGCGGCGACCTTGTGGTCGCCGACGACTTGGTTGCCGCCCTGGAGTCGGGTCATCTCGCCGGTGCCGCGGTCGACGTCACCGACCCCGAGCCGCTGCCCGCCACAAGCCCGCTGTGGGATGCACCCAACATGCTCATCACGCCGCACGTTTCCGGCTGGTTCCACCTGGCCGCCACGCTCAACAATGTGGTCGACATTGCCGCAGAGAATCTGCGTCACCTGCAAGCCGGCGAGACCCTGCGTTGCTGGATTGAGCATTAGGTTGTTCCGGCGTTTTACCAAACGCCGGAACCCCTCGACGCTGCGCGCCGCCCAGAGCGACAATTTGTCATTCAAAAGGCGAGGCATGACCAGAAGGTCAATACCTCGCCTTTTTCATGCCAACTTGTTCGCTCTGGACGTCGCTCGCTGACGTTTGCCCAACCCGCGGTGTCTTAACAATTCCGTCCAGCTGGTGGTATTGCGGCATTTGCCCAGATAAAACCTGCCAAAATGAACCTGTCCCTTTTTGGTAGGTTTTAGAGCTCCGCGCTTTCGGCTCCGTTGATGGTTAGGTTTCGCTCGTAGAAAGCCGTGAGGGCGCGGATGGCGTACATAACGTCGCGCACGCCGCCGGTCTCGTAGCTCGAGTGCATGGCAAGCTGCGGCAGGCCCACGTCCACAGCATGCATGCTCGCCTGCATATTGGACAGATTGCCAAGCGTAGAGCCGCCGGCCATGTCGCTCTTGTTGGCAAAGGCCTGCGTGGGCACGTCGGCATCATCGCAGATGGCCTGGAACACCGCGCGGCTAAAGGCATCGGTGCAGTAGTGCTGGTTGGCGGCTTCCTTGATGACGATGCCGCCGTTAAGCACAACCTGGTTGCGGGCATCGCACTTCTCGGCGTGGTTGGGGTGCACGGCATGCGCGTTGTCGCAGCTCACAAGCATCGAGGCGGCAAGTGCGCGATGGTACGACTCGTCGTCAAAGCCCAGCGATCCGTTGATGCGGCGCAGCGCGTCGGCCAAGAACGTCGACATGGCGCCCTGCTTGGTCTCGGAGCCAACCTCCTCGTTATCAAAGCAGCAAAAGACCGAGACATCGCGCGCGTTCTCAGCACCCAAAAATGCCTGCAGCGAGGTGTAGGCGCAGGCCAGGTCGTCGAGCTTGGGCGTCGAGATAAACTCGTCGGCCCAGCCCCAAATGCGCGCATCCTGACGATTGACCAGGAACAGATCGCGGCCCAAAATTTGCTCGGGCTCAACGTCCAGCTCATCGGCAATCAGAGCGTCAAAATCTCCCTGCTTGAGTTCACCGGCGCTGATGAGCGGGCACAGGTCAACGGCTCGGTTGGGAGCAAAGCTCTCGTTAACGCCACGGTTCATATGGATGGCAAGGCTCGGAATAATAGCGACCTCGCGCTCGGTGGAAAGCAGGCGGCTCTCAATACGGTCGCCTTCGCGTACCAACACGCGTCCAGCCAGCGCCAGCGGGCGATCGAACCAGGTGTAGTCGATCATGCCGCCGTAGGCCTCGGTGTTCAGGCGCAGCGTCTCGCCCGCGCCGTCGAGCTCGGGCACGGCCTTAACCTTAAACGTCGGCGAGTCGCTGTGCGACGCCGTCAGCTGAAAATGGTAGTCGCCGGCAACGCCGTCCTCGCCCCACGTCGCGGCCAGGTCCTCGCCCACCTTAAAGGCAACAACGCTCGAGGTGTTGCGCTGCGTGTAATAACGCCCGCCCGGCTCAATGTCCCACGCCGCATTCTCGGGCAGGTAGGTAAAGCCCGCCTCGTCGAGCTCGGCCATAATGGTCGCCGCCGTATGAAACATGCTGGGGCATGCCTCGATAAAGTCGATAAGGTCGTTGGCGGCCTCGATATCGTCGGCCGTCACGTGCGCGCGCTCGGGCGTTTCCTGATCCGTCATGCTCTCCCCTTTCGCTGGGTTGATGGTCCCCTCCAGCATACCCCGCCACGCCAGCGCCGCACTCTTCATTCCGTGCTTAATTCCGCACCGCTCACCAAGTTGAGCCATCATGCCCGCGCCCCTTTTGCGACAATTGCGCTAACAGGACGAGAGGAACCGTCATGAAGCCACGTAACATTGCCATCGCCTGCGGTGTTGCAGGAACCGCCGTCGGCCTTGCCGCTGCCGCCGGCATCGTTTACCGCAAGCAAATCAAGTCCGCCGCGTCGCTCAAACGCTTGACTGGCTACGCAGACGGCTATGACCTGTACGCAATCGACATCGCCTACGACTACGATCTTGATCGCATCATCGCCGCTGGCGTGCGCGACGACCAGGCCTACATCGATGCCGTGGTGGCCCAGGTGCTGCCCGGTGTGCCGGCACATGTCCAGGCGCCCCAGTTTGCCTGCAGCGCTTTTGTCGCCGTAGATGCCGAAGGCCGCGTGCGCACCGGTCGCAATTACGACTTTAAGGACGACACCTCGGCGCTGCTGGTGCGTAATCACCCGCGCGACGGCTATGCCTCCATCGGCTTTGCGGCCCTTAACAACCTGGGCGATAACACTCCGTTTGACTCCGTCGCCGGACGTGCCGCTGCACTCATGGGCCCGTTTGCCCAGCTCGACGGTGTTAACGAGTGCGGCGTGTCCATTGCCGTACTCACTCTGGATTCCAAGCCCTGTGACCAGGACACGCAACGCCCCGTCATCAATACCTCGCTCGCCATCCGTCTGGTGCTCGACCGTGCCGCCACCACGCAAAAAGCTGTCGACCTGCTTTCCGCCTACGACATGCACGCCATGGCAGGACGCGATTACCACTTCTTTATCAACGACGCCGCCGGTGACGCGCGCGTAGTAGAGTGGGATCCGCGCGATCCGGACCGTGCTTTCAAAGCGACTCCTGTACGCCAGGTTACGAACTTCTACGCCTGCTATGGCGACGAAGTGCTGCCCAACCAAAAGAATGACGAGCTGGGCCATGGTAAAGAGCGCGCCGTCGCAATCGCCGATGTCCTTGACGCCCACGCCGGTACCCAGGACGAGGCAGTCGCTTGGAAGGCCCTTCGCGCCGCAGCCCAAGAGCCCAATCCGGAAGACATCACCAGCAATACGCAATGGTCGGTCGTCTTTGACAATACCGAACCCGCCGCCGCTATTACGCTGCGCCGCCACTGGGGCAACGTCGATGCCTTCGCACTGTAAGGAGCCAGGCCCGTCGACCTTACGTTCCCTGACGTTGCTTACATTTCCATACGCTTGAGCTAACACGTTTTACCCCCGTATCAACAGTGTGCGGGGGTAAACTTATGCGCATGTTATAACTTGCCCGGAAGGATTCATCATGCTCAGGATCGGTCTTCTTACCAGTGGCGGCGACTGTCAGGCGCTCAACGCCACCATGCGCGGCATCGTCAAAACGCTTATGACCAATAGCGAAGAACCTATCGAGATCTATGGTTTTGAGGACGGCTACCAGGGCCTTATCTACAGCAGGTTCCGCGTCATGACGCCCGCCGATTTTAGCGGTATCCTCACCCGCGGCGGCACCATCCTGGGCACGAGCCGTACGCCGTTCAAGCGCCTGGATGTTCCCGAGGCCGATGGCGTCGAGAAGGTGCCCGCAATGGTCCACACCTATCATAAGCTGCAGCTCGACTGCCTGTTTATGCTGGGTGGCAACGGATCCACCAAGACCGCCAACCGCCTGCGCGAAGAGGGCCTCAACGTTATCGCGCTGCCCAAGACCATCGATAACGACACCTGGGGCACCGAGCTGACGTTTGGCTTTACGAGCGCCATCGACGTCGCCACCAAGTGCATCGACGACATCCACACCACCGCTTCGAGCCACGGTCGCGTGTTCGTTATCGAGATCATGGGCCACAAGGTTGGCTGGATCCCGCTGTACGCCGGCGTCGCGGGCGGCGCGGATGTCATCTTGATCCCCGAAATCCCCTACGACATGGATAACGTCATCAAGACCATCGAGCATCGCATGGAGACCGGCAGCCGCTTTACCATCGT
>CAUEUQ010000072.1:0-10058 GCA_959021215.1 uncultured Collinsella sp. | reverse complement strand
TATGAAGCCGTAGACGCGTTGGTGGAGTTAATGGACCGCGAAAAATTTGATTTCTACGAGAAACCTATGCCGAAGGCGGTCCTATTTCAGGTAGTTAACAAGTTTGTGAGGCACGAAAAAGGCCCGAACCAATACGGTCCGGGCCTCATTGAGCTAGAGGTTATGTCTCAGGCGTTTGGCTTAGCCAAAGTAGCGCTTGAGCAGGCCGGCGAAAGCCTTGCCGTGGCGGGCCTCGTCGCGAGCCATCTCGTGCACGGTGTCGTGGATGGCATCAAGGCCAGCGGCCTTGGCGCGCTTGGCAAGATCGGTCTTGCCGGCGGTGGCGCCGTTCTCGGCCTCAACGCGCATCTCGAGGTTCTTCTTGGTGGAGTCGGTCACGACCTCGCCCAGGAGCTCAGCGAACTTAGCGGCATGCTCGGCCTCCTCGTGGGCAGCCTTCTCCCAGTACAGGCCGATCTCGGGGTAGCCCTCGCGATGAGCGACGCGAGCCATGGCCAGGTACATACCGACCTCAGAGCACTCGCCCTCAAAGTTGGCGCGCAGGTCGGCAACGATGTCCTCGGAGACGCCCTCCATCTTGGCGATGCCCACGACGTGCTCGGCAGCCCACTCGAGCTGACCCTCCTCCTGCTTCAGGAAACGAGAACCGGGAACGCCGCACTGGGGGCACTTGAAGTCCTCGGGCAGCTGGTCGCCGTCGAACTCTTCCACATAACCGCAAACGGGGCAAACAAACTTCATGATTCGATCCTTTCGATCGATGGCGATGGGGCGCTTGTCCGGTCCCGTAAGGGCCCTCTCCGGACGTGCGTCTTGACGAGTTCTATTATCCATAAATGCAACCAAATGTGAAGCCTATTAGGAATGATTTTTAATAAAACAATTTTGAGATATGAAGATGTTGATTGATTAACGATTGGCAGGCCGTCTTTGACCGCCGCTGAGTAAAATCGGGCGAGCAAATGTTGACCTATCAACAAATGAAGGAGTTTCCTTTATGCATCTAGCCCGTCGTGCCTGGTGCCGAACATATCAGACGGTTTTTCGCATTGCATTGCCGATCCTGCCCTATACCGAGCCGCGCATTTTAGAGCATGCCGAGGATGTGCCCGCGGTGCTTCAAAAGCGCTCGATCCAGAAGGTCCTTATCGTGACGGATCCCGGCATTGCCCGTCTGGGGCTCACGGCACCGCTCGAGACGGCGCTCGCATGCAGGGGGATTGGCGTTACGGTCTATGCCGAAACGCGTGCAAACCCCACGGTTTCAAACGTGGAAGAAGCGGCGTCCCTGTATCGAGAGAGCGCCTGCCAGGCCATTATCGGCTTTGGCGGTGGCTCGGCCATGGACTGTGCCAAGGGCGTGGGCGCACGCATTGCACAGCCAAACAAGCCCATCAACAAGATGCGCGGCCTGCTGCGGATTCATCGTCGCCTGCCGCTGCTCATCGCCGTTCCCACTACCGCCGGTACGGGAAGCGAAGTCACGCTTGCGGCGGTAATTACCGATGACGGGACGCACTACAAATACCCCATTAACGACTTTGTGCTCATCCCGCGTTTTGCAGTCCACGACCCCGAGTTTACGTGCGGCTTGCCCGCTTCCATTACGGGGCAGACGGGCATGGACGCCCTGACGCATGCCGTTGAGGCCTTTATCGGGCGAAGCACCACGCCCTATACGCGCAAGATGGCGCGACAGGCGGTGCAGCTCATCCACGACAATTTGCTCGAGGCCTATGAGCATGGCGACGACATGCGTGCGCGTCGCAATATGCTTTCGGCGGCGTATAAGGCGGGCGTTGCCTTTACGCGCTCCTATGTTGGATACGTTCATGCCATCGCACACAGCTTGGGCGGCCGATACGGAATTCCGCACGGCTTGGCCAACGCCATCATCCTGCCGCATATGCTTCGCGCCTATGGCGAAGCTGCTGCCCCTAAACTCGCCGATCTCGCCCGCATGGCCGGTATCGCGCCGGCTAACGCGCGGGACAGCCTGGCGGCCGAGGCCTTTATCGATTGGATCGATTGCATGAACGCCGCCTTGGACATTCCCCAATATGTGACGGGCATTCGCCGCTCCGACATTCCCGAGATGGCGGCGCATGCCGATGCCGAGGCCAATCCGCTGTACCCCGTTCCGCTTTTGATGGACCGCTTGGAGCTCGAGCGTATGTACGAGGTCGTCGCGGGTGGTATGTTTGAGGACGAGAACTAGGAGGGTGCCATGAACACCGAGGAAATTGCGCGCATCGTCGGCGATCAGCGCACTTACTTTAAAACGCACGCTACGTTTGATGTCGATGCTCGACGTCGCGCGCTCGTGAGTTTACGCGATGCGGTACGGGCGCACGAGGCCGATATTGCCCATGCACTCAAGACCGATTTGGGAAAGTCGCATGACGAGGCATATATGTGCGAGATCGGCACGTCGCTTTCCGAGATTCGTCATCAGATCGCTCACGTGGCTCGATGGGGTCGTCCGCGCCTGCGTCCGTGTGACCTTGCCAACGCCGTGAGCGCGTGCAAAACGCAAGCCGTGCCCTATGGCGTCACGCTCATCATGGCTCCGTGGAACTACCCGTTTTTGCTAACACTCGAGCCGCTCGCCGGCGCCCTTGCCGCGGGCAATACCGTGGTCATCAAGCCGAGTGCCTATGCTCCGGCATCGAGCGCGGTGCTCAAGCAAATTTGCGAAGAGGCATTTGATCCGTGCCTGGTGACGGTTGTCGAGGGCGGGCGCGCCGAAAACGAAGCGCTGCTCGATGAGTGCTGGGACAAGATCTTCTTTACCGGTAGCGTTTCGGTCGGCAAGCTCGTTATGGAGCGCGCGAGCAAAAACCTCACGCCCGTGACGCTTGAGCTGGGCGGAAAGAGCCCCTGCATCGTGGATGCGACGGCAAACTTGAAGGTTGCGGCGCGGCGTATCGCCTTTGGTAAATGGCTCAACGTGGGGCAGACCTGCGTGGCGCCCGACTACCTGCTGGTCGATGCGCGCGTGCATGACGAGCTGCTGGACCTCATCAGGGAAGAGGCCCGCCGTATGTTTGGCGAGCATCCGCTCGATAACGAGGATTACGGGCATATCGTCAACGCCAAGCATTTTGCGCGCGTGCGTGGGCTGATCGATCCCGATAAGGTTGTGCTTGGAGGCACGGCGCGCGAGTCATCGCTCAAGATTGAGCCGACGATTTTGGACGGCGTGACCCCCGATGACGCCGTGATGCAGGAGGAGATTTTCGGCCCCATCTTGCCGGTGCTGACGTTTGAGAGCCTAGACGAGGCCGAGACGTTTATTACGGATCGTCCGACGCCGCTGGCTCTGTATATCTTTAGCCAGGATCGCGCAGTTCAGCAGCGCTTTGTGCGTTACGTGCCCTTTGGCGGTGGCTGTGTCAACGACACGATTATGCACTTGGCTACGAGCCATATGGGCTTTGGCGGCATGGGCGCGAGCGGTATGGGGCAGTACCATGGCCGCGAGAGCTTCGATACGTTTAGCCACAAGAAGAGCATCGTGAACAAGGCAACCTGGCTGGACGTGCCGTTTCGGTATGCGCCCTACGCAAGCTGGAAGCACAAATTCGTGCGCATGTTTGTGCATTAGAAAAGGGCGCAGGTAATACGAACAAGTGTTCCTATTACCTGCATTTTGCGTTAGACTACTGTTATGGAGCACGGATGGGCCAACTCCCTTTAGAAGGGATTTGGTATGAACGTAAGCGATGTTATTTCGTTATTGGCGTTGTTGATTGCGGCTATCGAACTCGGTCTGTTTATCGGCCGAATGAAATAGCCGCCCCCGCGTAAGCGAAGACGGCCACTTCTCACGATGAAAACGTGTATCGGAGTTGGCAAGACCCGCGGCAACGGGTGCCATCCATGTTCCTATCTTATCTGCAAGCGTTCTGTCGCGCAAGCGTTGAGGCAAACGATTGAAGGACGCAGACAGGATGTATTTGTGTCCGCACGGGACCGTAGACTTCTCAATAAGGTTACACACCGGTTTATCCGGCCGTTAGAGGAGCTGCTATGTACGAGCCTTCGCGTGTTCTTCTGTCATTTCACATTGCAGGATTTCAGTATGCCGATGGCGCCTTGGTCTTGGGCGATCTTAAAGCGGGCGATAAGCTGACGCTGTGTGCCGAGCGCGATAATCCCCATGACCCTGAGGCGGTTGCGATCTATTACGGCAACACCAAGCTTGGCTATGTTCCGGGAAACGAGGTCGGCCCGCTGTCCTTGATGATGTATTACGGCCACGAAGACGTGTTTGAGGCCCGCGTGCAACAGGTTGCCCCCGAGTGCAGCCCGTGGCATCAGGTGCGCGTTGGCCTCTATGTAGTGGATGCTCGCTAATCGGTAAGGGAAGCTGCCATGTTTGACGACGATGACCTGTTCGATTTGACGGATGATCCGTTTGAGTGGGATCTGCTGCTCGACGACGATGATCTGGAACAGGACCGTAAGAAACGGCGGGACAAGAAAACTTAGGGTGACGCTTCGAAAAAGCAAGACAAGCGCCGCCGCGGACTGTTCGGCGGGCTCTTTGGATAACCGCCGTATCGCTACGTCTGTATACTTAGCACGAGTTGAACACGTTGCGAAATGAGGGCATAGACGATGATGTGGTTTACCGCCGACCTGCACCTGGGCGATACGAATATCTTGCACGACATGGATCGACCGTTTGATTCAGTCGAGGAGATGAACCGCAAGGTCATCGATGCCATCAATGAGTGCGTGGCTGTGGACGACCGCCTCTATATCTTGGGAGACTTTACCTATCGTTTGCCCCTGGCGGAGGCGGTGCGCCTGCGCGAGCGTATCGAATGTCAGAACGTGACGCTCATCTGCGGTAACCATGACGGCGACTGGGAAGATCCCGACGTACCGCAGATTTGGGAAGACGTGCGCGATTACCTGGAGATTGCTCCCGGCTATGCCAAGGGCCATCGTCTGGTGATGAGCCATTACCCCATGCTCAGCTGGAATGGCAAGGCGCGTGGTGCCATCATGCTGCACGGGCATATCCACAGCAGGGGAGACCGCACCAACGCGCGCAACCGCGATCGTGAGCGCCCTATCTTTCGCTACGATGTCGGTCTCGATGCCAACGAGTACAAGCCCGTAAGCCGTGATCAGATTCTTAGCTTCTTTGGGTTATAGGGCGCCAGGGCCACCACAAAGGGGACAGGCACCTTTGTGGTGGCTCTGGCGCCGTTGCCATTATGGCGGCGGCGCCTTTTTTGTCCGTGCGGCGCGGTAGAGTGTAGGCGGTTGAAATTTGCGTCCATCGAGGAGCTGCTATGAACGAGATCAAGTGCCCGCATTGTGGCGAAGTTTTTAAGGTCGACGCGTCCGGCTATGCGGATATCGTCAAGCAAGTGCGCGATGACGAGTTCTCGCGCGACCTGGATGAGCGTGTGAAGGCAGTCCAGCGCGAGGGCGAGCAGGCGCTGGAGCTTGAGCGTTCGCGTTCGGCGTCTGCCCTGCAGGAGGCGGAGTCTCAGCGCAATGCTCAGCTTGTCGAGCAGAAGAACGCTGCGGCGCAGGAGTTGGAACAAGAGGTTGCCAAGCGCGATGCCGAGCTTGCTAAGCTGCGCGCCAAGCTCGAGGGCGCTGCCGCAGAGCGCGAGAGCGCAAGTCAGCGTGCGGCGGTTGAGGCCCGCGCCGATGCTCAAAAGGAGAATGCCGAGCTGCAGCGCGAGATCGACAACCTGCGTGCGCAGCTGGGGCGCAAGGATGACGAAGCCAAACTCGCCGAGGCGGCGGTGCGCAATGCCGCTCAAAACGACCTGTCCGCCCGCGACGCTCAGATTGCCGAGCTGCAGGCCAGGCTCGCCGCGGCGGACAAGGCCCAGGAGATGGCGCTTGCCGCTGCCGCGGCAGAGTCGCAGCGTGAGCTCGATGCCGCTCGCAGCGAGGCCGAGCGCGCGCTTACTGACTATCGCGCGAAGGTGCAAGAGAAGTTTTCCGCCGCAAAGGCTCAGTCTGAGCAGGAGGCCGAGGGCCTTCGTGCCCAACTGCGCGAGCAAGAGCTTACGGCAAAAATGAACCTGTCTGAGGCGGTCGCCGCGGCGGAGCGTGAGCGTGACGAGGCACGTGCCAAACTGACGAGCGAGCTGGCGGTGCGCGATTCTCGCGA
Organism: uncultured Collinsella sp.; assembly: GCA_959021215.1. Taxonomy (GTDB): domain Bacteria; phylum Actinomycetota; class Coriobacteriia; order Coriobacteriales; family Coriobacteriaceae; genus Collinsella. Next base: position 3,910 of record CAUEUQ010000072.1, on the reverse strand, counting down.
GGAACAGGCTAAGGCGGCACACGAGCTCGAGCTCGCGCAGGCCAAGCGCGCGAGCGACGAGTTGATTCGCTACAAGGATGAAGAGATTGAGCGCCTTAAGGACATGAAGGTCCGCCTGTCCACCAAGATGGTGGGCGAGTCGCTCGAGCAGCACTGCGAGACCGAGTTCAACCGTCTGCGCATGACGGCGTTTCCCAACGCGTACTTCGAGAAAGATAACGATGCGTCCGAGGGTACCAAGGGCGACTTTATCTTCCGCGAGTGCGACGCGAGCGGCAATGAGGTCATTTCGATTATGTTCGAGATGAAAAACGAGAACGACGAGACCGCGACCAAGCATAAAAACGAGGACTTCTTTAAGAAACTCGATCACGATCGTCGCCAGAAAGGCTGTGAGTACGCGGTGCTCTGCACGCTGCTCGAGCCCGAGAGCGAGCTCTATAACGCAGGGATAGTCGACGTGAGCTATCGCTACGAGAAGATGTACGTGATTCGCCCGCAGTTTTTCATTCCCATGATTACGCTTCTTCGCAACGCCGCCATGGGTTCGCTGCGCTATAAGCAGGAGCTGGCGGAATACAAACAGCAGAATATCGACGTCACGAACTTCGAAGCCAAGATGGAGAAGTTCAAGAATGATTTCGGCCGCAACTACGAGATCGCGAGCCGCAAGTTCCAAACGGCGATCGATGAGATCGATAAGACGATTAGCCACCTGCAGAAAACCAAGGAGGCGTTGCTGTCCTCCGAGAACAATCTGCGCCTAGCCAACAAGAAGGCGGACGATCTTACCATTCGCAAGCTCACGTGGGGCAACAAGACCATGAAGGCCGCGTTTGACGAGGCGCGCGGGGCTGCGACAGAGACAAACGATGAGCCAGCCGAGGCGGATTCGTATGAGGTCGAGGGTGCCGAGTAAGGCATAGCGTATAGCGCAAAAGCGGGGCCGCTGGCTATATTGCCAGCGGCCCCGCTTCGTTTCGTTCCAGTATGTTCGGCTAGTCCTCGAGCAGGTCCTCGATAAAGCCGACGCGGTAGTTTTTGAAGATGACCTCGCCGCCGTCTTGCGTGGCGTCCAGATCGACATCGCCCATGATGCCAAAATCGTGGTCGCCATCCTCGTCGGCAAAGATCTGGTGCACGTGCCATACGTGCGCGGTCTTCTCGTCGGACTCGTCAATGGAAAACATCGCGGCGCTGCGGGCATCTCCGTCGGTGAGGATTTCCTCGTGCTGCTCGTGGTAAGCGTCGAGTGCTTTTTGCCAGCGGATCTCGCTCATGCCCCAGTCGTCGTCGAGCTCGCCCAGGTCGCGAACGTGCTCGCGGGCGGCAAGGGTCACGCGGCGGAAGAGCGCGTTGCGCACCAATAGCGTGCAGCCGCGACGGTCCGCCACGACCTCGTCGATGCCCTGCGGCGGCGCAGCATCGAGGGCTGCCGGGTTGCCGGCGTTCTCCCACTCATCCACCAGGCTCGAGTCCACCGAGCGCACCACAAAGCCCAGCCACGAGATAATGTCGCGCAGGCGCTCGTCGCGCTTCTCGATGGGCACGGTGCGGTCGAGTGAACGGTAGGCCTCGGCTAGGTAGCGCAGCAGAATGCCCTCGGAGCGGGCGATGCCGAGCTTTTGGATATAGCCCTTAAAGTCGCTCGCGCTCTCCAGCATGTCGCGCAGGACGCTCTTGGGCGAGAGCTGGTAGTCGTTGGCCCAAGGTACTTCTTGGCAGTACTTGTCGAAGGCGGCATCGAGCAAGTCCTCGAGCGGCTTTTCGTAGGTGACATCCTGGATGCGCTCCAGGCGTTCCTCATATTCGACGCCGTCAGCCTTCATTTCGGCCATCGCGCGGTCGCGCGCGGCGCGCTCCTGCGCGCGCAATACCTGCTTGGGGTCCTCGAGCGTTGCCTCGACCATCGAGATCAGATCCATGGTATAGGTCTCACTCTCGGGGTCGAGCAGCTCCAGTGCGGCAAGCAAAAACGGCGAGAGCGGCTGGTCGAGCGCAAAGTCCTCGGGCAGATCGACCGTCAGTGCATAGTCGATGTCTGGCGCGGCGTCAGTCGGGGCGTCGGGCGCGGGCGGCACCTCGGTGCGAACGACGACGCCGGAATCGATGAGCGTGGCGAAGATTTCGTCGGCGCGAACCTCGAGCTTGGCCTTTTCCTCGGGGGTCTGCAAGCTCGTCTCGATGAGGTCGTGTACGCGGGCTCGGGCATCGCCGCCCTGCTCGACCACGCTAATCACCATGGAGTGCGTGATGCGAAGGCGCGGCTTGAGCGTCTCGGGCTGCGTCTCGATCAGGCGCTCAAAGGTCTGCTTGTTCCAGGTGACAAAGCCCTCGGGGGCCTTCTTCTTTTTAATCTTGCGGAGCTTCTTGGGGTCGTCGCCCGCCTTGGCCATGAGTTTGGCGTTCTCGATCTCGTGCTCCGGGGCCTCGGCGATGACCATGCCCTCGGTATCGAAGCCCGAGCGGCCGGCGCGACCGGCAATCTGATGGAACTCGCGGGCGCGCAGGCGACGCATCTTGTAGCCGTCGAACTTGGTGAGCGCGGTGAGTACCACGGTGTGGATGGGTACGTTGATGCCGACGCCGAGCGTATCGGTGCCGCAGATGACGGGCAGCAGGCCCTGCTGCGCCAGGCGCTCCACCAGCAGGCGATAGCGCGGCAACATGCCGGCATGGTGCACGCCGACGCCGCATCCAAGCAGGCGTTTGAGAATCTTACCAAAGGCCGTGGAGAAGCTCGTCCCCTTTGCCGCTTCTTTGATGGCCTCGCGCTGCTCCTTGCTGGCGATGCCAAAATTGGCGAGCGACTGTGCCGTTGCAAGGGCGGCATCCTGGCTAAAGTGCACGATATAGAGCGGGGCCTCGCCGCGGCGCATGGCGAGCTCGACCGTGCCCTCGAGGGAGGTCGTCACGTAGTCGTAGCTCAGCGGCACGGGGCGCGGGGCATCGACGACCAAGTCGCAGGTAGCACCGGTGTGTTCCTCGAGTGAGGCGGCGATGGCAGTGACATCGCCGAGCGTGGCGCTCATGAGCATGAATTGCGTGTGGGGCAGGGTGAGCAGCGGCACCTGCCATGCCCAGCCGCGGTCGGGGTCGGCAAAGTAATGGAATTCGTCCATGGCGACGCAGCCCACATCGGCGCCCTCGCCCTCGCGCAGTGCGTCGTTGGCAAGGATTTCGGCCGTGCAGCAGATGACGGGCGCTTTGGTGTTGATATGCGTGTCGCCGGTGATCATGCCGACGTTGTCGCGGCCGAGTACCTGTACCAGGTCGAAGAACTTTTCGCTGACCAGGGCCTTGATGGGGGCCGTGTAATAACAGCGCTTGCCCTGTGCCATGCCCATAAAGAGCATGCCCAGCGCGACGAGCGACTTGCCCGATCCGGTCGGCGTGCCCAAAATGACGTGATCGCCGGCGGCCAGGTCCATGAGGGCCTCTTCTTGGTGGTCCCACAGCTCAATGCCGCGATCGCTCGTCCATTCAAAGAAGCGTTCGAAGGCTTGATCGGGCGTGAGCCATGGCTCGGGCTCGCTGCCGTCCTCGGGCTCCCACCAGGTGGGGGAGAGCGCGCCGAGCGAGCCAAACTCGGCTTCGGTTCCCGTGCCGCCCGAGAATGAGCTGGCAGCGCCGGCGCCGGAGACGGTGCTGGCGGCGGTATCTGTCGTGGTCTGTGCCATATGGTTGCTTTCTCTCGCGATTGTCCGCCAACTATTATGGCGTAGCGGCGGCGCGGGGTGCCAGCGCGCGAGAAAATGCAGGAAATGGGCGTTCTGCCCAGCCGTTTGGTGTTGTCGCTAGCTAAGTGAGTAGACTTTTTGCGATATTGCGAGCACATGGCTTTTGCACAAGGGATCTACCTGCACTGATAATTGTTCTCGGGGGAAGCGGGCACTGCGGGGCGCGGCAA
>CAUEUQ010000071.1:0-10441 GCA_959021215.1 uncultured Collinsella sp. | reverse complement strand
GTTTTCAGCCCCAGCTCGTAGTCAAGCCGCCGTCCATTCCAGATGCCCTGAATGCTACGTGGCGGTAGAAGGCCGTACGGGCTAACCCCTGAAAACAATCCGCAGACCAGAAACGCCCCCGTTCGTAGCTCCGGAGGAGCAGAACGGGGGCGTTTCATTGGTCGAGGACGTTTTCAGGGGTTAACCCGTACGGCCTTCGGGCGAGTGCGTACGCTACTCAGCCATCTGAGCCTGGACGGCGGTGATGGTCACGACACCCACGATGTCGTCGGCAGAGCAGCCACGCGACAGGTCGTTGACCGGCTTGGCGATACCCTGCAGGATGGGGCCGTAGGCGTCAGCGCCGGCGAAGCGCTGGACCAGCTTGTAGCCGATGTTGCCGGCCTCGAGGTCGGGGAACACGAGTACGTTGGCCTTACCGGCGACGGAGGAGCCGGGAGCCTTGAGCTGGGCGACGGTGGGGACGATAGCGGCGTCGAGCTGCAGGTCGCCGTCGATGGCAAGCTCGGGAGCCTTCTCCTTGCAGAACTTCACAGCCTCCTGGACCTTCTTGGCGACCTCGCCACCGGCGGAGCCCATGGTGGAGTAGGAGAGCATGGCCACGTGCGGCTCAACGTTGCCCATGAAGGTGGACCAAGAGTGAGCGGAGGCGATGGCGATCTCGGAGAGCTCATCGGAGGACGGGTTGATGTTGAGGCCGCAGTCGGCGAAGATCAGCGTGCCGTCGGTGCCGAACTGTGGGGTGTCGGTGCACATCACGAAGAAGGCCGAGACCAGCTTGGTGCCCGGGGCGGTCTTGAGGATCTGCAGCGCGGGGCGCAGGGTGTCGGCGGTGGAGTGGCAGGCGCCGGAGACCAGGCCGTCGGCGTCGCCCATCTTGACCATCATAGTGCCAAAGTAGGTGGCGTCCATCACCTGGGCGCGAGCCTGCTCGATGGTAACGCCCTTCTTGGCGCGGAGCTCGGCAAACTTCTGCGCGTACTCCTCGTGCTTCTCGGCATTGCGCGGGTCGATGACGGTAGCGCCGGGAACGTCGATCTCGTCGGGGTTGCCCAAGATGACGAGCTTTGCCAGGCCCTCCTCGATGATCTTGGTGGCCGCGACGATGGTGCGCGGGTCCTCGCCCTCGGGCAGGACGATCGTCTTAAGGTCGGCCTTGGCGGCAGACTTCATACGGTTAAGGAAATCGCTCATGTTACTCCTTACAAGCGTTTCACTAAGCTCCAGGCGCCCGGCTGTTCACGAATAAACCCGCTGCTAGCGGGTTTACCTTTCAATAATGTACGCCGCGGTGCTTGAGCTTTCCTTGTGTGGCAAGCTCATTATAGGACGCATTAGCGCTATAATCGCTCTGATAAATATGTCTCGAAGAATGTTCGAGAAAAGCCCAGCTAACGAGCACGTGGCTTTTGACAAGGAGTATCGATGCAGATTACCTCAGGCCTGCCTGAAGGCTTTAATGCCGGTGCGTACGACATGATTGTTATCGGCGCCGGTTATGCCGGTGCCGTTTGCGCCCGCCGTCTTGCCGAAACTATCGGCTATCGTGTTGCCGTTTTGGAGCGCCGTAGCCACATTGCGGGCAATGCCTTCGACTGCACTGACGAGGCGGGAATCCTGGTCCACGAGTATGGTCCGCACATCTACCATACCTTTAACGAGCGCGTTCACAATTTCCTGTCGCGCTTTACCAAGTGGACGGACTACCAGCACAAGGTGCTCGCCAACATCAACGGTACCCTTATGCCCGTGCCCTTCAACCATGCGAGTCTCAAGCTCGCCTTTGGTGACGAGCGCGGCGAGGAGCTGTATCAGAAGCTCGTGGAGACCTTTGGCAAGGATGTCAAGGTGCCCATTATGGAGCTGCGTAAGAAGAACGACCCGGATCTTGCCGAGGTCGCCGATTACGTCTACGAGAACGTCTTTTTGCATTACACCATGAAGCAGTGGGGCCAGACGCCCGATCAGATTGACCCCTCGATCACCGGCCGCGTTCCCGTCTTTGTGGGCGATGACGATCGCTACTTTCCGCAGGCTCCTTTCCAGGGCATGCCGCAGGACGGCTATACCGCGTTGTTCGAGCATATGCTCGATCACGACCTGATTGACGTATTCTGTGACGTAGACGCCCGTGACCTCTTTGAGATCGACGAGACTACCGTCAAGATCGACGGTAAGGTCTATGGTGGCGAGATCGTCTACACCGGTCCACTCGACGAGCTGTTCAACCTCGACCTGGGCGCGCTGCCGTACCGCACGCTCGATATGAAGTTCGAGACGCTCGATATGGATCAGTTCCAGCCTGTGGGCACCGTTAACTACACCACGAGCGAGGACTACACGCGCATCACCGAGTTCAAGAACATGACCGGTCAGGTTTTGCCCGGCAAGACCACCATCATGAAGGAGTACTCCAAAGCCTATACACCCGGCTCGGGTGAGACGCCGTACTACGCCATTCTTGAGCCCGAGAACCGTGAGCTCTACGAGCGCTATCTTGAGCGCGTCCAGAACCTGACGAACTTCCACCCGGTGGGTCGTCTGGCCGAGTATCGTTACTACGATATGGACGCCGTGACCAATTCCGCCCTCGATCTTTCGGATGAGATTATCGCCTGCCATGCATAAAGTCATAACATTCGGTATTCCCTCGTATAACGCCGCCAAGGACATGGACCATTGCATCACCTCCATCTTGGAGGGGAGCAATTACGCCACCGATATCGAGATTATCGTGGTGGACGACGGCTCCAAGGACGAGACGGCCGCCAAGGCCGACGAGTGGGAGGCCCGTTATCCTGGAATCATCCGCGCGGTGCACCAGGAGAATGGCGGCCACGGCATTGCCGTCCTCTCGGGTCTGCGCGAGGCGCAGGGCACCTACTACAAGGTTGTCGACTCGGACGACTGGCTCGACGGTGCGGCGCTTTCGACCATGCTGTCGATTCTGCGTGGCTTTGAGGAGCGCGACCAGCGCGTCGACCTGTTTATCTCGAACTACGTGTACGAGAAGGTTTACGAGGGCACGCATACCGCTATTGGCTACAAGTTTGCCCTGCCGCGCAAAAAGATTTTCTCTTGGGACCAGATCGGACACTTCCGTCCCGATCAAAATCTGCTCATGCACAGCCTGTGCTATCGCACCGATGTACTGCGCGAGTCCAATCTGCCTATGCCGGCACACACGTTCTACGTGGATAATATCTACGCTTACGTGCCGCTGCCGCGCTGCAAGACCATGTACTACGCCGACATCGACCTCTATCGCTACTTTATCGGTCGCGAGGGCCAGAGCGTCAATGAGGCCACGATGGTCAAGCGCCTGGGTCAGCAGTTCCGCGTAACGCGCATCATGATGGAATCGTTCCACCTGTACCAGGACGTCGAGTCCTCGCGTCTGCGTTCGTACATGATGGGCTACTTCACCATGATGATGGCGATTTGTTCGGTGCTCACCAATCTTTCCGAGGAAGATTGTGCCGATGAGCGCCTGAAGACGCTGTGGAAGGACCTGAAGGAGTACGACGAGCGCATGTATCGTCGCGCTCGCTACGGCGTGGTCGGTTTCTTTACCAACTTGCGTGGACGGGCCGGAGACAAAATCACACTCGGCCTATACCATCTTGCCTCAAAAATCTTCAAATTCAACTAACTGCTGAGTAATCGCTGCTGATAGGTTGACTGGGCCCCTTGGCCTTTAGTTTGCTACTGCGAACAGTCCTGCTCGCACGGAAAGCACATTAAGTGCTTTCCGGCTCGTGCGGAACTTGTATCAAACTAAAGGCCAAGGGGCCTCTGCTATAAGAATCGATTGTCAGACTGTCTGAATTTGAAGATCTTGGACGCGCGGTACACAGGGGCCTGGGCTGAAAGGGATCTTGTTGAGTAGGTTGCCCGGTGGGGCTTGGTTATGTTTGTCGCGAGTTCCGCACGAGCCGAAGAGCACTTAATGTGCTCTTCGTGCGAGCCAGGACTGTAGAGCAGCAAACATAACCAAGCCCCACCGGGCAACCGGTCAGGTTAGGCTACTTCGCGGCGCCGGGGATGCCGTGGGAGGTTTTGGCGGTTTTGGCTCCGTTTACGATGGCGGTTTCCAAGGCCCTTACGGCGAGCATGCCCAGCAGGTCTAGGGGAACGGCGGCGCTTGCCTGGGCGCCCAGTTTGCCGCTGGCGAGGGTGTAGATGGTGTCGCCGTCGTTGGTGGTGTGCGTGGGACGGATGGCGTGTGCGTAGGCGTCTGCGGCCATCTGGGAGACCTTGGTGGCTTGTGCCTTAGTGAGTTCCACGTTGGTGACGATGCAGCTGATGGTGGTGTTGGTGCGGTCGAGCGGCATCTGCATGGATCCGGCGGCGGCAAAGGCTGCGAGTTCCATGTCGACGATCTGGTCGCTATCGGCCGCGGCGCGCATACCGGCGACCCACTCGCCGGTGAAGGGGTCGACAACGTTGCCGCAGGCGTTGACCGAGACCACGGCGCCCACCTTGATGGGGCCGAGTGCCACGGCGGCAGCTCCAAGGCCGGCCTTCATGCAGGTGGCGGGCCCCATGAGCTTACCCACGGTGGCGCCCGTGCCGGCGCCTACGTTGCCCTGTTCGAGCTTGGTGGGGGTGTGGTCGAGTGCTTCGCACACGGCGGCGATGCCGGCCTCAATGTCGGGGCGCACGGTGGGGTCGCCAAAGGCAAGGTCGAAGATGCAGCTGGAGCACACGATAGGCACCTGCGTGGGGCCGACGGGAAGGCCGATGCCGCGGCTCTCAAGCTCGCGAGCGACGCCGCTTGCAGCCTCGAGGCCAAAGGCCGATCCGCCCGAAAGGCAGACGGCGTGGACCTTGTCGACGGTGTTCTCAGGTCGCAGCAGGTCGGTTTCGCGCGAAGCGGGAGCACCGCCGCGAACGTCAACACCGCCGGTGGCGCCCTCGGGTGCCACGATTACGGTGCAACCGGTGCCGGCCTCCTCGTCCGTATAGTTGCCATAGCAAAAGCCATCGACATCGCAGACGTCAATGGCCTCGAGCAGTGTATCCATGTTTAACTCCTATCGGTTTTCCGCCGCGCCTTGTGCCCGGTCGGGATCCGTACGGTACGCCAAAATTGTAGGCGCCGGGGGATACCCAGCGCCAGATGCAATTACGAGAGTTTTTGAATCGCGCGCGCGACGCGGGCGATGGGTAGGCCCACCACGTTATAGAAGTCGCCCGAAATATCGTGCACGAGCATGCGTCCTCCTGTGCCCTGAATGCCGTAGGCGCCGGCCTTGTCCATGGGCTCACCCGAGGCGACGTAGTGCTCGATCTGCTCGTCGGTGAGCTCGTAGAACGTCACGTCGGTCACATCGACAAAGGACAGGCTTTCGGCGGCATGCGGGGCGGCCGTATCGCCTGCCTTAACGATGCAGACGCCGGTTGCGACCTGGTGCGTGCGGCCCGAAAGCTCACGGAGCATAGTGCGCGCCTCGTCCTCGGTTGCCGGCTTGCCCAGAATCTTGCCGTCAAAGGTGACGATGGTGTCGGCCGCGACCGTCAGCTCATTGGGCTCGGCATACTCGGCAGCAACGGCAGCCGCCTTGGCGCGTGCCAAGCGCTCGACAAGCGTGAGCGGGGCCTCGCCATCAAAGGGCGTTTCGTCGATATCCGCGGGAATCACGCGAATGTTGTAGCCTGCCTCGCGCATCAGCTCTATGCGGCGCGGCGATTGCGAAGCCAAAATCATAGTTGGATGCCCTCGGCGACCTTCTCGACGGCCTTGTCGCCGGCGAGCGTGCGCAGCAGCTCCAATGCAAAGGGGAGGGACTGTGCCATGCCGCTGGCAGTGATGATGTTGCCGTCTTGCGTGACCTTCTCGCCGGTATAGGCGCCTTCGGGGAAGCTTTTCTCAAAGCCAGGGAAGCACGTGGCATGGCGCCCCTCGAGCAGGTCGAGCTCGCCCAGGATAAACGGGGCGGCGCAGATGGCGGCGACGTGCTTGGTTGCGGCGAACTCGCAGACCACGTCGCAGACGCGCTGATCTGCGCGCAGGTTGGTGGCACCGGGCAGGCCGCCGGGCAGCACGACGCAGTCGTACTCGTCAAAGTTGATCTCATCAAAGAGCGCATCGCAGGTCACGGGGATCTGCAGCGAGCTTACGACCTCGCGCGTGGGCATGATCGAGACGAGCGTGGCACGCACGCCGCCGCGACGCATGACATCGACCATGGTCAAGCATTCAATAGTTTCAAAGCCATCGGCGGCGAGAACGGCAACGCTGGGCATGAGGGTTCCTTTCATAGGCGGCATACAATTAGCCGTCTTATACCCCGAAGACCTCCGCTTGCCACGCTCGATTTCCCAATGATTTTCTGAGCAATGATTAAGCGGCTAGTTGCGCCTAAGGTGGACGACGGTCTCGCAGTGGAAGGTTTGTGGGAACAGGTCGACTGGCGTGATCTTTACGGGGGAGAAGGTGCCTTCTTCGACAAAGCGTTTGAGATCGCGCGCCAGGGTGGCCGGGTCGCAGCTCACGTAGGCGACATCGCGGGCACTCGTGCTGGCGATAAGGCCGATCGCCTCGGGGGCGAGGCCTGCGCGCGGCGGGTCGACCACCAAGATGTCGGCATCCTGGTCGGGGAACTCGCGCACCGCGTCTCCGCCAATGACGTCGACGTTATCAAGCTTGTTGATTTCCAGGTTACGGCGTAGATCGCGCACGGCGGGGCCGTAGGCCTCGACGGCAGCGACAAAGTCGCAGCGGCGGGCGAGCGGCAGGGTAAAGGTGCCGGCACCGCAGTACAGGTCCACGGCAAGCTCGTCTTCCTGCGGGTCGAGCGCTTCCATGACAAGATCGATCAAAATCTCGGCACCCTTGGTGTTGACCTGGAAAAAAGACGGGGCAGACAAGCGCATCTGATCCTCGGCGATATTCTCGGTCCATGAGCCCTCTCCGGCGAGCATTTCGACCTTGGAGACACGGCGGGCCTTCTTTTCGCCCTTGCTCATCACGCGTACGATGCTCGTAGGATGAGCGGCGTCCGCCAGCACGCGGGAGACCTGCGAGCGCGGAAAAGAGCCTGTGGGCGTCCAGAGTGCGACCTCGAGTGCCTTGGTGCGGCGCGATGCGCGAATGCCCACGCGTTCGAGCCCCAAGTCATGGCTGCCGCTTAGATAGTTGAGTGCGCCGACGACCGATTTGAGTGCCTTCGGGAAGCGCTTATCGAACAGCGGACACATATCGACGGTCACGATTTTGCTGGGGTCGACACCGTGCATGCCAAGGCGCACGCGACCGTTGACGACGGTCGGTTCGAGCTCGATTTTATTGCGGTAGCCCCAGTCGTCCTTGGTGTGGCAGATGGGCTGTACCAACTCATCTGCCAGCTCAGGAGCGAACTTGCCGATGCGCTCGAGCGTGGAGCGCAGGTTTTGCTCCTTGGCGGCGAGCTGTGCCGTGCGTGAGAGATTGCCCCACGAGCAGCCGCCGCAGATGCCCACGAAGGGGCAGGGAGGCTGAATGCGATTGGGGCTTGGCTCCAGAATCTCGGTGGTGCGGGCGCGCATGAATGACTTGCCGTCCTGTACGACCTCGGCCTCGACGGTGTCGCCTGCCACGGCACCCTGCACAAAGACGGCCTTGCCGTTGTCGGCGTGCGCCAGCCCGTCGGCGCCGTAGGTCATCGATTCTATAGTGAGCTTCATATTCCTGCCTGTCATTCGCGTTGTTGTTCGCACCATGGTAGCAGGGAAAAGCGCCCCGCATCCGAGGCTTTCCTCAAATGCGGGGCGCTTCTACAAACTGCTTCTACAAACGACTATTTCGTCTTGCCTGTAATGAGCGTCTTAAGACCCAGGCCGATCAGACCCAGGCCCATGCGCACGCGGCCGGGGCGATGGCGCTCGATGGCCTTGGTCTTGCCGGCGGGCTTATCGCGACGGGCGCTCGTCTCGGGTGCGGGCTTGATGACCTGCGGATCGGGCTGAGGTGCAGGTGCAGGCTCGGGCTCAATGACGGTCGCCTGGACCTCTTGGACCTTGGGTGCTACTGGCTGCGGCTCGGCCTCGGGGGCAGGTTCCGCCTCAATGACGGGCTCGGGCGCGGCTTCGGCGTTGCGATAGGCACGCTCCAGCAGGGCTTCCTGCGAGTTGAAGGGTTTCTCACCCTCTGCACGCTCCACGGGGACCCAGGTGCCGTCGCTCGTGAGGCTGCGGGCCTTCACGTTGTCGCGCAGCTGCATGCCCATGTACTCGTGCACTAGGGCGCGGCAGGTGGGGTCGAGCACGGGGAAGGCAATCTCCACGCGGTGCTCGGTGTTGCGCGTCATCATGTCTGCCGAGCTCAGGTAAATCATGTCCGAGTCCACGCCGAAAGCATAGACGCGCGCGTGCTCCAAAAAGCGTCCGACGATGGAGCGGACATGCACGTTCTCGGTCTTGCCCGGAACACCGGGCTTGAGGCACGAGATGCCGCGGATGATCATGTCTACGCGCACGCCGGCACACGATGCCTCGGCGATCTTGTCGATAACCTCGCGGTCGGTCAGCGAGTTGAGCTTAAAGAACACGCGGGCGGGCTCGCCGGCAAGGGCGCGCTGGATCTCGCGGTCAAGCCCGCGCATGATGAGCGGTTTCAGTCCGACGGGCGCCACACCCAGGAAGCGGTAGTCGCCGCGCAGGTTGCCCAGCGACAGATTGCGGAAGAACAGGTTGGCGTCCTCGCCGATGCCGGGATGGGCTGTCATGAGCATAAAGTCGCTGTAGAGTTTGGCCGTCTTCTCGTTAAAGTTGCCGGTGCCCAAAAGCGTGAGGCGCGTTAGCGCCATGCCCTCGCGATAGGTGAGCTGGCAGATCTTTGAGTGGCATTTAAAGCCCTCGGAACCATAGATGACGGTGCAGCCGGCCTCTTCCAGGCGCTCGGCCCACTCGATGTTGTTCTGCTCGTCAAAGCGGGCACGAAGTTCCATGAGCACCGTGACCTCTTTGCCGTTCTCGGCAGCATCGATCAGCGACTCGCACAGGCGGCTCTGCTTGGCCACGCGGTAGAGCGTGATGCGCAGCGAGATGCACTCGGGGTCGTAGGCGGCCTCGTGCACCAGATCCAGGAAGGGGTTCATGGCCTCGTAGGGATAAAAGAGCAGCTTGTCGCCCTGCAGCACCTGCTCGCGGATGGAGCGGGTCATGTCGATGGTGGGATTGGGCTGCGGCCTAAACGGCGTAAAGAGCAGCTCGTTGCGCAGGTGCTCGGGAATCTTGCCCTCAATGCCAAAGACGTAGCCCAGGTCGAGCGGGATATCGCAGGTAAAGACAGAGCGGCGCGAAAGCTCGAGCGCCTTGCGGATGGTCTTGAGCGTTGCCTTCTCGAGCGACCCCGAGACCGCGAGCACTACCGGCTGTAGGCGCAGGCGCTTCTTGAGAATACGCTTCATGTGCTGGCGGTAGTCCTCTTCCTCTTCGACGCCCTCGCCGTCCGGATCGATGTCGGCGTTGCGGGTGACGCGGATCAGCGCACGATCCAGCGGCTTATAGGAGCCAAAGCAGCTGTCCAGGCAGGCGAGGATGACGTCCTCGAGCAAGATGTAGGAGTAGGTGCCGGTGGGCGAGGGGATCTCGACCACGCGGTTCATCGAGGCGGGAATCTCGATAAGGCCCAGCAGGCTCTCCTCGTCGGTGGCGCCGTCCAGACCACAGGCCAGATAGAGCGCGCCATTGCGCAGGTTGGGGAAGGGGTGGCGAGGATCGATGACCAGCGGCGAGATGACCGGCGACACGTAGGCCTGGAAGTAGCGGGTTACAAAGGTGCGCTCCTCGGGCGTAAGCGAATCGATGCGGGCGCGGTGAACGCCCAAGGTGTCGAGCTTGCCCTCGATGCTCTTAAAGATGGACTCCCAACGGGTAAGGAGCCCGGGCATTTCGGCCATGACAGCATCGACCTGTTCGGAGGCGGTCATATTGCTCTTGTTGTCGACAGGTTGTTTTTTGAGCTCTGCCAGATCGGACAGGCCGCCCACGCGCACCATGAGAAACTCGTCGAGGTTAGACTCGAAAATCGACACGAACTTTAGACGCTCGAACAGCGGAACGGTCTCATCGAAGGCTTCGTCAAGCACGCGGTTGTCAAAGCGCAGCCAGCTAAGCTCTCGGTTTTGCGTGTACGAGAAGTCGCGCGGCGGCTTGCGCAGCTTTGCGGCGGCTTGCTTCTTTTCGATTTTGCTCGGCATATGCATCTGTCCGTTCAGTCCCCGTAGAGGACGGTAGCCTAACACTTTTCACTATTGTCTCAATTTAGTCGACCGCTGGCACGAACGTATCGCGTGAACGGTATCTTTACCTACTTCTTACGCTGACAAGTCATAGGACTGACGCCCTGCTCGTCTGCAAGTGGTCTATATCCACATTCAACTGGTACGTAAGTGTGAATAAGAATGATAGATAGCTGAATATCATTGAATGCAGGCGGAAACGTAAACAAACATCA
>CAUEUQ010000070.1:0-10511 GCA_959021215.1 uncultured Collinsella sp. | reverse complement strand
GGAAGCTTGGATACGCCTAGGCGCGGTCCAAGAAATCGTCCGCACCCCCAAACAGGAACTATTTCACCGCAACTGCTGGGGGGATAGACTGCGGCGGCGGCAGAGGCAACGGCAGCGGCGTTGGCAGCTGTGGTAGTGGCAACGGCAGCTGGCAGGGTGTTTTCCGTCTACTTGCTACAGCAGCTCGCCGTGGCGGGCAATGTAGCGGCGCTTTACCAGCTGGGTGAGCGCGATATAGGCGGTAACGATGCCAATGAGCAGCCCAAAAAAGCTCGCGGGCAGCGGCATGAGGCCGAGCGCATCGGCGATGGGGCTTGCCGGCAGCCAGGTGACGAGCGCCAGGCCCAGCACGGTAAGAACGCACAATGCGGGCGCGGCGTGGTCGCGCGGGCTCGGCAGATGCGGGGAGCGCAACATGTGGACCACGAGTGTCTGCGACCACATGGACTCGACAAACCAGCCGCTCTGGAAGAGCGCAGCAAAGGTCGCCATACCCGCGACGTCGCCCGCGGCGGCAAGCTCGGACCAGCTTGCGTCCACGGCGGCGGGGCACACGACAAAGAAGAGCGCGGCGAAGGTCACGATGTCAAACAGCGAGCTCACGGGGCCCAGCTCGAGCATAAAGCCCTTGATGGATGCGGCGTCCCAGGTACGCGGGCGGGCAGTCCAGGCGTCATCGACGGTGTCCCACGGCAGTGCGATGCACACGATCTCGTAGACCAGCGACAGCAGTACCAGCTGCAGGGCGCTCATGGGCAAAAACGGCAAGAACAGGCTCGCGACGGTCACGGACAGCACATTGCCAAAGTTGGAGCTCACCGTGGTCTTGAGGTACTTGAGCAGGTTGCCGTAAGTGCGGCGGCCTTCGATGATGCCGCGCTCGAGCACGCCCAGGTCCTTCTGAAGCAAGATGATATCGGCGGATTCCTTGGCAATATCGACGGCCGAATCGACCGAGATGCCGCAATCGCTCGCACGCATGGCGGCGGCGTCGTTGATGCCGTCGCCCATAAAGCCCACGGTGTGGCCGAGCATCTCGCGCATGACACGTACCAGGCGCGCCTTCTGCAGCGGCGAGAGCTTGGCGAAGAGGTGGGTTTTCTCGGCGCGCTCGGCAAGTTCGGCGTCATCGAGCGCATCGATCTCGGAGCCGAGCAAGACGTTGCTCGCATCGATACCAATCTGCTCGCAGACGGTGGCGGCGACGCGGTCGTTGTCGCCGGTTAGGACCTTGACCGCCACGCCCTTGGCCTCGAGGGTGGCGACGGCGCCCGCGGCACTTGCTTTGGGCGGATCGAGGAAGGCCAAAAAGCCCATCAGCACCATGTCGCACTCGTCGGCGATGCCAAACTCGCCCACGCAGCGCGGATTGGTCTTCTGCGCCACGGCAATTACGCGTAGGCCCTCGGCGTTAAGTCCGGCGATCTGCTTGCGAATCTGGGCGAGCTTCTCGTCGGTGAGCGGCTGAGCGATGCCATCGATCTCGACAAAGGAGCAGATCTCGAGCATTTCCTCGGCGGCGCCCTTGGTAACCATCTGGGTTTTGCCTTGGGCGTCGGCGACAACTACGCTCAGGCGACGGCGCGAGAAATCGAAGGGAACCTCGTCGACCTTGGTGTAGCGGTCGCGCAGGCTCTGGCCCAGCATGGAATCGGGTGCGACGGTCGAGGGTGTCACATCGGCACGGTCGATTACGGCCAGGTCGATAAGATTTTTGAGGCCGGTCTGAAAGAAGCTGTTCAAAAACGCATGGCGCAGCACGCGCGCGTCCTCGTTGCCATCGGTGTTGAGGTAGCGCTCGAGCACGATGCGGTCTTCGGTGAGGGTGCCGGTCTTGTCGCAGCACAGGACATCCATGGCACCCAGGTTTTGGATCGCCGGCAGCTCCTTGACGATAACCTGGCGACGGGCGAGGTCCTTGGCGCCCTGCGACAGGCTCGTGGTCACGATGACGGGAAGCATCTGCGGCGTGATGCCCACGGCCACGCTCGTGGCGAACAGCAGCGCGTCGATGACGTTGCCCTTGGTGGCGGCGTTGATGGCAAAGACGGCCGGCGCCATAACGAGCATCAGGCGCACCAGCAGCATGGAGACGCTCGAGACGCCGCGGTCAAACGCGCTCTTTTCGCCGCGCCCGTTGAGCATCTTGGCGATGCCGCCCAGGTAGGTGTCCGAGCCGGTGGCAACGACAAGCGCCATGGCGGCGCCGTTTTGCACGGAGGTGCCGGTAAAGACGATGTTCTTGCAGGCAGAGAGTGGCAGTGCGGAGCCGTCGGCGCCCTCGACGACGGTGACGGCGGTGGTCTTCTCGACGGCCTCGCTCTCGCCGGTGAGTGCGGACTCGATCACAAACAGGTCGCGCGCGGTGATGATGCGGGCATCTGCCGGCACCATATCGCCGGCAGAGAGACGGATTACATCGCCGGGGACGAGCTCGTCGAAGGGGATCTCGATGCGCTCGCCGTCGCGCAGGGCGGTGCAAGTGTTGGAGACCAGGTCCTTGAGGGCCTCGGCCGCATTGCCGCTGCGGGCTTCCTGGATAAACTTCATACCGCCCGATACCAGCAGCATGATGCCGATGACGATGACCGTGGAGGGGTCGCGCTGCGGCTCGGGCACGGCGAGCACATCGATGTAGAGCGAGACCAGCGCAAGCGCGGCGAGGATGCCGGCGAAGGGATCGATGAACGCGTCGGCGATGCGGCGGGCGAGCGTTTTGGTCGTTGCCTCGATGGTGTTGGGGCCGACGGCGTTCAGGCGCTCGGTTGCCTGTTCGGCGGTGAGGCCGTTTGCCGTGGCGTCAAGCAGTACGAGAGCGTCATCGGCACTATGGGTGGTGGCGAATATGGTGTTCTTGGACAGGCCGATGTGAGCGGCAGGGCGTGCCGTGCGGCGGCGCTTGGAGATGGCTTCGAGAACCGTGGCGGTTTTGAGCATCAGCATGGGGTCCTCCTTGTTGAAGGGAGTTAGCGTACGTGTCGTATTGAATTGCAAAAAACCTAGATGTCGCTCACGTCAAGCTTACGAACCACCACAAAGGGGACAGGCACCTTTGTGGTGGTTTTGACGATCTGTTGTTGGTGGTTATGCGTGTGCGGAGTCCTCGCGGCGTGCCGAGGGCGACATGCAGGTTTTTCGACTAGGACTGCCTTCCATGGCACACCTCCTTAAGGCCGGGCGCAGCGCGCTTTGGGTATCTCGTACCCCTTTTTAATCCGCCCGTATTCTTGATGAGGGGGTTTGACATGTCAACCCCATTGTTCGGAAAACCATTCCCTCTGACAAAGCCTTTACAGAATGCCGTGGCCCCAAAGCGCGCCCGCATCTACGCTTCGCCTGCGCTAAACTGGAAGGCACGTACGCGATTACGAGAGGAGCCCGCATGGAGGCTTACAAGCAAGAGTTCATCAAGTTTATGGTCGAGTCCGACGTCCTTAAGTTCGGCAGCTTTACGCTCAAGAGCGGCCGTCAGTCCCCGTTCTTTATGAACGCCGGTGCTTACGTGACGGGCTACCAGCTCAAGAAGCTGGGCGAGTATTACGCCCAGGCCATCCACGATAACTTTGGCGACGACTTTGACGTGCTGTTTGGGCCGGCCTACAAGGGCATTCCCCTGGCCGTCGTGACCGCGATTGCCTACCACGAGCTGTACGGCAAGGAGGTCAAGTACTGCTGCGACCGCAAGGAGGCCAAGGACCACGGTGCCGATAAGGGCAACCTGTTGGGTTATGAGCCCAAGGACGGCGACCGCGTGGTCATGGTCGAGGACGTCACCACCAGCGGCAAGTCCATCGACGAGACCTATCCCAAGGTTAAGGCTGCTGCCGATGTTGAGATCAAGGGCCTGATCGTGTCCCTCAACCGCATGGAGGTCGGCAAGGGCGGCGTGACCACCGCGCAGAAGGAGATTGAGGCAAAGTACGGTTTCCCCGTCGCGAGCATCGTTTCCATGGCCGAGGTCGTCGAGACCCTCTACAACCACGAGATCGACGGCAAGGTCGTCATCGATGACGAGCTCAAGGCCGCCATCGACGCCTACTACGAGCAGTACGGAGCCCGAGAGTAGTTACGGCGTTTTACCAAACGCCGTAACCGGCCGACGCTGCGCGCCGCCCAGGGCGACAATTTGCCATTCAAAAGGCGAGGCATGACCAGAGGGTCAATGCCTCGCCTTTTTCATGCCAACTTGTTCGCCCTGGACGTCGCTCGCTGTCCGTCCTCTACCTGCGGTGTTGCCTTGCTCCGGATGGGTAGTCATTGGGGACGTTCTTAAATGACTACTTGCTCTCGTTAGATAAGCGTCCGAGAACCACGCTCGTCGCTACTTAAGCCCCGGGAGGCGGGTGTAGGGGAATGAGCGCTCTAGGAACTCGGAGCAGCGGGCGTAGTCTTTGGCGAAGTAGCTGCTGTAGAGCGAATCGAGTACGTATTGCACGGCGATGTGGCTGGCGAACTGCGTGATGCGATGCGTCATGCTCTCGTGGTCACTCACCGTAAGGTAGGCGGTAAAACCGGGGTGTAGGCGCGCGCAATAAGGCGTGCCGATGACAATGACCGGGACATGTCGGCTGCTGAGGATCGACAGGATATCCTTGAGGTTGGGGGCAAGGCCGCTGTAGGAGATGACGATTGCCGCATGGTCGGGACCCGAGGCGAGCGCCGTTCGCACCTGGGCCTCGACACCGTCGTGGCACGTCGCGCTTTTACCGGCGGAGAGCAGGCGATCGCGGAACATTCCCGCTGGATAGAGGTTGTGCGAGTCTGTGTAGATGTCGACCTGTCGGGCGTTCGCGATGAACTTGGCGGCGTGGTCAAGTTGCGTGGGGTCGAGCAGCTCCTGCGTTTCGGCCAGCGTGGTCTGGTAGAGCCCCTCCATGCGCTCCATAACCTGCGCAGGCGATACTCAGCTTATCGACCCGCGATGCAAAGGAGATACTCATCCCACGAGTACTACCGGGAAGGGCTCTCGATTCGAGCCCTCACCTTAGCAATTTGATCATTTGGCACTATAATCACTATAGGCATGCGCATAACGTTGCGCTTAATCAAGAGGAGAAAACGTATGGGTCTGTTTGACATGTTCAAGAAGAAGGCTGAGCCCGCGGCTGCCGCTGCTCCTGCCTCCATCTCTACTTCTGCCGGCGCCGACGTGCTGTGCTCGCCCGTCAAGGGCAAGGTCATCAAGATGGCCGACGTGCCCGATCCCGTCTTTAGCGGCGAGGTGCTGGGCAAGGGCTGCGCCGTGTGGCCCGAGGACGATCTGGTCTACGCTCCCTGCGACGGCAAGGTGACCGTCACCATGGGTCACGCCGTGGGCCTGCAGTCCGATAGCGGCATCGAGGTTTTGGTGCACGTTGGCGTCGATACCGTCAACATGAACGGTGACGGCTTCGAGGGCTTCGTCAAGGCCGACGATGTCGTTAAGGCTGGCCAGCCCATGCTCAAGATCGACCGCGCCAAGATTGCCGCTGCCGGCTACAAGGACTGCGTCGTCGTGGCTGTGTCCAACACCGCCGAGTTCGCCGACGTCGAGCTCGCCGTCGAGGCTGACTCCGCTGTCGCCGCCGGCGATGTCATCGTTAAGGTCGTCCGCAAGTAAGCTGCGGCAACATAAGGGTGTTTTGGGGTGGTCGAATCGTTCGACCACCCTTTTTTATTACAATGCGGCGGAACGTTTTATTGCGCGTTGGGCGGACCGGTAAACCGTTCGGACGTTAAATCGAGCCGACTGCGCCTTTGCTTTGCCGGGGGTGTTCGTTAGCGGCTAGTATGGCCTTATTGTTACGACGTGCGCCGCGTCGGGAAGCGCGGTGCCGCTTGTTGGGAGGAATCTCATGAAAAAGAAGCTGCTGCTTGTGCCCCTGATGGCTGTTCTGGTCGCGTGCGTGGTTGTGCTTTCCGGCTGCGGAGGTCCTTCGGTTGAGGAGCTCATCACCGAGGATCTTACGACGCAGTTTGACGAGGTCAAGAACGGTGGCGACGACTTCCTCGCCGGCCTGGAAGAGGCTTCGGGCGACGAGTTCGAGCAGCTGGGCATCGATCCCAAGGAGTACGCCAAGAGCTATCTCGAGGGCTTTGACTACAAGATCGGCGACGTGACGGTCGACGAGGACAAGGGCACCGCGACTGCCGAGGTCACCATTACCTGCAAGTCCATGAACCAGATCGTTGAGGATTTTGCCACCCAGTACCAGGAGAAGGTCGCTGCGCTCGATTCGATGCCTTCCGATGACGAGTTGTACAAGATGGCCGGTCAGGTTATGGTCGATGTGACCAAGGCTGCTAAGACCAAGGACACCAAGGTCACCTTCAAGTATTCCTGCAATGACGACGGCGAGTGGTCTGCCGACGATTCCGCAACCAACGAGATGATGAATGCCATGATGAGCTAGTTCGTTGCGGCGTTTTACCAAACGCCGCAACTGCTCGACGCTGCAAACGCCCCTAAGCGGCAATCTGACGTTCAATTTCAAGGGCGCGACCAAAAGGTCAGCGCCCTTTCATTTCACGTCACCTTGCTCGCTTAGGGGCGTTTTCGCTGTCCGTCCTCTACCTGTGCCGTTGCCATCGCTGGAGTTAGTCATTGGGGACGTTCTTAAATGACTAGTCAAAAGGGACACTCTTGCGGCACTTGGGGACGTTCCTTTTCTGCCGGCAGTTGGGGACACTCCTTGCACCAGCGCTGCATCGAATGCTCGGGAAAATGCGAGCCGGTTTTTGGGCGAATAATGGGTTGCGGTTTCCAGATGGGTCGGGTAGCGGAAAGCGCGACCCGGAATATTGCTCTGAAACGGGATGCGGTTTCCCTGACGCGCCTCAAACGGAAAGCGCACCCCATTCCGGAGCTCCAAAACGGGATGCGCTTTCCGCGTGGAAGAATTGTCGCAGCTACGTTAAGCGGCGGCTCCGCTATTCGCCCAGCACCAGTGCTGCGAGCTCTGCCTGGGTGTCCACCACGTAGTCGGCGCCGGCCGCTTCCAGCTCTGCGCGGCCGCGGAAACCCCAGCTGACGCCCGCGCTCTTAAGGCCGGCGTTGTGGCCGGTTAGGATATCGACATTGGAATCGCCCACATAGAGCGTGGTTGCCGGATCGGCGCCCAGCTCCTTCATCACATGCAGCGTGACGGGTGCCTCGGGCTTGGGCGGAAACGCATCGACACGGCCCTGCACCAGCGCAAAGCGATCGGGGCCAAAGTATTCCTCGATAAGCGGAGCCGCCGAGACGTGGTCCTTGTTAGTGAGCACGGCAAGCTGCACGCCCGCGGCGCGCAAGCGGTCGAGCATCTCGATCGTGCCGGCATAGGGGGCGGTGTGGTCCTCCTTGTGCTCGCCGTAATAAGCTCTAAACTCGGCAAGCGTTTGCTCAAACATGCGGCCGTCGCCCGCATACTCGGCGGGCATAAAGCGCTCGACCAGCTTGAGCATGCCGTTTCCCACCTTGTAGCGGTATTCGTCGACGGCAAACGTGGGCCAGCCGTGCGCCTCGCAGGTATGGTTGCCGGCGGCCGCCAGGTCCTCGATCGTGTTGAGGATGGTGCCGTCTAAATCAAAAATCACATGGGAAAAAGCTGCTGCCATGAAAGCTCCCGTCATTGGGTTTCAAAACGCACCTCATAATACTGGGCTTCCGCGTTGGGCGCGCTTGGAATCTGAACATCTCTAGGGATATCAAGCTACATCGCGCCGACCGTGCGAATTTGCCGTTAGCAAATTCTCGGTAGCTGCTCTCCCACGAGCATGTCGAGGATGCGGGTCGAGCCCCAGCCGGTGCGTACGCGCACGGCGGGCCGAGCGCCCTCGGCAAGCGGCAGCACGCGACCGATGATGGCGGCGTTCTCGCCGTAGCGGGCGGCGCGCATGGCCGCCAGCGCGGCATCGGCCTGCTCAGCCGGCACCACGGCGACCATCTTGCCCTCGTTTGCCACCTGCAGAACGTCGTAGCCGAGCATCTCGCATGCCGCTTGCACGTCGGGGCGCACGGGCACGGCATCCTCGTCGATCTCCATGGCAACGCTGCTGGCCTGGGCAAACTCGTTGAGCGTGGATGCCAGGCCGCCGCGCGTGGGGTCGCGGAAGCAGCGGGTGTCGGGGGCGGCGGCGAGCACGTCGGCAATCAGATGATTGAGCGGCGCAGCGTCGCTTTCGATGTTGCTCGAAAACGCCAAGCCCTCGCGCTGGCTCATGATGGCGATGCCGTGGTCGCCGAGCGTACCCGATACCAGGATGGCGTCGCCGGGCCGACAGTTTGCACCGCTGAGCACTACGCCCGCGGGCACTTCGCCCACGCCGGCGGTATTGATGTAGACGCCGTCGGCACCGCCACGCTCGACCACCTTGGTGTCGCCGGTGATAATCTTCACGCCTGCCTCATGTGCCGTTTCGGCCATGGTCTGCACAATCTGGCGCAGCTTGTCCATGGGATAGCCCTCTTCGAGGATAAAACCGCATGAGAGGTAGCGCACGTTAGCGCCCGAGGTCGCGACGTCGTTGACGGTTCCGCATACGGCGAGACGGCCGATATTGCCGCCGGGGAAGAACTGCGGCGTTACCACAAAGCTGTCGGTCGACATGGCGATTCGCCCGCTTGCGGGCAGCGCGGCGACGCCGGCATCGTTGCCCGCAAGCAGCTCGGGCGATCCAAAGGCATCCAGAAAGACCTCATCGATAATGCGCTTCATCATCTGGCCGCCGGAGCCGTGGCCCAGCAGGACAGTGCTATCGGTGACGCTATGGGACATATCGAAAACTCCAATCGTGGGTGGTGTCGGTGTGCGGGTGCGTTCGGGCTAGTTGCGGTAGCGGTGGTAAGCCGCGCAGCTGCCCTCGGAGCTCACCATGCAGGGGCCGATGGGATGCTCGGGTGTACAAGCGTGGCCGAACAGAGGGCAGTCGCTCGGCGTAATGGCTCCGCGCAACACGTCACCGCAGCGGCATCCGCGTGGCTCGACCGTCGGCTCGATGGGCACGTCATGGCGGGTGCGGGCATCAAAGCGCGAGAGCTCGGGGCGGATGGAAAGGCCCGAGTTGGCAATCGGCCCCAGCCCGCGCCACGTGGTGTCGCATGGCTCAAACACCTGCTCGACCAGCTGGCGCGCCACGGGGTTACCGTCTGCGTTGACGCCACGGCGGTAGGCGTTGTCGATCGCCGGCTTGTTCTCGACAACCATCTGGACCAGCATACAGATGCCCTGCAAGATGTCGACCGGTTCAAATCCCGTTACCACGCCTGGGGTCTTAAACTCGTCGACCAAAAAGCCAAAGGGCGTCAAGCCCGTGATGGTGGCGACGTGACCCGGCAGGATAAACCCGTCGATAGTGGTCTCGGGATCGTTGGCGATGGCGCGCAGCGCCGGCGGCGTGGTCTTATGGGCGCAGTAGACCGAGAAGTTCTGCAGCCCGCGTGCGTCTGCCTCTAGGATGGCGGCGGCGATGGTAGGAGTGGTGGTCTCAAAGCCCACGCCCATAAAGATGACCGGGCGGTCGGGGTTTTGCTCGGCGATGTCGAGTGCGTCGAGCGGTGAGTAGACGATGCGGATGTCGCGCCCTGCCGCCTTTTGCGCAGCGAGCGAGGTAGACGATCCGGGCACGCGCATCATGTCGCCAAAGGTGGTGATGATGGCGCCGTCTATGTTGGCGAGCGCGATTGCGTGGTCGATGTCGCGGTTGGCGGTAACGCAGACCGGGCAGCCCGGGCCACTCAGCAGCTTGAGTCCCGTCGGCATAATGGAACGAAAGCCATAGCGGCCGATACTTACGGTATGCGTGCCGCAGACTTCCATAAGGTTGATGCTGCGGTTGCCGACAAGCTCATGAATACGATCGATGAGCTCGCGAGCCAGCTTGGGGTCGCGAAATGCCGAAAAGTCGATACCGGAGCGAACCGGCTGCGCCGCCGCCACTAGTATGCCTCAGCCGGGTTGGTGGCGAGCTGGTCTTCTTCGGCCAACTCGGCCATGGTATTGACGAGCTCGAGTGTCTCCTGGGCTTCCTGCTCGTCGACAATCTGAATGCCAAAGCCGGCGTGCACGAGAATATAGTCGCCGACCTGCGCCGTCGGCACGAGGCGCAGCGAAACGGGGCGCTCGATGCCCATCATGTCGACGGTCGCCTTAAGGTCGTCGTCGCGTTTGACCACTTTACCGGGAACGGCAAGGCACATATTGTTCCCCTTTTATACGCTTTGCGCTGGACGGGCGCTCAATAATCCATCAGTTGATGGTAGCGCTCGCGGGGTTCGCGGGCAAACGCGTTACGCCTGTGAGACGGCGGCGTGCGAGGGCGAGCTACTGTGATGCAATCTGCGCAAGACGAGCGCTTGCGACCGCCGCCTGACCGTAGGCGATGCAGCCGTCATTGACGGGTACGGTGTGGGGGACAAGGACAGTAAGGCCCGCGCTTTTGAGCTCGCGGGTGAGAAGCTGAAGCAGAAGTCGGTTCATGAACACGCCGCCCGAGAGCGCGACGGTGTCGATGCCCTCGTGCACGCAGATATCGCTGGCGATGCGCGCCGA
>CAUEUQ010000069.1:0-10636 GCA_959021215.1 uncultured Collinsella sp. | reverse complement strand
GCACCTGGTCCAGATGCTCGACGAACGGACCGGATTCGGGCGAGAGCGCGTAGACGATGCGGCGCGTGAGGGTAAAGGTCTTGCCCGAACCGGCGCCCGCCGAGACAAACAGCGGACGGTCGAGCGTCTTGACGATCTGCAGCTGTTGCGGCATCAAAGTCGAAAGATCCATGGTCTACACGCCCCTCCTTACAAACGTTCCTTGGTGGTTATACGAACAGCGCGCATGCGCGGCTTGCGCCGATGTCGGGTCGACAGCGGCGACGTCACCTGCCTCGAGCTCGCGCAGGCGCTCGGCAATGCCGGTCTCCACGCGGTCGAGCAGGGCATCGAAGTCCATGCTGCCGCCCTCGCCCGGGAAACCCTTCTTGAGGCCCGGGATGCGACCGTCACCACGCTCTTCCTCGAGCAACTCGGCACTCGCCGCGCCTCGCAGCGCCGGTTTGCCGCCCTTGGTCGAAAAATAGAGCGCCGCACGGGTATCCAGATCCAGCGCCCGGCGCATGGCCTGCGCATAGATAAGCGTCTGGGTATGGGGCGGCAGCCACCGCGGGTCGTCGATGGCGGCCTCGCCCGATTCCTCGTCGCGCACCGTGGGGTCGGCGAGTTTAAACTCCTCAACGCCCGTGCGATGCTTGTAGTCGATCACGACGGCGCGGTTCTCGGCATCCACGTCCACACGGTCGATGCGCCCACCGAGCGGCCAGCCGGCATACTCAACGTTAAGATCGTTAAAGGCAAACTCAAGGTAGCGCGGAGCAAAAGGAGCCAGCGCCTCGGCTTCATAGGCAAGCACGCCCTCCAGCTGCGGCAGAATCTCGGCCACCTGGCGCTCCTCCACCGGAGAGAGCGGCACGAGCGGGCCCTCGTTGCCACGCTTGGAAGCATGCTCGGCCAAAGTCTCGTCAAAGACCTCGCGCAGCAGCTCCTGAGCACGTGGCAGGTTCTCGGGTGTCACGCGTTCCATGCCCTCCTGGGGCAGACGGGCGTGCAGGTGTTCCAGCACGTCGTGGACAAAGTTGCCCTTCTCCATGTTGCCAAAGCCCGCGTCGATCGACTGGGGCTTGACGCGATACGACACGAACCAGCACAGCGGGCACGTCGAGTACGCCTCAATCTGCGAGGCGGACGTCAGACGCGGCACGAGCGGCGCGTTCTCGCCCTCGCCATCGCGGCGACGCAGGACCAAATACGGCACGGCCTCGGCACTCAGATGCTGAGGGGCTTCACAGGTCACGCGCTCGCGCTTGAGACCTTCGCCTGCCGCGGGATCGAAGTCGGCGATGATATCGCCCTCGCCTACGCACGTGGGCTTGGCAGCGCCAGCGGCCTCGGCATGTGCCCGCAGCTCGGTCCATACGGCTGCCGGGTAGCACTCGCGCGCCTGGCGATCGTGTGTCACGCGGGCGAGCGCGACCGGACCGCTCGCCGCCTGCATCGCACGGCCAAAGCGCACGCGCAGCAGGGCGGCGGGCTCCAAAGACACGCCGTCGCGGCGCAGCTCGGCCGTCAATGTGGCAAGCGGGCCCTCTTCGTGCGAAAGCGGATAGCTGTCCAGGTCGACATCGGCAAACAGCACGGCATCGTAGCCGCCAGGACGCAAAACCGACGCATCGGCAAGCGACACGAAGCGCACTTGTGCCCGTGGCGTGCGATCGACCTCGTAGGTCGCGTAATCGTAAGCGGTACTGCGCTTGTCCACCTTGGTTCGAACGCCGTCGAGAACCGGCACGGTCGCGGCCTGCGACACGTCGAGTGCGCGAGCATCGTTCATAAGGATGTCGATGGCATGGCGCAGCAAAGCCGTCTCTGCCTGGCGACGGGCCTGGCCGTCAAGGCCGCCTAGAGCGCGATCGGGCAGCGCCTCGGCAACGGCGAGCATGGCCTTGAGCGCCGTCACGGGTTTGTCGCGCCACAGCGCCTGGAACACGTCCGAGACCACACACGGCACGTTCTTAAACCAGTTTTCGTCGCTCGCCGCCTTGCGCGCGCCCCTCACCTGACCCTGGACGCTCTGCAGCAGGCTCTTAACGCCCGCAGTGGTCTTGTTGCGCGACAGGCGTATGTTCTTGTCGAAGCCGCGGGCGCTCGCGGCGTCGGCACCCGAAAGCGGGCTATAAATCCAGTCGGTAAGCTCCGGAGCGGGCCACCACTCGGTCTTGGAAGCGGTGCCCTCGTCGGCGGCTTTCATACGCTCGATCAGGTTGGCGAGCGCCGTAAACTGCCTGCCCGCGATGGACTGGGAAAACGCCGTGAACTCAGTCGTCTCGGCCGCAATGTGACGCGCCGCCAGACGGGCAGCGAGTTCGCCGAACAGCTGGGGCGCCCGGGCAGAAACGACGAGCACGCGCACGGGGTCGGCGGGCGTTGCAGTAGCTTTATCGGCCTTGGACTCCTTGTGCGCTTTCACCAACTTATCGATGGCGTCCGCATAGACATGAGCACGGGCATGGGGGCCGGCGACCTCAATAAAGGCAGGCTGAGCGGCGGCCCCGCAAGCGACATCAGACGCGACGGCGTCCTCCCCCAGCGGCGCGATCTCAAACAGCACACCGCGGGCATCAAATGCCGTGGCAAGCTCCTCGCGCATCGCCGCCTGCTCGCGGGCAAGCAGCACGACGACCTCTCCCCCATTGTTCGCCACGGCAGACAGCAGCTCGAGTAGACCGTGCGTAAACGACGTGGTACCGCGCACGCATACGGCGCGGGCGCACGCCGGCAGGCTATCGGCCAGGGCACCGGCCATAATGTCGGCTGCCTCGCAGGGCTCGACCATATCTCGACGGTCCAAACCGCTCGCATAGGCGCTCAACAGCTCGAACACACGAGCCTCGGCATCGCTTTTTGGCTCAGGCCGGCAGTTGTCGCCACGGCATCGTTCGGCACCCGTCCCCGCAACGCCCGGCAACACGTCGCGGGCCATGCGCGCGAGCATGCGCACTGTGCCCTGGCTGCGCGAAAGCGGCTGCAGAGCGGCGTCGTCGCGGCGGTCGATCATGTCCGAGAACAGCATCTGGCGCTGAAGGTTGTCCACAAAGCTGCGGCCATCGCCCATAAGCTCCCACAGCGAGCTGAGCCACGATGTGGGCGTCTTGTAGTCGACACCCAGTGAAACCCCGGCTTCCGCCGCATCATGGCGGCACAGGTCGAGCTCGGCAAATGTTGGCGCCAACAGAACAGCGCGCCCGTGGCGGGCAACCAGGTCGGCCAGTAGCGCCGCCTCGGCATCGCTCAAATCCGTGCCGGCATTGGTGGTATAGATTCGAACAGGCATGGTCCTCCGCTCAAACTGTTCGCAATAATCAATGCATCCATCCTACCCGCCCAAGCGGACAGATTTGCCCCACGCCAACAGATTTGATCCCTTGAGGACGGAGGAAAATGGATCACAGAGGGGGTCAGTCTAACCCGGTGATTCGTTTTCCTCCGTCCCCAAGGGATCAAAAAACCGCCCCCGGAGGGACGGTTCTTCGTAATTCAATGTTGTCGCTGGCCTACTCGCCATCCTCCAACTTAATGAGGATCTTGCGGTAGCCACCGTACTCGCCGTTCAGCGCCTTTGAAACGCGGCTCACCGTGGTGGACGAAGCGCCGGTACGGGCCTGAACCTCAACATAAGGCTCGCCCTCGTCCAAATAGCGCGCAACCTGCAAACGCTGAGAAAGGTCGCAAATCTCGCGCGGCGTGCAGATATCGGTCAAAAACGCTTGGATATCCTTCTCGTCGTCCAAAAGGCTAAATGCGTGGACCAGCTGCTTGACATCAGGCTTGTCAAACATGTTCTCGATATTCATCGATCACCGCCAAACCCGCCAAAAGGCATCGAAGTTGATACTGACATCGGGCATCGTTCGCCCGTTCTATGCAATAGGGCAACGCCTGTGGCTTTTGCCCGTAGCAGTGTAGCACACCACCAAACTAAAGCGACAAGACTCTCTGTCAGCGGCGCGTTTTTCAGGACGAACGCCGTTTTGAAATCGAATGCGCACGTAAGCTCCACGAATATTTGCGACAATGGGCATCCAGGCAAGGCCCCGCGTTCGCGCAGCCGTCCAAGTCGCCACGGCAAGCTGCTTCACGCGTCACTAACTCTCCCCGCGCAAGAAAGGACCCCCTACCATGCGCTTTATGCTTAACTGGCTCTTTACTTCGATCGCCATCGCGATCGCCACGTTCCTCGTCCCCGGCATCCAACCCTTCGGTTTTGCCGAGGCCTGGGTCTGTTTCGCCTTTGTGGGACTGTTCCTCAACATCGTCGATTCGCTCGTCAAGCCGTTCCTGACGGTCATCTCACTGCCGCTCACTATTATTACGCTTGGTATTTTTCAGCTCGTAGTCAACAGCTTTATGCTCGAGCTGGCCAGCTACCTGTCGGTCAATCTGTTGGGCGCTGGTATCTCCATTGCCGGCTTTGGATCGGCCTTTATGGGCAGCATCCTGGTATCCATCATGCGCAGCATTCTCGATAGCATCGCCTAGGGCTAGAACTGTTCAATACGAACCGTCATATCGACCCAAAACGAAGGCCGCCCATCGCAAAAATGGGCGGCCTTCTTATTTGTCAAGTCTCAAAGGGCGAGAGAATCTACCATTTCCGCTCCGTCCCCAAATGGCGGGTATGGGTTAGATGACGTAGTCGTAGCCATGGTTGGGAGCGACAAGTTGATCAAGCGTCACACCGTCGAGGTAGTCGTTGATGAGCTTGTCCAGGTTCTTCCACACGTCGAGCGTGGGGCACTCGTCCGAACGCGAACAGCCCTTGCAGTCGCCGTCCAGGCATGCGACCGGCGCCAAGCTGCCCTCGGTCAGGCGCAGGATCTCGCCCACCGTATACTGCTCGGGCGGGCGCGTAAGCACGTAGCCGCCGCCCTTGCCGCGCATGCCCGAGAGCATGTTGGCGCGCACGAGCGTAGCCAAGATGTTCTCGAGATATTTCTCGGAAATCCCCTGTCGCGCCGCGATCTCTTTGAGCGGGATGCGACCGGCCGCCTGGTGCTCGGCCAGATCGACCATAACGCGCAGGGCATATCTGCCCTTAGTAGAAACCAACATGTATAGTGCTGCCTTTCGGTCATTTAGTCCGTAGAAATTCTAGCCGAAAAATTGGTTTTGAAAATACCCGTTCCGGTCAAGATGGTTAATCGACTCGTAATAATCTTCTATTTCCTATTGCGTTACTAGGCTTTAGTGTCTACTATGCTTGCCAACAGCAAAACGAACAACCTATACGGTTTGTGGGTTTCGCTGCTACACACACCGTAAAACCACACGGTATCCAGTCATTTGAACACTTTGGAGGTTCACCATGAGCAATGTTTACACGTCCATCGATCAGCTTATCGGCCACACCCCGCTTCTGGAGCTCACCCACTTTGAGGCCGACGAGGACCTCAAGGCCCGCGTGCTCGTCAAACTGGAATACTTCAACCCCGCCGGGTCCGTTAAAGACCGCGTCGCCAAGAGCATGATTGACGAGGCCGAGAAGGCCGGCAAGCTCGTGCGTGGCGGCGACTACACCATCATCGAGCCCACGAGCGGCAACACCGGCGTCGGCATCGCCTCGGTGGCGGCGGCTCGCGGCTACAAGGTGATCATCACCATGCCCGAGACTATGTCCGTCGAACGCCGCAAGCTTATGCAGGCATATGGCGCACAGCTCGTGCTCACCGACGGTTCCAAGGGCATGAAGGGCGCCATCGCCAAGGCCGAGGAACTGCAGAAGGAGACGCCCAACAGCATCATCGCCGGCCAGTTTGTGAACCCCGCCAACCCCGCCATCCACAAGGCCACGACCGGCCCCGAGATCTGGGATGACACCGACGGCAAGGTCGACATCTTCGTCGCCGGCGTTGGCACCGGCGGCACTGTGACCGGCGTGGGCGAGTTCCTCAAGGAGCAGAACCCCGAGATTCAGATCGTCGCCGTCGAGCCCGCTACCTCCCCAGTGCTCTCCAAGGGCCAGGCCGGCCCGCACAAGATCCAAGGTATCGGCGCCGGCTTTGTGCCCGACGTCCTCGACACCCAGGTCTATGACGAGATCATCCCCGTCGAGAACGACGACGCCTTTGCGACCGGCCGTGCCGTGGGCCACAAGGAGGGCGTGCTCGTGGGCATTTCGTCCGGCGCCGCCGTGTGGGCCGCGCTGCAGCTGGCCAAGCGCCCCGAGAACGAGGGCAAGACCATCGTGGCCCTGCTCGCCGACACCGGCGAGCGCTACCTGTCCACGGCACTCTTCCAGGACTAGAGCTTCTCGTTCTTAGAACGAGTCCAAGGCACGCCGGCCTTCCCTCTCTTCTGGCAGCCTGGGCTCATCCCAACAGGGCGTCCCATATGACGCCCGAACTTGCTACAATGTCTGCGGCGCGGAACCAGCCTCCCGCGCCGCTTTTCTTTTTTGGCCACATGCCACCAAGGAGAACCTCCCCATGCACAACAAGCGCGTGCTCGTCGCCATGAGTGGCGGCGTCGATTCCAGCGTGACCGCGTACCTGCTCAAGCGCCAGGGCTACGAATGCGTCGGCGCCACCATGCGCCTCACCTGCCCCGCGCCCGATCCCGTCACGGGCATGAGTAAGGTCGACCGCGACATCGCCGACGCAAAGGCTGTCGCCGAGCGCCTGGGGATACCCCACCATGTGCTCGACCTGCAGCAGACCTTCGACCGCAATGTTATCGAGCGCTTCGTGACCGCCTACCAGGAAGGGTTGACACCCAACCCGTGCATCATCTGCAACCGCCATATTAAGTTTGGCGCGTTGCTCGATGCAGCGCTCGATATGGGCTGCGACTACATCGCCACAGGTCACTACGCCAAAACGAGCCAAACGTCCGACGGCACCTGGCAGCTGCACCGTGGCGAGGACCCAAAGAAGGACCAAAGCTACTTTTTGTATTCGCTTACGCAGGAGCGCTTGGCACGCACAATCTTTCCGCTGGCAGGCCTGGACAAGGAGCACGACGTGCGCCGCATCGCCGCCGAACAGGGCTTCATCAACGCCAAGAAGGCCGAAAGCGAGGATATCTGCTTTATTCCAGACGGTGACTACGCGGGCTATATCGAGTGCCGCTGCGGACATCCCGCTGCACCGGGCGACATTGTGTGGCGCGACGGCAGCGTGGTCGGGCGCCACAACGGCGCGCTGCGCTACACCATCGGCCAGCGCAAGGGCCTAGGCGTCGCGATGGCGCATCCCGTGTATGTAACGGGCGTCGACGCCGTCAACAACACCGTGCATCTGGGCGAGGCCGAGGACCTGACGGCCACAGCACTCACGGCCGACGACTGGATCTGGAGCGCCCCTGCCGACCGCGTGGAGGCAGAGCTCGATGCCGGCGGCATTCGCGTGGGCGCCAAGTACCGCTACCGTCAGAAGGACCAGGCAGCGACCCTTACGCGCGGCGAAGACGGGCAAATGCTGCTGACTTTTGACGAGCCGCAGCGAGCCATCGCCCCCGGCCAAGCCGTTGTAGTCTACCGCGGCGACATCGTCCTCGGCGGCGGCACGGTAACCGGCGCTATCAGGTAGCCGCGGGATTATCGCTGCATGTGTCGAAGCACCTCAACAGAGGCACTAACCTCGATAACGCGACGCTCCAGACCGCGGCAAATGGCCTCGAGTCGACCCTCCGCCGTGGCCCATTTGCTCTGCGAAAGAATCTCAATCGCTTCATCAACAAATCCGTCGAGTCGCGATGAGTCGAACCAATCAAGTGAGTCCGCAAGCGCCAGCTGGACGGAAGGGTCGGGCCCAAACGGCTTAGCGGAAAACCCAAACTCCCCAGCTGCGAGCACAGCAGTTGGCACGTTGTACCACAGGCAGTTGCCGCTATCGAACAGCGGAGCAGGTTTTATCTCCAGGGTGTCGACATTACGGATGATGCCGAAGTTTCGCCAATGGCGGTCGCTGTTGGCCAAAAGGGCATCGCAGACAATCATCTGCGACATAGACCTTCTCACAGCGGCCTCATTGGCACCATGCTTGCCAAGGTAGCGACAGTATCGATCGTATGTCGAGTTTCCCCGCTGGCTACCAAGTACGCCCTTAACGTAAACAGCCGGAACGTATTCCTCGCGGCCATCAAGAAAGTCGTCGCACAGGCACACAGGGCCATCGAACATCCGCTCAACCGTATAAGGAACAAACTCACCCTCCGACAGCAAGCGACGATGTAGAGCCGTTGCAACCGCCTCGTTAAAGGGCCGTTGGTCGTCCATGCCGCACCCCTTGACCAGAACGCGAACACCGTTGCGAATCATCCACGATTTAGGAAGCTCGCCCTCGGATGTGTTGTCGGGATTTTTAAGACCGATGCCCTCCAGCCAACCCGAACGCTCTTCGGGCGCCGATCGCTCAAATTCGTTCTCAAAGTAATTGATGTTTTGCCATTTGAGTTCGCCGCAATCGGCCGGCCGCAGCCAATAACAATCCGAAAGCGAGAGACCCAGACACTGAACCGGCACCTCAGTGCCGTTGACAATCCCCAGCTCGCGGTAGCGCGAGATAAGCCCGGGGCGAACATCGGGTACCGACCGATGCCCCCACCACGCGTTGAGCTCCCGTTTATTCACCGTAGGAGAAGAGCTCGAGCACGTGCCAAACGGCATCCTCTGCGCATCGAGTACCTCGGCGATTTCGAAGGAAAACTCGCGCGTCGGATCAAACGAAACACGTGCAACCTCGTAATCGGCGGACATCAGCGTAAACTTGCGCCCCACATCGGCCGCAGGACGGCGTCCACGTTTGCGGACCTTTTGATAAGCGACCGCAGAATCATACTCAACCATCTTCCGTCCGCCCACAATATCGCACGCGAGCGTTCCCGATGCGGCAAGCTGAGATATGCGGTCTTTCGTAACGCCCAACAGGCGGGCAGCATCACCCATAGACAAGTACTCAGATGTATCCATACGCCGCATCACCTCGTTAAGTATTCTAAACGTAAAGTTAATTAGCTACATACAGCATAATACTAAACAGACTGAAGCGAAAAAAGGCCCGAGCAATCGGGCCTTAGAGCAATTGGTCAACAGAGTCGCAAGCTGCTCCCCTAGCGCTGTACGTAGGCGCGGACGAGCTCGAAGGTGTTGCGCACGCCGTCGATGTGGCTGCGCTCGTAGTTGTGGCTCGCGTACACGCCGGGGCCGATCAGGCCGTGACGGATGTCGTAGCCGGCAGAGAGCGTGGCCTCGACGTCCGAGCCGTAATGCGGGTACACGTCGATGGCATAATCGAGCTCAAGCTCGCGCGCGATATTGGACAGCGTGGTCACCAGATCGTAGTTGTAGGGGCCACCCGAATCCTTGGCGCAAATCGACACCATGCGCTCGGTGCAGCCCAGGTCGTCGCCCACGCAGCCCATGTCAACGCTGATCATCTCGCGCGTGTCGGCCGGCACGAAAGCACCGCCGTGGCCGACCTCCTCGTACACGGTAAAGAGCAGCGACACCTTGCGCGAAAGCGACACCTCGCCATCAGCAACAGCGCGGGCCAGACCCAGCAGAATCGACGCCGACAGCTTGTCATCCAGGAAGCGGCTCTTGATGTAGCCGCTCTCCGTCACCGTGGTACGCGGATCCATAGCGATGATGTCGCCGGTCTGAATGCCCAGCTCAAGCACATCGTCCTTGCTGTCGACATTCTCATCGAGCAGGATTTCCATGTTCTTCTCGATGGTCTTGACCGGCTCGTCGGCCACGTGCGCCGAAGGCTCGGTGTTAAGAACCACGCCCGTGTAGACATTGCCGTCGCGCGTGTAGACGGTGCAGTTCTCGCCATCGGCCGTAGACCACTGATGCCCACCGAGCGTCGTGGGGCGCAGGCGGCCATTGTCCTTAATGGAACGCACCATGGCGCCTAGGGTATCGACATGGCTCGCCAGTACGAGCGGCTCGCCCTCGCCGCCAAGCTCAACGAGCACGTTACCCTTATTAGAACGCTCAGGCCCAAACCCCATATCGCGCAGGGTCTCCATCAGATAATCAGTCGCCGCACGGGTATAGCCGGTAGGGGAGGCAATAGAAGTCAGCGTCTTAAGCTGTCCTGCGATATAGGAGAGCGTCTCCTCTAGAGAAGCATCAATATTAGAAGTCATATGCATCCTTCCAAGTAAAACTAAGACCGAGTCCCGATTTTAACCGTTCTGCACGTGCAATGCCCCAGGAGCCGAGCCGCCTCCAGACGTCCCCGCACCGGTTTTGTGCACGTGCACGGTTTACAATCTCAATCTTGCATAAATCCTATTGGTATTTGCATAGAAATGAGGCATCTTTTTGCTTCGTCTCAGGGTGCCCCACCTTGGACCGTGCAAAAAACGGAGTATTCAGCACCGTGGGCCCCAACGGCCCCATCACGAACGACAAAACGACGCGGTTACAGCAGTGTTGCAGGTCGTCGCAAAGCAGAAACTCAGTAACAACCCCCTCCACTCATCGATAGCCCGCCCACAATGGCTGTCGATGGGCGCCTGCGGATCACTACCGCCCATTCACAACGTTATGCATTTTTAAGAGCTTGTTGAATACTCCCAAAAATGCACGCAGGGAAGTGCACCACCTATCCGCAGCGGGCAGTACGCCTTGGTTTTGTCCGTCTCAGGGCATCGACGCAGCACAAAAAGCCCCGCCGTGCGTAGCACG
>CAUEUQ010000068.1:0-10665 GCA_959021215.1 uncultured Collinsella sp. | reverse complement strand
ATGCCGAGGTCTCGCTCGTGTCCGAGCTCGGCCTGGCCTTTTTGTTCCTGCTTGCCGGCTTTGAGATCGACCCCAAGAGCATCACGGGCGTCGAGGGGCGCTACGGCTTGGCGACGTGGGTCGTCACGTTTGGTATCGCCTGGCTTGCCGTGCGCTTTACCCCGTGGTTCTCAGTCAGTCATTTCGACGGTATCGCCGTGACGCTTGCCCTCACTTCGACGGCGCTCGGCACGCTCGTGCCCATCATGCGTGAGCGCTCGCTCACTGGCACGCGTGTGGGCGACTCGATTCTCGCGTATGGCACCTGGGGCGAGCTCGGCCCTGTGCTCGCCATGTCGGTGCTGCTGTCTGCCCGCACTGGCATCCAAACGCTCGTAATCCTTGGCTTGTTTGCGGTGGTTTGCGTGTTGCTGGCCGTGGTCCCAAGCCGCTCCAAGCGCGTCGGCAGCCGCTTCTTTGCGTTTGTCGAGGAACGCGCCGATACCACGTCGCAGACCTTCGTGCGCCTGACGGTGCTCATCCTGGTCACACTCGTGGCGTTCTCGGCCGTCTTTGATCTCGACATCGTGTTGGGTTCTTTTGCCGCCGGCTTTGTCCTGCGCTATATCATCCCCGAGGGCAACCATACGCTCGAGACCAAGCTCGATGGCCTGGCCTACGGCTTTTTGATTCCGGTATTCTTTACCGTATCGGGCGCAAAGATCGACCTGACGGCCGTGGCGTCGCGCCCCGGGCTGCTCGCAGGCTTTATCGTGGCGTTGCTGATCATTCGCGCCGTGCCCATTCTCATCTCTATGAGCATTTGTCCTGCGACGCGCGATGTGTCGGCGTATGGTCGTATTACCGTGGCCCTGTACTGCACCACGGCCCTGCCGATCATCGTTGCCGTGACGAGTGTTGCCGTCAACGCGGGCGCGCTGTCGCAAGATATTGCGTCGGTCATGGTTGCCGCCGGTGCCATCACAGTGTTCTTGATGCCGCTGCTCGCGCAGCTCTTCTACCGCGTGGTGGATGCTGCGCCGGTTGCCGCCGTGGCAGAAGTTGCCGAGCATCCATCCGATGCGCTCGACATCCTGCGTGCTCATCACGATTTGGCAAGCCTGCTCGCACGCGAGCACGAGCTGTTGACATCGCATGGCCATGGTCGCGTATTCGAGGGCCTGCCTACGCTCGATACGATTGCCGAGCGTCTTTCCGCCGAGGCAGCGAGCGGCCACATCGATGCCCGCATCGTGGACGCGGCGCATCTTCTTGCCGATAAGACCTATGGTGATGAGGTTGACCCGTCCGAGCTGACCCCGCGCGAGCGTCGCCGCCTGGAGCGCGCCAAGCTCGCCGTGCGCGAATACCGCCGCCGCATGCTGGAGCTCTATGCGCGCGATGAAGCCCAGGACGACGACGGCAGGTAGCCAACGCCGTCGCGGAAAATGCATCCCAGAATCCGCGTCCAGAGTGGGACATAGTTTCCGAAAGAAAGCCCTGAGGGAAGCTGCGCCCCGTTCTGAGCTGAAATATCGGGACGCAGCTTCCCCTGCAGGCAGAACAAGGCGCGCTGCCTGCGGTTGATGCAGACAGCGCGCCTTTTGCGTTGGGCCTCGTTGAGGTTCGAAGTCGTGGCTTGCGACCTTTAGGAGCGGGCGGCTCCGTCGACGGGGAGCACGGCGCCCGTGACATAGGAGGACATGTCGCTCGCTAGGAAAACGAAGGCGTTGGCGACGTCCTCGGGCTCGCCCATGCGACCCAGCGGAATGGTGGCGATGATGGGCTTGATGACCTCTTCGGGCAGGTTGGCGACCATATCGGTCTTGGTCACGCCGGGTGCGACGGCATTGACGCGAATGCCCATGGGGGCGAGCTCGCGCGAGAGCGACTGGACCATACCGTTGACGGCAAACTTGGACGTGGGATAGCCAACGCCGGAGGGCTGACCGTACTTGGCGACCATCGAGCTCGTGGTGGTGATGGTGCCGCCGTGGCCGGCCTCGGTCATGATCTTGGCGGCAGCCTGGTGACCATTAAAGACGGCGACGACGTTGAGATCCATAACTTGGGCGAACTCCTCGGCCGTGTAGTTAAGGAGGGGCGAGCGCTGGGAGATGCCGGCATTGTTGACGACTGTATCCAAGCCGCCCATGTCGGCTGCGGCCTGGGTAAAGGCCTCGGTCACGGCTTCGAGCGAGGTGAGGTCGCAGGAGCGGCCCCAGACCTTTGCGTCGGGATAGGCGGCTGCCAGCTTCTCAACGGCCGCGTCGGCAGTCTCCTGGCGCGAGCCAAAGACGGTGACGGCAGCGCCTTCCTCGATAAAACGGCAGGCGATGGCATAGCCGATGCCGCGCGTGCCTCCGGTGACGATTGCTTTCTTGCCCTCGAGCAACATGGTGCTTCCTCTCATCGTGGGCGGACATTCGCAGCACAGCGTAGCGGTAGCCGGAATCGGCCGCGTTTGCATATCGGTGAACGGTAGCCCGCGTTACCGATGAGCGGCTCGCGCAAATATGCTCTGCCGTTGTGCTTAGGGCAGGTGACAAAAGGGCTCCCGTCCCACATCGGACGGGAGCCCTCAAGGCGCGTATTGCTAGGCGAGCGTTGGGTTAGTTGGCCATGACGCCTTCTGTCCAGGCCTCGACGTCCTCGATGCGCAGGACGTTGGCGACCTCGGCCACGCAGTCGACGCTGGCAAGCTCGGCGGCGGCAGCCTGGACGTCCTTCTCGAGCGCGCGGTGCGTTAGGAAGATGACCGAGCAGGCATCGCTGACGCCCGACTTGCCGTCCTCGACCTGGTTGATGAGCGAGATCGAGATGTTGTGCTTGGCAAAGATATCGACCGTCTCGGACAGGGCGCCCACGCGGTCGGCGACCTTCAGGCGCACATAGTACTTGGTCTGGAGCTCGTCCATGGGCTTAAAGGCGAGGTTGTGACCATAGGGCTCAATCTCGGGCAGCGGAGCCACGCCGCGGCTGATCTGCTCGGAGAGCGACAGGATATCGCCCACGACGGCGCTCGCGGTGGGGAAGGAGCCTGCGCCGGCACCGTAGAACATGGTCTCGCCCACGGCGTCGCCCACCACGTAGACAGCGTTCATGGCGCCGTTGACCTTGGCAAGCATGTGGTCGGCGGGGATCAGCGTGGGATGCACACGGACGTCGACGCCGGCGTCGGTGTTGCGGGCGATGCCGAGCAGCTTAATGGTGTAGCCGAGCTCACGGGCCTGGGCGATGTCCTCGGCACCGATGGTACGGATACCCTGCTGGTACACATCGTCGGTGGTAACGCGGGTGCCAAAGCCGATGGAAGCGAGGATCGCCGTCTTGCTGGCGGCGTCGAAGCCGTCGACGTCGGCGGACGGGTCGGCCTCGGCATAGCCCTTAGCCTGTGCGTCGGCGAGCACGTCGGCGTAATCGGCGCCCTCGGCGTCCATGCGCGACAGGATGTAGTTGGTGGTGCCGTTAAGGATGCCGGCGATGGTCAGGATCTTGTTGCCCACCAGGTCATGCTCAAGCGTGCTCACGATGGGGATGCCGCCGCCGCAGCTGGCCTCGCACTTAATCTGCACGCCGCACGCGCGTGCCTTCTCGGCAAGCGTCTCGACGTGACGGCCCAGCAGGGCCTTGTTGGCAGAGACGACGTGCTTGCCGTGCTCAAAGGCAGTGGTGAAGATCTCGGTTGCGGGATGTTCGCCGCCGATGAGCTCGACGACGATGTCGACGGCGGGGTCGGTGACGACGTCGTGCCAGTCACTCGTAAAGGCCTCGCGCTCAATGCCTGCCGCCTCGGCCTGCTCCCAAGCAAGCGCGCAGGCGCGGGTCAGCTTAAGGTCGATGCCGTAGGCTGCCAGGTACTCATCGTGGTGGCTCTTGATCAGACGGGCCACGCCGCCGCCGACGGTTCCCAGACCGATCAGACCGACGTTCACGGTGCGCAGGGGTTCGCTCATAGATAGCTCCTTCGTGCATCTTATGGATGGATTAACCGTTTAAAGGTTGAGTGCATTCTAGCGTGAACCGAGGGCGCGTGCTCGCCAGGCAACAGGAGTCGCACAAAACGGCACCCCCGAAACGCTGCGGAAACATTGGAAACATGCTCGCTACAAACGGAACTCCGTAACAAACTGTCAACGTTTGCGCCATAAGGTTTGCCCCGTACCGCAAGACGGCCGCACTGCGGCCAGCGAAAAGGGGGACACCATGTTCAACATCAACAGCACGCTCAGCCGTAGGAACTTTCTCGCCGGTGCCGCGGCGCTCGGCAGCACCGTGGCACTCGCTGGTTGCTCGTCGGGTGGCTCGGAGGGCGGCTCCGCCGATGACGGCAAGACCTTCAAGATCGGTGTCATCGGCCCTCTGACCGGCGCCGCGGCAACCTATGGCGTTTCGGCCGAGAAGGGTGCCAAGCTCGCCGCCAAGGATTTCTCGACCAAGGACCTCAAACTCTCGCTTAAGTCCGAGGATGACGTCGCTGACGGCGAGAAGGCTGTCAACGCCTTCAATACCCTGTGCGACTGGGGCATGCAGGCTCTCGTCGGCCCCGTCACGACTGGTGCCGCCGTCGCCGTCTCGGGCGAGATCGCCGACGATATGCTCATGGTCACGCCTTCGGCCTCGTCGCTCGACGTCACCAAGGATAAGACCACGGTCTTTCAGGTTTGCTTCACCGATCCCACCATGGGCGCCAGCGCTGCGAAGTTCTTGGCCGAGAAATACGCGGACGCCAAGATCGCCCTGTTCTACAACTCCGGCGATACGTACAGCTCGGGTGTTGCCGATGCCTTTGCCGAGCAGGCCAAGGAGTCCAAACTTGATATCGTCGATACCGAGACCTTTAAGGACGATTCCTCCACGAGCTTTACCAA
This sequence comes from uncultured Collinsella sp., assembly GCA_959021215.1. GTDB lineage: Bacteria > Actinomycetota > Coriobacteriia > Coriobacteriales > Coriobacteriaceae > Collinsella. The sequence goes on along the minus strand of CAUEUQ010000068.1, from coordinate 5,815 downwards.
CCAGCTCACCAAGGCCAAGGAGGCCGGCGCCACGCTCATCTTTGCGCCGATCTACTACACGCCGGCGTCCGTTTTGCTCAAGAACGCCAGGGACATGGGCTACGACATGACGCTCATGGGTACCGACGGCATGGACGGCCTGCTCTCTGTGGAGGGCTTCGATACCTCTCTTGCCGAGGGCGTACTGCTCATGACCCCGTTTTCCGCCGATGACGAGAAGAATGCCGACTTCGTCAAGGCCTATAAGGATGCCTACGACGAGACGCCTAACCAGTTTGCCGCCGACGCCTACGATTGTGTCCACGCCATCGCCGAGGCCATCGACAAGGCGGGCATCGATATTACGGCCGATGGTGCCGACATTGCCGACGATCTTGCCAAGGCCATGCGCAAGATCAAGATTGAGGGCCTGACGGGCGAGCTCACGTGGAACGACGAGGGCCAGGTCGAAAAGCCCGCTACGGCCTATGTGATTCAGGATGGCAAGTACATCGCCGCCTAAGTGCGCATAAAGCGCTACCGGTGAGGCCGTTTTATTCAGGGCAAGGGCGCTTGTAACAGAACAGAAACATTACTTTCACATAATAAAGTGGCTAAACTGCATAAACTGATAGAAATACGCATAAATATGGATAAATGGACAAAGCAAAAGAAAAGTTGAAATAATCGCCACTTTTCTCAACTAAAGCGTCTACTATTTTGCGAACGCCGAACACGGCGAAGGATGGCCTGTCGGGTAACCGAAACCCGACGAGATTTGAGAGGAGAGCCGCATGTCGAGCCTCACCGGTAAGTCATTGAACCCTGTTATGAATCGCAGGAGCGTTATCGCGAGCGCAGCAGGTCTGGGGGCGATGTCCATTCTAGCTGGCTGCTCCTCCAACGGCGGCGACAGCGGTTCCGCTTCGAGCGACGCTTCGTTTAAGATCGGCACCATCGGCCCGCTGACCGGCGCCAACGCGTCCTATGGCAAGTCCGTTACCCAGGGTGTCGAGCTTGGCTGCAAGGATTTTTCGACCAAGGAGCTGCCGCTTGCCAGCAAGGCCGAGGATGACCAGGCCGATGGCGAGAAGGCCGTCAACGCCTTCAACACCCTGCTCGACTGGGGCATGCAGGCCCTCGTCGGCCCGACTACCACGGGTGCGTCGGTTGCCGTTGCCGCAGAGTGTGGTAACGACCCCAAGACGTTCATGATCACCCCGTCCGCGTCCTCCGAGGACGTCACCGACGGCAAGGATTGCGTCTTCCAGGTTTGCTTCACCGACCCCAACCAGGGTGTCAACGCTGCCAAGTTCCTGGCGCAGAAGTATGCGGACGAGAAGTTCGTGCTGTTCTATAACTCCGGCGACGCCTATTCTTCGGGCATCGCAGATTCCTTTAAGGCCCAGGCCGCTGAGTCCAAGCTCGAGATTGTTGACGAGGAGACCTTTAAGGACGACTCCGCCACGAGCTTTACCAACCAGCTGACCAAGGCCAAGCAGGCTGGCGCCACCATGATTTTTGCGCCGATCTACTATACGCCGGCGTCCGTCCTGCTCAAGAACGCCAAGGACATGGGCTACGATGTCAAGATGATGGGCTGCGACGGCATGGACGGTATCCTGGGCGTTGAGGGCTTCGATACCTCTCTTGCTGAGGGTCTGCTGCTCATGACCCCGTTCTCCGCCGACGACGAGAAGAACGCCGACTTCGTTAACGCTTACAAGGATAAGTACGGCGATACCCCCGACCAGTTTGCCGCCGACGCCTACGACGGCGTGCACGCGGTGGCCGAGGCCGTCAAGGAGGCCGGTCTTGGTGTCGACGCCGACCCGACCGAGGTCGCCGAGAAGCTGTCCAAGGCTATGCTCAAGATTACCGTTGACGGTCTGACCGGCAAGCTCACCTGGAACGATAAGGGCCAGGTTCAGAAGGAGCCCACGGCGTACGTCATCACCGACGGCAAGTACGTACAGGCCTAATTGGCCGCCTTACATAGAGCGGTTTTGATCCCAAGCAGGGGAGGTTTTGGCCTTCCCTGCTTGCTTGGTATCTAGGGACAGCGTAACGTCCCTGTTTCATACATCAACTGGAAACCTATTCGAAAGGGGGATGTGGAACATGACGGTCTTTATCCAATACCTGGTCAACGGCCTGTCCATGGGCAGCGTCTACGCCATCATCGCGTTGGGCTACACCATGGTCTACGGTATCGCCAAGATGCTGAACTTCGCTCACGGCGACGTCATCATGGTCGGTGCCTATGTCTCGTTCTGCGCCACGTCGTATCTCGGCCTCCCGGGCTGGGTATCTGTAATTCTTTCTTGTGTGGTCTGCACGGTTCTCGGCGTTCTCATCGAGGGTCTGGCCTATAAGCCGCTGCGCCAAGCAGGCCCGCTGGCCGTTCTGATCACGGCTATCGGCGTGTCTTACTTCCTGCAGAACGCCGCGCAGCTTCTGTGGGGCGCCACGCCCAAGAACTTCACTTCGCTCGTCACCTTCCAGGTGCCGGAGTTCTTGGCCAAGTTCAACGTAAGCGCCGTCTCGCTCGTCACCATCGTCGCCTGCCTGGTTATCATGGCCGGCCTGATGTTCTTTACAGGTAAGACCAAGATGGGCAAGGCCATGCGCGCCGTGTCCGAGGACAAGGCCGCCGCTCAGCTCATGGGCATCAACGTCAACCGCACCATCTCGATGACGTTTGCCATCGGCTCGGCGCTTGCCGCCATCGCCGGCGTGCTCCTGTGCTCCTACTCGCCGGTGCTGCAGCCCACGACGGGTGCCATGCCTGGCATCAAGGCCTTCGACGCCGCCGTCTTCGGCGGCATCGGCTCCATCCCCGGTGCCTTTGTCGGTGGCATTCTCATCGGCATCATCGAGGCGATGGCGCAGGCTTACATTTCCACGAGCCTTGCCAACTCCATCGTCTTTGGTGTTTTGATCATCGTCCTGCTCGTCAAGCCTGCCGGCCTCTTGGGCAAGTACGTCCCCGAGAAGGTGTAGGTGAGCGTTATGAAGTTTCTTAAAGACAAGCAGACGCGTCACGACTTTGTCACGTACGCCATGTGCATCGTGGCCTTCGCCATCGTGTTCTTTATGCAGTCTAACCACATGATTCCGCGCATGATCGCCGGTCAGCTGGTTCCCATCACGGCCTATATCGTCATGGCCATTTCCCTCAACCTCGTCGTCGGCATCGCGGGCGACTTGTCGCTGGGCCACGCGGGCTTTATGAGCGTCGGTGCCTACACGGGCATCGTCACCGCCGTCGCGCTGGAGAGCGCCGTTCCGTCCGATCCGATGCGTCTGATCATCAGCATTGTGGTCGGCGCTATCGCCGCTGCCATCTTGGGCTTCTTGATTGGTATCCCGGTCCTGCGCCTGAGCGGCGACTATCTGGCCATCGTGACCCTGGCTTTTGGCGAGATCATCAAAGAGATCGTCACCTGCCTCATTGTGGGCGTCGACTCCCGCGGCCTGCACGTGATTTTTAACATCACGGGCAACTCTACGATCGACGACCTGCACCTGCTCGAGGACGGCACCGCCATCATCAAGGGCGCCCAGGGCGCCTCGGGCGTGTCGACGTACTCGACCTTCCTCGCCGGTGCCATCCTGGTCATGGTCGCACTCGTGATCGTGCTCAACCTGGTCCGCAGCCGTACCGGCCGTGCCATTATGGCCGTGCGCGATAACAAGATTGCAGCCGAGTCCGTAGGCATCTCCGTCACGGAGTACCGCATGATCGCCTTCGTGGTTTCCGCTGCCCTCGCCGGTGCTGCCGGAGCTCTCTTCGGCGGTAACTTCTCGCAGCTCTCCGCCACCAAGTTCGACTTCAACACGTCGATCCTCATTCTGGTGTTCGTGGTCCTGGGCGGCCTGGGCAACATGCGCGGTTCCGTCATCGCGGCGGCGTTGCTCACGGTGCTTCCCGAGCTGCTTCGTCAGTTCTCGGACTACCGCATGCTCATCTACGCCATCGTGCTGATCCTGGTCATGATTTTTACCAACAACCCGCAGCTCAAGGCGTTCTTCGGTCGCGTCAAGGACCGCTTTGCTTCCAAGAAGGAGGTGGCAGCCGATGCCCAGTAAATTTGAGTTCAAGAAGGGCAAGATGGTCCCGTATCCTTCTGGCGCCATCGTTCCCGATCGTGACCTGGGCGAGCGCCCTGCACTCGAGTGCATCCACCTGGGCATTGAGTTCGGTGGCCTTAAGGCAGTCGACGACTTTAGCCTGACTATCGGCAAGACCGAGATCGCCGGTCTGATCGGTCCCAACGGCGCCGGCAAGACCACGGTCTTCAACCTGCTCACCAAGGTGTACCAGCCCACGCATGGCACCATCCTGCTCGACGGCGAGGACACCTCGGGCAAGTCGGTCTACCAGGTCAACCGCATGGGTATTGCCCGTACCTTCCAGAACATTCGCCTATTCAACACCATGACGGTGGAGGATAACGTCAAGGTCGGCCTGCATAACCAGGAGCGTTACTCCGGCTTTGAGGGCGTGCTGCGCCTGCCGACGTATTGGAAGCACGAGAAGGCTGCTCACGAGCGCGCCATGGAGCTGCTGTCCATCTTTGATATGGAGCATCTGGCAAACGAGCAGGCCGGATCGCTGCCTTACGGCGCTCAGCGTCGTCTGGAGATCGTCCGCGCGCTTGCCACCAACCCCAAGCTACTGCTGCTCGACGAGCCTGCTGCCGGCATGAACCCGTCCGAGACCGCGGAGCTCATGGAGAACATCGTCAAGATTCGCGACACCTTTGGCATTGCTATCATGCTTATCGAGCATGATATGTCGCTCGTTATGAACATCTGCGAGGGCATCTGCGTGCTCAACTTTGGTAAGGTCATCGCCAAGGGCACGGCAGAGGAAATCCAGAACAACGACGCTGTTATTGAGGCATATCTGGGCAAGCAGGATAAGGGGGAGAACTAAATGGCAGAGCCGATGCTTTCCGTCTACAACATCAACGTCTGGTACGGCGCCATCCACGCCATTAAGGACATCTCCTTTAACGTTAACGAGGGCGAGATCGTGGCCTTGATTGGCGCTAACGGTGCCGGCAAGTCCACAACGCTCAAGACCGTCTCGGGCCTGCTGCGTTCCAAGACCGGTTCCATCAAGTTTATGGGCGAGGACATTACTCATACGCCCGCTGATAAGCTGGTTGGTAAGGGCCTGGCTCAGGTTCCCGAGGGTCGTCGCGCCTTTTTGCAGATGACGGTCGAGGAGAACCTGGAGATGGGCGCCTACACGCAGCCCAAGTCCACGGTGGCTCCGGGCCTGGAGCGCGTCTACGAGCAGTTCCCGCGCCTGAAGGAACGTCGTCGCCAGGTCGCCGGCACCCTTTCAGGCGGCGAGCAGCAGATGCTCGTTATGGGGCGCGCCCTTATGAGTAACCCCAAACTGCTCATGCTCGACGAGCCTTCCATGGGTCTGGCACCGATTCTGATCGAACAGATCTTCCAGATTGTCGAGGACTTGCACAAGGCCGGTACCACGGTGCTTCTGGTCGAGCAAAACGCGCAGATGGCGCTTTCCATCGCCACACGCGGTTACGTGCTCGAGACCGGCAAGATCACCATGACCGGCACTGGTCAAGAGCTGCTGCACGACGACAACGTCCGCAAAGCTTACCTCGGAGGCTAACCCACCTAACAAAAGGGGCGCTGACTATCTCAGTCAGCGCCCCTTTTTAAGTTGCGGTGAAATAGGGACTAATTGGGGGTTCCAGACGCCAAAACAGTCCCTATTCCACCGCAACTTCAGGTAGTCGTTGGGTGTTCCTATAGTTTTGTCAACCGTCGGGGCTACTCCCGGTAGGGCACC
>CAUEUQ010000067.1:0-10930 GCA_959021215.1 uncultured Collinsella sp. | reverse complement strand
ATCCATGGTGGGGCGCGTTTCTAACGAAGCCGTAACGGCCGTTGGGCTCTTTTGGCGCCAGCCCTTCTCGACCCGCACGCCTCTCATGGTATTTTTCGTGATAATAAGGACGGAGGTGCCCGTGGCACGCAATAAGTACCCGGAGGAGGCGGTCGAGAAGATCAGGGGTGACGGCCCAGCGAGTGTTATTTTGCGAGCTAGGCGCATCGAAAGCGACCTTTCGTGGTATAAACTACTTGCCGGAAGCCGCGGCTTTCAGAGTACGGCTTACGTGTACGTTTAACCTCCGTGGGCGACGGGGTGCCGAAAGGCGTAGAATATCGCCCACCTGTAGGGGCCTGCAGCGATGCGGGCCCCGCTTCGTATGAAGGGGGCGCAACCGATGAAGATCGTATCCATCTCCCAGGACTTCTTCGACCTCGTCGATGGCGACCGCGAGCTCATGCTTAAGCACAATCGTCCCTGCATCGTGGTGGTGAAGCTGCGTTTCCGCGGGAAGCGCAGGGACTTTGCCGTGCCGCTGCGTTCCAACATCGCCCCTAACGTGCCCAAAGACCAGTACTTTGCGTTGCCACCCCGCCCCACGACGCGCCCCGGCTGCCGCCACGGCATCCACTACATCAAGATGTTTCCCATAACCAAGTCCTACCAGCGCCGCTTCAGGACCGAGGGCTCGGCCTACTACGAGACGCTCCAGCGCATCATCGACGGCAACACCAAGCGCATTGTCTCCGAGTGCCAGGCATACCTCGACCGCTACGAGCGCGAGGGAAGGCCTCGCTTTGCCGTCGACATCGACCGCATCGTGGGGCTGCTGGAAGGCGAGAAGTAGGGCACCTCGGCTCAGTCTCGAGCCATGCGGAGTCGCTCCGCATTTTTGAACGCCGCGTGTGCGTCCCAAATACTTGAGAAACAAGCTGTGAAGTGCGGTGGCGCGCCCGTGCATAGCCGTCACCATCAGCGTCTACGCGGCGTCGGCTTCAAGTGGAACTGACGCCGCTGCTGTATATGGTTTGCCTTGCTGCGAATGGCGATCAATGCCCGCGATGCTTCTGCTTGCGCTTCAGTTTCCTCTGCTCGTAGCGCGCATCAGCCTCTTCCACGTGGCGTCGGCTTCTTGCATGAGCTGACTCCTGCTTCATCGCTTCTTTCTGTGCCGCGAGCGCCTGCTGCGCCTTGGTGCTCATCGCCGGCTGCTTAAGTGCTTTCGCCGCCTCGCGAGCGCGTCGCTTGGGGTTCTTTGCGGGCTTGCTCGCCTCGGTCGAATCGTGATCGAAGAACGAGAGCTTCGCCCATTTGTTGACGACGAATCGCAGGATCTCCTCAGTGGACGGTTCTGCGCCGAAGACGATGCGGGCGACGCCGTATCTGCCGTCCTCGACATGCTCCGCCAGCCCGACCCAAAATTGGCCGTCGTGATATGACGATGAGCAGCAAGTCGCTGATAGCCGCCCTGCGAAGCTAGTTGCCTTGTTCGCAGTCGGGCCGCAGGCCGCACCTACGCTCGAGCTCTGCCATGAGGGCATCGTTGTCGGTCACCGAGACGATGGCGTCGCCGTCGTAGGGCGCCTTGATATAGACGCGGTCGAGCGAGTTGGCCGTCCCCGCCCAGAGCGTCCTGGTGCGCCGGACGCCCCGCACGTGGGCGTAGGGTATCACCGAACGCATCCCAGCGTACACGACGACGAGGCGGTCGCCGTAGAGCTCGAGGCGGTTGCTGCGGACGGGAAGGGCGGCCAGGGCCACGAGGGCCGGGACGGGCAGCAGCGCGAGCCAACCCCATAGGAGCGCGGGACTCGAGCTCAGGAAACACGCGATACACGCCGCGGATAAACCGCCCGCCACAATCACCATGGCCGCTATGAACCACGGGTCTGTCCTGCCGGGAAACACCCGCTCCGGCCGCTCGCTCCTCTCACCCATTACGGCCTCCCTCCCGACGCCCTCCCTGGCGGAGCGTGGGGCCGGAGAGTGCCTTGAACCCGTCGCCGACCATCTCGCTCCCCGTTCCGTGGGCCATCTGTAGTGGTGTGTACCCCCGACTGTTCGACGGATGTCGTACTATTAGACCTTTTTCGAACTTTTTTAAGACGTGCACGGCAAGATCGAGCAGATTGTCCGCGCGAGAGGCTTCCCGCCGCAGCGCCCGGTCTCGGGTTCGATGCATCGACGTCCGTCTCAGGTAGTGTCTCCGCTGCGCGGCATTGCAGGGGGCAAAGTCGAGATGCCATGGGGCGCGCCGAGGCTTTGCCCGCGGGGCGAAGATTCTAGGGGTCCGACGTGGCCCGGAGGGGAGACGGACGTGTAAGCGCTTATGACCGAGGAGCTGGCCGAGTGCCTGCCGCCGCTGTACGCGACCGAGGGAGGGGCGCTCGCCCTCGACCTCGCAAGCCCGGAAGGCGAGGGCTACCTTGACCTCTGGTGCTCGCTCACCATCAACCTCTCGGGCGGCCCCTTCGCCTCCACGTGGCGCATTCACGCTTGTGCCCGGCATCATGGGCATGGGCGTCGCTAAGTCGCCCACTGTGGCGCAAGCCCCTGTCGGCTCAACGTTCGACGAGATAAACCGCATGTTCTCAAAGCTCGGCTTTATCGATTACAATTCACGCCTCGCGCAAGGGCCGTTCTACTCCCCAAACCTAATCTGCCTGTCGCACGTCTCGAGGCGACGGGGCGGCGCCTTCTCGCGTGAGTCGATTCCCGTTTTACTGATGCGTCCCAACATGCCCTTACGCATGTTGGGACGCCGCTTTCGAAACTTCAAAACCATTCGATTTCCGAAACTGAGTGGGAATAAGTTATCGGTACGCTTTTTTATAAAATGTAAAAAAGCACCCCCATAACTGATGAAATGGACGCTGAGAAAAAGGGGAGCATCTTGCGTATATACCGACGTGAAGATCTACCTCTATCTTGCATCGCGCGGGTACGGGCTTTCTGTGGGCCGTATTGGGAAGCTCGAGTGTGACTTCATCGCTCGTAGGCGCAATGCTTACGCCTATATCCAGGTCTCTATGTCGATTGCCGACAGAGGCGTCGAGGAGCGCGAGTACAGGCCGTTCGGCCACATCAGGGATGGGTATCCGCGTTACTTGTTCACGCTTGATCCTCTATTGCAGGAGAGGGGTGGCGTCAGGCACCTTAACATGGCGTCGTTTATGCAAGATGGCGGTGATCTTATTTGAGTGGTGGCCAGATTCCTTTGCTTCCTAGTGCGCAAACAGCGCGGTATCAAATGATGATCATTGCCTCACGTAGAATCGACAGATTGAGAACTTGTTGTGATGTTGACAGGCTTTTGGCCAGTGGCTCCTATTGTCGAGTGGGAATAGCGGAAATAATAGCCTCCGGACCTTTGGTTCGGAGGTTTTCTTTTTGCATGTCTGCCTAAAACGATTCCTTGCTAAAGCCCCTTGAGCATCGGACGGCGTCATCGAACGTGTGCGTTCTCGTAGGCGCCTTTGATCTCTTCCGGCAGATCGTCGGGAACCAGCGCCTTCACCCTATCCTCGTTGCCATCTTGAATCGCCTGCTCGTAGTACCAGCATTTGAACTTCAACATGTCCAGGGCATGGTTCATCTTCGCGATCTCCGACTCCATGTGGGCCTTCCGCTCCTCGAACATGGCCTTGCGCTTGGCGTAGGTCGATGGCCCCTCTGCGCACCATTCCATGAACAGACGGATGTCCTTGATCTCCATTCCCGCCTTCTTCAGGCATTCGATGACCCGAAGCGCTTCGAGTTCCGTATCGCCGAATCGGCGAATGCCGGACGTCCGCTCCAGCCCCGGGAACAATCCCTGCTTGTCGTAATACCGCAGCGTTGAGGCGGGCAAGCCGAACATTTCCGCCACCTGTCCGATTGTGTACATGGCCCCTCCGAATAAATCTCGAATTCATTCCTTGACCTAAAGTCAGGTTTAGGTATTACCTTCATTCTCGTCAATACAAATCGGTAGCGCAAGGGGTGGTCCGTAATGGGCAAAACGGTTTTCGCCGGCGGCGTGAACGGTGTGGGCGATATCGCCGGGCATCCCGCTCTGGAACAGGTGCGACGAATGGGCATGGAAATCTAGGCGGGCTACTTAGCCGCGTGGAGACGGATTCGTGTCCAGAACCATCGATAGGAGGAAATCGATCATGGCAATTAAGCAGACGGCAGGCAGAGATGCCCTGGGGGAGTTCGCCCCCAAGTTCGCACAGCTCAACGACGATGTGCTGTTCGGCGAGGTGTGGAGCCGGGAGGGCGAGCTCTCCCTGCGGGACCGTAGCATCGTGACAGTGGTGGCCCTGATGTCGCAGGGACTGACGGACTCTTCGTTCCAATATCATCTGATGTCCGCGAAGAACAACGGCGTGACCAGGATGGAGATAGCGGAGATCCTTACGCATGCGGCGTTTTACGCGGGATGGCCCAAGGCGTGGGCGGCCTTTCGCATGGCGAAGGAGGTTTGGGCGGATGGCGACGCCGCCGACGCAAGAGCTGAGCACCAAAACGAGATGGCCTTTCCTATCGGCGCCCCCAACGACGCATTTGCGAAGTACTTTATCGGGCAAAGCTACCTCGCGCCCCTTTCCACCGCTCAGGTCGGCGTCTACAACGTGACGTTTGAGCCCGGCTGCCGCAACAACTGGCACGTCCATTGCGCCAAAAGCGACGGCGGGCAGATCCTCGTCTGCGTGGCTGGTCGAGGGTTTTATCAGGAATGGGGCAAACCGGCACAGGAGCTGTGCCCTGGCGATGTAGTAAATATTCCCGCGGGCGTAAAGCATTGGCACGGAGCCGCGCCCGACAGCTGGTTCTCCCATCTCGCGCTGGAGGTTCCGGGTGAGGAGACCTCCAACGAGTGGTTGGAGCCCGTGGACGACGAGGAATACCTTACAGCGACTGACAAGGAGGCTTAAACTTTGACACCCGAATCAGAGCCATCGCTTTTATGGGCGTGATGTCCGGGCTGATGAAAGCGCAAAAGCCTCGCCACGTTACTCGTTACCTGTCCGCGCCGCCGAGAGCAAGGCGCCCAAGTCTGCCTGGATCGCCTCTGCCTTGCTTCCAAGCTGCAACGGGGCCGAGTCGCCCGAGATGTTTACGCTCAGCAGGTGCGCATCCGGCAGCTTTGCGGTCATGCTCCAGAATGGGAGCGTGATGATACCGGGGGTCATTTCGCCCACGCCAAGTTCCAGCAACAGCACGCGGCAATCGCTGCGCTCGCGCACGAAGCGCTCATATCGTTCGATGCTCTCGCGCCAGGCCGCGCCCTGCAGAAATGTGTCATCGCGCACCCACGGCACAAGCTGCCAGCCGCAGTGCGGGCATCGGGGGACATCCTCGCTGCGGATCTCGAACCCCGTCATGCCCACGAGCATGCGCTCAACGTAGGGGCTCGCGTCGAAGAGCTCGTCGCAGCATGGCTGCTTGCACTGAAGGTATGCGAAGCTTCCCTGGTAGTTGCAGGTCCTCTCGGCGGGGAAGGCCTTTTCGACCTGGGTGTCCACATTGGTGCTCAGGATGAAGTAATCCTTATGGCCGATGAGGGACCGCAGGTCGAGATAGGGTTGTGAGGCCGGCTCGCGCAGCATGAAATCGATGTATCGCGCGTAGTAGGCCCATTGCTGCTCGAGGCTGGGGTAGAGGTGATAGAAGCCGTCGAAAAGGCTCTTGAAGCCAAAGGCTTTCTGCCAGTCCGCCATTCCGGCACACGTCATACCCGCATGGTTGTAATGGTTGAACCCGGCGGCGCTCGACATACCCGAGCCGATGCCGACGATGATGGCGTCGGCATCGTCGATGAGGCTTCGAAGCCTCATCGCTTCTCTTTCTAGAGGTGGCATCGAACGATCTCCTCGAAAGCCGGGGTCATATCGCCGTCAACGAGAATTGTCTCGCACGAAGCGTCGGGCGTCAGAGCCTGACTGTAGTTGAACACGATGTAGGTGGCGTGTTCGCAGGCGTTCGCGACCTGAGCGAGCATGCGCTTTATGACGCCGTTGCGCAGCCCCACGCCAAGTTCGAGGATGGCAACCTTGTGGTTGCGATGCGCTTGCACAAGGTGCGCGAGATCTTCGAGCTGCGCCATCGCGAGGGCATCTGGGTGGGCGAGACGCTGCTCGTCAATCGACGTGCACGTACTCCCCTCCGTCTCGAGCACGTGGTTCTCGTTGAACCCTGCGCGTGCGAAGTGCCCGTCAATATTGCATGTGATCACGAAGGTATCAGCGTGCTCCGTAAGATGCCGCAGCCCGTTCATGATTGGGCCGGGCTCATACTCGACATACTCCTTTTGATGGAATCGATCGGCCCATCGGCGTCGCACGTTTGCATCCGGAGAGGTGAGCCCCTGCAGTATGCAGCCGATGCCATCAGCCTGGGCGAGGTCCCCGTACGCTTCTTGGAAATGAGCATCGGCGTAGAAGAGGTTGAGCCCCTCTGCCATGTCGAGCCCGTTGCTGGCGCCGATGATAAGATCCGCCTCGGCAAGTGCCTGGCCGATACGAACCGCTTTTACCGTTTCCATGCGCTACCTACCCAGCGTCTTGCGCACGTCGGCGAGCACGTCGGCGATATCGGCACGAACGGCGAGCCCCCGATCCTCGATTGCACGGGGGAGAAACTGCGTCCTGTTGTTCACGGCGATGTAGCCAGCCTGCGGCAACTGCGCCGTGAGGGCCCAGAACGGCTCCTGGATAAACGCAGGCGTCATGCGGCCCACGCCCAACTCGAGGAAAAGGATCCTCTGCCGCGCGTGCGCGTCGAGCCAGTCGGACACCTTGTGGTACTGCTCCTCGTAGAGCGCGCCCTGCAGGAAGTTGCCGTAGCCGCGAACCCAGGGGAACGCCTCTGCCCCGCAGTGCGGACAGCGCGGCACGAGCTCTGTCGGAACCTCAAGGCCGTCTCCCATGGCCTCTGCCATGCGGGAGACCGGTTCGACCGCGTCCCACACCTCGTCGGTGCAACAGTGGGAGCACTGGAAGAAGCGGTGGTCGCCTTGGATCTCGGCCACCTTCTCCCAGGGGTAGATTTTCATGAACTGCGTGTCCTGGTTGGTGGTGAGAACGAAGAAGTCTTTTTCGGTAAGAATGGCGTCGAGGTCCTTGTAGGGCTTGCGCAGCGGGGCGTTGAGCGTGGTATCGAGGAAGGTGGCGAGGTATCCCCAGCGCGCCTCGGCGGTGGGCCAGCGGTAGAACGACCCCTCGAAAGCGCCCCTGAAACCGTAGCGCTCGGCGAATTTGCCGAAGTGCCTGCGATAGGTCGCGTTGTCCTCGTAGTAGAAGTCGCCGCCGCCCGCCGCGGAGAGCCCGGAGGCCCCGCCCACCAGCACGCAATCGGCTTCCTCGATCATGCGGGCGAACGTTTCGATTTGCTGGTCGTAGGGCTCGGGCTCGCGGGCGCTCAGCTCATAGGGCGTGCCGCCGGTGCGGTAGGCGGCCTGATGGGAAAACGATTGGTTGGTGAGCTCGACAACGAGCTGCTCGTATAGAGTCACTTGATACTCTCTTTCAACTACAATGAACAGGTGTCTATAAAAAGTATCAATGTTGATTTGCGTCAGAGCAATGAACAGTTTCGAGCTGCTGTCGATAAACGGGCGGCTTCAGGATATTGTTGAGCGCTGCAATTGGAGGGGCCATGGAATCGGGGAAGATCGATCGTCGCCGACGCTATACGCTCTCGGTCATACGGGAGGCGTTCTTTGCGCTGCTGGCCGAGGTCGGCTTCGCGAAGATGACGGTGGCGGATATCTGCCGCTGCGCCGATATCAACCGCGGCACGTTCTATTTGCACTACGAGGACAAGTTCGCGCTGCTCGACGCGCTTATTGACGAGGCCCTGGCGGCGGCGCCCCCACTCGAGGGAACGGGGGCGGGGGCCCTCTGCCAGCGCCCGCCGGCAAACGATGACTATTATCTGCTCTACTCGGATGACGACGCATGCGCCCGGGTGGCACAGCGCGTCGTCGAGCGCGGCGCTGAGCAGATGGTTCCCGCGATCATGGAGAAAACCGGGCTTTCGCGCGAGGACGCCTATCTGCTCTTCGTCCACAACGTCCAGGGAAATCTCGCGGTCAACCGCCTGCTCGGTTGGAGGCGAGGGCCCGAGTTCGCCCACGCCCAGGAGCTGCTCAGCACCTATTCCGAAGGGGGCATGCGGGCGGTATCGGCCCCTTGCACACCGATCGCGAATTAGAACATGATAGCGTCGTCGGCTGTGAAGGCATCAAGGGATCCCTGCTTGACCTGAACGCAGACGTATGTGATGCCCGAGTCGGATGCGGCGCGGAACTGACGGTGTGCGGCGGGGGAAATGCGCAGCCAGTCGCCGGCTGCAAGCTCGATTTCCTCACCGTCGATCGTGACCGAGCCGGCGCCTTCGAGCACGCCATAGATTTCCTCGTTTTCCTTGTGTGCATGGACGAACGGAACGCCAGCGCCGGCGGGAAGATTGTTGACACTCACCTCTGCCCCGGTAAGCCCGAGCACTTCGTGCAGCTCGACACGGCTCTCATTACCGATGTGGGTCCTTGCATAATTAGCCATAATGGTTCCTCTCTTGGGGTTGATGTACCTTGCAGGCATCTCCTGCGTGAGTTATATTCAACGCGAAGGCGAATGCAAATACGAGTACGCACATATTTGTAACTGCGTACTTTTTTGTGAAACCGGTATGGTCAAGGAGGTCGGGTCTCCCGTGATGGCGAAAGAGGAGCTTCCGGAGTGTCCGGTCGCAACGGCGGTAACGCTCATTGGCGGCAAGTGGAAGCTGCTCATTATCCGTAACTTGCGCGTACGCCCCTAGCGTTTCAACGAGTTGCGCCGCAGCCTTGAGGGGATCTCTCAGAAGGTGCTTACCGACAGCCTGCGGCAGATGGAGGATGATGGGCTGGTCTTTCGCCATGACTATGGCGAGAATCCTCCCCGCGTTGAGTATAGCCTTACCGAGCTCGGCCGCCAGATGATGCCCATCATGGACTCGCTCGCAGACTTCGGCGCTTATTACAAGACGGTCGTTTCGTAGCGGACGCTCTGCTTAGGGGGCGGAAAACCGCTACGAGGGTGCTAACGAAGACCTGTCCCGAATCAACGTGCGCCTGCGGCATGAAGGAGGGAGATTTCTATGAATATCGTTGTGTTGAGCGGCAGCCCGCGCAAGGGCGCAAATACCGACACCATGGTCGAGGCGTTTGCCGAGACCGCGCGCGAGGCCGGCCATACAGTCGAGGTCATCCGCGTTGCCAGCAAAAAGATCGCTGGCTGTCTGGGATGCCAGTACTGCTTTACCCATGAGGGCACCTGTGTGCAGAAGGATGACATGGCCGACGTGATCGAGTCGCTGAAAGGCGCCGATATGGCTGTCTTCGCTTCGCCTATCTACTGGTTTGATATCACTGCGCAGGAGAAGGCCGCCATCGACCGCCTGTACGCCTTCGGTGCTACGGGCTTCCCGTTCACCAAGACGGCCCTTTTGCTCGATAGCCACAGCGAGGGCGTCTATGATGCGGCGATCGCTATGTACAAGTCGACCTGCGCGTACTGCAAGTGGGAGGACCAGGGCATTGTCACCATCAGCGGCATGACCGAGCGCGACAGCATGGCATCGTCGCCCAAGTTGGAAGAGGTGCGAGAGCTCGCTCGCAAGCTTGCCTAAGAACAAGAAGAACGCATGGCAATCGGTGTTGGTGGAAAATGCTTGCTATCCTTACCAAGAGGAATGCTGATTGCCATGCGTTGATGCTTCCGCGGACAATTCCGGCGTGCTAAAACGCCTTCTCATTCAAGAATTCCCTGAACGCGGGAATGTCAAAGTCAACGAGACCACGCCCGCGCTCTCCAATGACGCCGTCCTCCAGGAGGCGGCGTTTGTATTGGCTTGCGTAGTTGCTGGCGACGCCCATGCGTTTGGCTATCTCCGAGACCCTGCTGGGGCCAGAATCGGGCAGCATCGCGAGCAAAAACTCAATGTCTTTATCGGAAAGTTCCCGATAGGTCGTTTCGAGAATTCGATCGCGCAGCTCCATGCGGGCAAGCAGAGAACCCTGCTGTACATCAGATGCACTGATTTTGGGCGAGTTCTCCGAAACATCCCATGTGCGATATCCGACGAGCTGCATCATATAGGGAAATCCGTCGACGGCCTTCACAGCATCCTCGAGCGCTTCTGGCGTGATTGAGCGGCCTCCGGCCTCAACGGTTTTGCGGAATGCGTTTGCAATTTCAACGTCAGTGATTCGTCCCAACTGATGATATTGGGAACGCCTGAGGAATGAGACGGAATCGTTACGCAGCAACGCCGATACCTTGTAGGGCAGTCCTGCCATGAGTAGGGCAACTTTTTTACCTTCGCGTACAAAGTGCTGGTAAACAGAGGCAAATTGAAGCATTTCTTCGAGATCGACGGTGACTTCATCGATGGTGATGAGAAGTCCGATGTCATGTTTTTCGAGTTGCTTAAAGATGCCATTCATGCGCGTGCGCCAGTTGCCTTGAGCCTCTTGAGCATATGTCCAATCGATGCCCACTGGGCCAATTTGAACACCGTTTATGCGCGCGTGAGGCTGTGAGAGGTAGCTATCTGCGGCTTCTTTGGTTCGCTCGATAATATCTTCGAGCATGCCTGGCATGGCGGAGACATTTGCTGCGATCCAGCCGTGTTCAAGCGCCGTTTCTGAAAGGAGCGAGAGAAGCGCCGTCTTGCCCGTTCCCCTTGCGCCAGTAAAAATGGTTGACAGGTTGGGATCTCCCGGGCCGTTGATAAAGCCACGGTTGATGTCACGCAGGATATGCTCGCGACCCGCTAGAAAGGGAGGGACGCTTCCGAACGTCGGGGTAAAGGGGTTCTTGCTGTACTCCATGGTAGCTCCTTTGCAAGTTTTGCTAATTTTTGCAAGTTTTGCCAACTTTTGCAAGTTTTGCTAACGACTGACCAAAGGGCATCG
>CAUEUQ010000066.1:0-11024 GCA_959021215.1 uncultured Collinsella sp. | reverse complement strand
TATCCGATCTCGGAACTGTTCCTGCACCTGGCAGCTTCCATGGCATGCATGAGTCTCAAAGACGTCGACGCCGCAAAAACGCACTTCGGAGCCGCTTGGAACATTGCGCGCCCCGACGGCCTTATCGAGCTCATTGGCGAGCACCACGGCCTTTTGCAGGGGCTCATCGAGGCATGCCTAAAATCGCAATACCCTGACGATTTCGCACGTATCATCGAGATTACGTATCGATTCAGCTACGGCTGGCGGCGCATCCACAACCCCGATTCGGGCGAGGACGTTGCCGACGATCTAACGACCACGGAATTCACCATGGCCATGCTCGCCTGTCGTGGGTGGACCAACGCCGAAATCGCACGCCATATGGGAGTATCGCCGGGCACCGTCAAAAACCGCCTATCCGGCGTATACGCAAAGCTTGGCATCGGCACACGCGCCGAGCTGGTCGCGCATATGTTACGTTAGCGACCGGACTACCAAGCGCATCGAACGCGTTCCGGAACCCGGCGCTTCGCTCGATCAATTTGGACATTTTGACCCTTGAACGGCACTACCGCCACGGGGCGCCTTCTCGCAAAATTGGATTATTTCCACCGATACTTGCGGGATGGGAGCCCAAGATGCTTGATCGCCGTTCGTTACTTGTCGCCGGAGCGTCCTCGTTAGCGAGCATTATGATGCCGCGCGTGCCGGGAAGCGCAAACGCCTTCATATTGCCGTTCGCACCCACCGAAGCCCATGCCGACGAAAAAGACCCCTTCAGGGTGCTCGTTCTCTCGCGCACCATGTTCGGTGTGGTCGTGGTCGACGTCGCCAACAAGAATACGCCCATCACGGGTGCCCAGGTCACGCTCATATCGCGCTATGCCGCAGGCAAGCAGCTCACCGCCACGACCGATGACGAAGGCACGGCCATCTTTGAGGTCGCCCCTCTTTCAGAAGGCTACGTGGACGAGGCAACGCTTCTCGACGCGTACGACTTTAACGGCGGCATCTCCATTAGCATGGCAGGCTACCGCGATGTCGAGATTCCCCTTGCGCGTATCCAGGGCGGCACCGCTATTACCGCACCCACACGTCCGCTCTCCGATGGCGAGCCGTACTTTCGACAGCTCACGTTCGACGAATGGGACATCCAGTACGCCGACGCCACGTTTATGGCAATGCCAGCGGACGAAGCAGCAAACGACCAGCCCGACACGCACGCTTTTACCGTGCAGGCTCATCTGCCGCAGGGCGGGCAGGCAACGTTGCATATCAATAAAGTGATGCCCTCTGCGGGCAGCTCAACCGAAACCGTCACGCAGATCGGCCAGATCAAGGTCAGCGCATCGGGCGCGGATAATCTGGCGACGTTCACGCTCGAAGACACGTTCCTCGATGCAGCTTCGGGCCTTCTGGAGGAAGGGTGCAAGCTGCGCTTTATGCTCGACTACCAGGGCAAAACCTACACGCTCTCATCCCCTATGGCCGTTGTTACCGCGCCGGCGGCAAAGGCGGAATCCGGATCGACCACTATCGTCCCCACCACTATGGACCAAGAGATCACTCCGTTTGATTTCCCCGCAGCGTTTCCCGGCATCGGCGGCAATAAGTTCACGTGTTGGATGCCCACATTTCCGATTCTCTTCGATTTCTCGTTTGCTGGATACGTGCTGTTTGGCGGAGGATACAAACCAGCCAGCTATATGAACGATTCGGGCAACCCTGATCCGGAATACTGGAAGAAATCGCCGCGTGAGTCGGGCGCCAAGCAGGCAAACCGCTACCTCGACGAGATGGAGGGGAAGTGGAATCAGTACAAAAGTATGAGTGCCGGTTCGGGCACCGATCCAAGAAACACCAAGCTCCTTCGCCACCATTGCACGCCGCTGTTCACGATGGATATCGCCACACAGCTGTACGGCTCGCTCGCCTACGATTGGGTGGGCAAAACCTGGGGTAACAACAACGACCCCGCATACGGCAATATTAAGGCCCTCTTCCAGGTAAGAACCGACCTCAATTGGACCGAGCAGTTTACCCTAGGACCGGTGCCGTTTTTCCTAAACGTCAACCCCTGGGTGCTGGCGAAGCTGGCGCTCGCCGTGGGTGCCCACACGCACGGCAGCGGCGCGGCGTTTTTCAAAAACATTTCGCTCGACTATTCAAACACGTCGGGCACGTTCACCATCCAGATCGGGCTTGCCGTCACCTTTGGCGCCGGCGTTGCAGACGTCGCTTCGTCCGCCGTGCGCGGCACCGCATCCCTCACGCTGTTCATTGGGTACGAGAAGGCAGATGGACACCAGCTTCCGCGACTGCGCGTAGGTGCAGACGTCGATGTCGATGTGATACTCCAGTTCGTAATGTTCAAGTGGACCACCAAGGCTTGGTCGGGGTCGTGGCCCACACTCCTCGATTCATGGAATATGTCGGTGAACAATGGCAACCAGTATGTGCTCCAGCGCTCTGAGCTCGCATTGGGTGGAGATATGCCTTACACGTTGGATGCCCGCTTCGGCACGCCCAGCAACATCGAGGCGGGCGGCGTGCCGCAATTCATCGCATCGGCCACCATCGTCACCAACGCTGAGCTGCTCGCACGCGCCGAGGTTAAGGCCACTGCCGTAAACGTCGCGCCTATCGTGCGCGATTGGGACCGGTCGGTCACGCGCATTGAGCTCGAGGCGGATGCAGAAAGCGACGACACGGGACAGATTGAGCATTTCGTCCACGCACTGATAGAGAACGACGAAAACGCCGCGCCGATGTATGAGTACACCTATATCGGGCAGGCGGCGAACGCCGTTGCGGACCCCAACGCCAATTCTGCTGGTGTATCGGAGGACGAGCGTGGCGGCATCAAGCCCTCGAGCGACAACGTGCTGTTTGCTGGCGTGCTCAGCGAAGCCCACATGAAGCTGGCAATGATTGCCGGCGTAGAATGCCTGTTCCGTATCGCCTCGGTGCGCTACGGCGACAATGGTCGCTCGCGCCTGGTGGTACACACAAAGGCAAACGGAACGTGGTCCGCTCCCACGCCTGTGGACTTTCCCCTTGGGTTTGGCGAGGGCGACGTGGAGCGCGACAGCATATACGATTACGACTTCGACGTAGTGGAATATACGGACGGAAGAGGAAACCAGGACGCCTACGTGCTGCTGGTCTCGGGCGAGCGCCCCGCCGGCGACGACACCCTTTTCGATATGGCAAGCACAGCCGGCATACTGTCCGTTGTGCGCCTGCGCATAAGCAACGACGGAGTTCGCGTGGTATCGCACACGTCGTGGCGCAGCATCTCGCGCGGCCGCCTTCAGGAGGATGGCTACCATTGCCTGCAGTGCCCACGCATCACGGTGGGCAAGACACTTGTCAACGGGCGCCTGTCGGGCGCCTACCTCCACCGCCGCGGAACCACCGCAGAAAAGGCGCTCGGCAGCGAGGCCGAGGTTGCGCTGGAGTGCTTTACCCTGTGGTCGGACGTTTCGGGCGACAGCCTGACGTTCCGCCAAGTTCTCCGCTTTCCGCAGGCACCGTCGAGCATCGAGCTCGGCGCGCCCGAGAATATCAACGGCAAAATGGTGGTGCCCGTTGCATACGAGACCACAGGCGGTTGTGGCTGTGCATCGTACGCCGTGATCGGCCAGTCCATTGCGGGCTGGGGCGTTATGTCGCCAGATGCCACAGTACCCCACGCGGTGCCGTGGCCGCAGCACACGGGCTTTTTGGCTACCGTCAACGAGCAACTGCAGCATATTACTTGGACGCGAGGCGCACCGGTATTTGCAACGCAGCCCGTGGGTGCCGCAGGCTGCGGCCCGGCATCGTTCAGCGTAAGCAACAACGGCAGGTGCGTGCTCTATGTAGAGAACACCGATGGCAAGGTGGGACAAACCTACGACGAAGAAGGCAACCCGGTAGCAGTGATGGGCAAGCACTTCCGCATCTTCGCCAGCACCTTGGCAGGCGATCTGTTCACGGAGCCGTTCGTGATGTGCGAGCTGGACCATCCCGTCGATCAGATAACGACATTTTTGACGTCGGGGAGCATGCTCTCCGCGCTCGCCACGCACATTGTGAGCGCGGAGAAGAGCGAGGCAGAACTACACGGCATCGAAGTGCCCTTGGTGGCGTGTGCCACTCCGACGGGCGCAGTCGCTACCTCGGGCGCGGTGGTGCCCGGAGCAGCAGGCGAATCCTTCATGGTCACGGTGCGAAACGACGGCAACACCTTGCTGACCGCCGGCACGATCGATCTGTACCGAGAGGGCTCCAGTCAGCCGTTCTCCAGCGCATCCATCGGGTTCGGAGTGAACGCACGCATGGCATCGATCTACGATCCAGAGCTTGCCGAGGACGCTTCGGCCAACGACACGACACACGTGAAGTACACGCTCGAGACGCTGGGCGCACATTTTGCAACGCACCCGCTGGTAGCCGACAGTGGCAACGCCGTGCTGGCACCGGGTTGCACGGCACAGTTCCGCATGAGCTTCGCCATCCCCGAGAGTTGGAGCGACGAGGTGGGCAAACGCGTAACGCTATATGCGAAGGCGCGTAATCTGGTGGCGCTCGATCCCGTAACGCTCGAGGAAATTCGACCGGGCGCAAACTCGGCGCTGGGTGCCGTGCTGCACGAGCTTCATGTGCCCGACGCGGCATGCGAACGCTCAGAAGTTCAGGTCGGCGTATGCGACAACGCGGATACGACGGAACTTCACGACGCCCCGATGACGGTCGACGGCGATGGCGGCACGAGTGGCGGCGGTACTGACAAGGGCGGCGGCTCCGGCGGAAGCAGCTCCAGCAGTGGCAAGGACCACGGCACTAACAAGCGCTCCGGAAAAGCGGGCGCGCTTGCGGGCACGGGCGATGTCAACGCTCCCCTTACGGCAGCCGCAGCAGCACTCGCCGCAGCTGGTGCCGGCCTTGTCGCCTACAGCGCCCGCCGCACGGCGCTCGAAAACGACACCGCCGATGAGGTCAATTCGGATACGCCTCGCTAGCTCCCAGTTACCTTTGCGAGAGACGCCGACTCGGCTCATCGAACACCAAAAGGGCTGGCCCTGATAACTCGGAGCCAGCCCTGAGTCGCCTGACGTGAGACTCGCGGCGTTACTTGAGCTTCAGCGCCTCCATCATGGGCACGGCAGCATCCCAGTCGATCTTCCAGCCGATCGACACGCGGACGGTTTCACCCGTTGCGGGAGCCGTCGCAAACAGTGTATGGCCGTTGTCGGGACCGGTAAAGCGCAGCCACGTTATGCCGTTGTACTCGACCTGGTCGGTTGTTGTCTCCTTGCCTTCGTAGATCTGCTCTAGGCTTGCAACCTCTTCCTCCGGCGAGCGCGGGAAGATGCTGATGTTCAGGCGTCCTCCAGTCTCGTCGTGGAAGAAGTCTGCCTTTTCGTGCTCTTCGTTGGACGAATCCAGCGTGTACCCATCGGCGGCCTCGATACTGTACGATGCGCAATCGATGCCGGTCATATTGGCCGCGTCACCAGAATCGGCCACACCGCCGGCCGCCTTGAACTCCTTGGTCTCGCATCCCGTGGTGTCAAAGTGCATGGCCTCATGATTCTTGGCGGGGGCATAAGCGTCTACGAACTCGACAGTGATGGGCCCGTAGTACGCCGTCTTGGGCGCCCAGAAATACACGTACTCAACGGTCTCGCCCGGGCCGATATCTGGCCTCTCGGAAAGGTCGATGCCCTCGTGCAGCTCATCGGGAGCCTCGCTTGCAACGTAGTCGAGCACGGCCGCCTTGCCGGAAGTAAACAACGGGTCGCCTGCCTCAAGATCACCCTGGGCAGCATGCACGTTAAAGGAACTGAACGTCCTGTTCTTTGTGTTGTTGTTGGTGATCTTGATGTGCAGGTAAAAGCCGTCCTGCAGCTTGGCATCGCCGCGATAGAACGTACCGTGAGCCACAGACTCATAGGTAATGCCTGCTACCTCGACCGTCTGCGAATCATAGGCCTTGGCCTTCTTGGACTTCTCCTGCACAGGTGCGCTCCCGCCCGAGCCACTCGGCGCATTACCGCCGCAGCCAGCAAGCGTACACGCCAACACAGCCGAAAGCGCCACGGTGGGAATTCCTAACAGCAGCTTCTTCGTCATGGGCTTCATCATCCTCACCGCTCCTTTCGCTTGCAGCTCATCCGTTGCCCGAGGCCTTCGTCGCCCCGTGGCATCGGCTTCCACAATGAGCGTATGACGAAACACGGCGCCGGCGAAGTGACCCGTGGCCCAAATAACGCCCCGTTAGACCCCCTTTCAGACCAAAAGGGCCCCAGTTCGCATACCCTCGGCCCACAAAACGAGACGCATGTCCCAATGTTCGATTCAATCCAACAATCCGCATGGCGCGTTTTTGACAAACGCGTCCAACCGCAAACGCAGCAGGACGCATTCGACCGCTTTCAAACTTACTCGGACAGAACCGACTCGGATTTGTCCGGGTAAACGCTGTTCCACCAAATTCCGAACGATTGTTCGATGGATTTCGTGTTGGGTGGAATCGCCCAAGGGCTGGGCTATGCTACCTTGACTATCTATATGACTTAAACGCAGCAAAGGAGCACCGAGAGAGCGAGTATGGCAAAAAACACCGCAAACTATGGTAACGACAGTATCCGCCAGCTCAAGGACGAGGAGCGCGTACGCCTGCGCCCCGCCGTCATCTTTGGCTCGGACGGACTCGATGGCTGCGCGCATGCCGCCTTCGAGATCCTGTCCAACGCCGTTGACGAGGCACGCCAGGGCTACGGCAAGCTCATCACCCTTACCGCCTTTCGCGATGGCTCTATCCAGGTAGAGGACAATGGCCGTGGCTGCCCGCTCGACTGGAACCCTTCCGAGAAGCGCTTTAACTGGGAGCTCGTCTTTTGCGAACTCTACGCCGGCGGCAAGTATAACAACAACCAGGGCGGCGACTACGACTTCTCGCTCGGTACCAACGGCTTGGGCTCGTGCGCGACCCAGTACGCCTCCGAGTACATGGACGTCACGGTTTGGCGCGATGGCAACAAGTACTCTCTGCACTTTAAAAAGGGCAAGGTCGTCGGCGCCAAAAAGAAGGCACTCGAGATTGAGCCCAGCGACGAGGAACGCACCGGCACCACCATCAAGTGGCGTCCCGATCTTGAGGTCTTTACCTCCATCAGCATCCCCCACGAGTGGTATCGCGAGACCATGCGCCGCCAGGCCGTGGTCAACGCCAACGTGACCTTCCGCCTGCGTATTGAGGGTGACGATGGTGAGTTTACCGAAGAGGATTTTTGCTATCCCAAGGGCATCGAGGACTACGTGCTCGAGAAGGTCGGTACCGACTACCTTACCGAGCCCTTCTTTATCGAGGCCGACCGTCGCGGTCGCGATCGCGAGGACCTGCCCGATTACAACGTAAAAATCACCGCGTGCATGTGCTTCTCGCGCACCTTCATGATGCAGGAGTACTACCACAACTCATCGTGGCTCGAGAACGGCGGCTCACCCGAGAAGGCGGCCCGTAGCGCTCTGACCAGCGCCATCGATGCCTACATCAAGCAACAAGGCAAGTACAACAAAAACGAGAGCGGCATTAAGTGGCAGGACGTCCAGGACTGTCTGGTGCTGGTGACCAACTGCTTCTCCACCCAGACGTCCTACGAAAACCAGACCAAGAAGGCCATCAATAACCGCTTTATCCAGCAGGCCATGACGGCCTTCTTTAAGGAGCGCCTCTCGACCTACCTGATCGAGAACAAAGACGCCGCCAACAAGATCATGGAACAGGTGCTCATCAACAAGCGCTCGCGCGAGAACGCCGAGAAGACGCGTCAGAGCATCAAGACCAACCTGCAGCAGAAGACCGACATGGCCAACCGTGTGCAGAAGTTCATCGACTGCCGCTCCAAGGACAAGAGCCGCCGCGAGATCTACATCGTAGAGGGCGACTCGGCAGCAGGCGCCATCCGCACCTCGCGCGATGCCGAGTTCCAGGGCGTTATGCCCGTCCGCGGCAAGATTCTCAACTGCCTGAAGGAGGACTATCCGCGCATCTTTAAGTCCGACATCATCATGGACCTTATGCGCGTGCTGGGCTGCGGTGTGGAGATCAAGGACAAGCGCATCAAGAACCTGGGCGCCTTTGACCTGGATAACCTCAACTGGAACAAGGTCATCATCTGTACGGACGCCGACGTCGACGGTTATCACATCCGCACGCTCGTGCTCACCATGCTCTATCGCCTGGTGCCCACGCTTATCGACGAGGGCTACGTCTATATCGCCGAGTCGCCGCTCTACGAGATCAACTGCAAAGAAAAGACCTACTTTGCCTACACCGAGCTCGAGAAAAACGGCATCCTCAAGGAAATCGGCGACCAGAAGTGTTCCATCAACCGCTCCAAGGGTCTTGGTGAGAACGATCCGGACATGATGTGGCTCACCACCATGAACCCCGAGACGCGCCGTCTGATCAAGGTGGAGCCCGAGGACGTCACCAAGATGGAGACCATGTTCAACCTTTTGCTGGGCAACGACGAGGCAGGCCGCAAGCGCCATATCTCCGAGCACGGCAAGGAATACCTTGACCAGCTGGACCTGCAGTAGCAGCAAATCGATAACGACGGCCCATAAGAAGTTCAAGAGGAAATCGTGGCAAAGAAGAAGACGAAGAACCAGCCAAAGAAAAAGCAGGTCAACGCCGAGAACGTCATCGGCCTGCACTCCGAGGTCACCGACCAGCCGATCACGCAGACGCTCGAGGTCAACTACATGCCCTACGCCATGAGCGTCAACGTCTCGCGTGCGTTCCCCGAGATTGACGGCTTTAAGCCCTCGCACCGCAAGCTGCTCTACACCATGTACAAGATGGGCCTGCTCAAGGGCGAGCGCCAGAAGAGCGCCAACATCGTGGGCCAGACCATGAAGCTCAACCCGCACGGCGACGCCGCGATCTACGAGACGATGGTGCGCCTGGCCACCGGTAACGAGGCGCTGCTCGCGCCGTTCGTTGAGTCGAAGGGCAACTTTGGCAAGTATTATTCGGGCGACCTGAGCTACGCCGCCTCGCGTTATACCGAGGCCAAGCTCTCCCCCATCAGTGCCGAGATCTTCAAGGACATCGACAAGGACCCGGTCGACTTCGTTGACAGCTACGACGGCGCCATGAAGGAACCGCGCCTGCTGCCCACCACGTTCCCCAACATCCTTGTCTCGGCCAACAAAGGCATCGGCGTCGCCATGGCGTCCGACATCTGCGGTTTCAACCTTAACGAGGTCTGCACTGCCACGATGCACTACCTGCAGGATCCCGACTGCGACCTGCTCGAGTACATGCCCATGCCCGACTTCTCGACCGGCGGCGAGATCATCTACCGTCGCGAGGAGATGGAAAAGATTATCGAGACCGGCCTTGGCAGTTTCCAGATCCGCTCCCGCTGGCGCTGGATTCCCGAAGAGCGCATCATCGAGGTCTACGAGATCCCCTACACCACCAAGACCGATGTCATCATCGAGCGCATCGTCAAGCTCTCCAAGGAGGGCAAGGTCAAGGAGATTGCCGACATCCGCGACGAGACCGATCTTTCGGGCCTGCGCATCGCCATCGACCTTAAGCGCGGCGTCGACCCCGACAAGCTCATGGCCAAGCTCTATCGCTCGACCACGCTGCAGGATTCGTTCTCGTGCAACTTCAACGTGCTCGTCGACGGCTATCCCCGTGTTATGGGCGTGCGCCAGATTCTGCACGAGTGGGTCAAATGGCGTATTGAGTCCACGCGTCGCCGCATTAACTTTGACCTGGGCAAAAAGTCCGAGCGCCTGCACCTGCTGCACGGCCTCGAGGCAATCTTGCTCGACATCGACAAGGCCATAGCCATCATCCGTGGCACCAAGCTTGAAGCCGAGGTCGTGCCCAACCTTATGAAGGGTTTCGACATCGACGAGACCCAGGCCGAGTTTGTTGCCGAGCTCAAGCTCCGCAACATTAACGAAGAGTACATCCTCAACCGCACCAAGGACATCGCCAAGCTTGAGAGCGAGATTGCCGAGCTTGAGGAGATCCTCTCCAGCGAGGAGAACATCAAGAAGGTCATCAGCGACGAGCTGGCCGCGGTCAACAAGAAATATGTGATGCCGCGTCGCACGGGCAGGATCGAGCCCCATGAGGTTATCGAGGTAAGCTTGGAGCCCGAGGTCGAGGAGTACCCGGTGACCATCATGCTCTCGCGCGATGGCTACCTTAAGAAGATGACGGACCGCGTGCTCAAGAAGGCGACCACGCTCAAGTACAAGGACGGCGACAAACCCTTTATCGAGTTCCCGTCCTCCAACACCCACGAGCTGCTGGTCTTTACCAACAAGAGCCAGGTGTACAAATGCAAGGTTGCGGCGTTTGAGGACACCAAGTCGGCCCAGCTGGGCTCGTACCTGCCAACCGATCTTGAGATGGAACCCGACGAGAGCGTCATCTGGGTCATCGACCCCGAGGACTATAAGGCCGACGTGCTGTTCGTCTTTGAGAACGGCCGCGTGGTGCGCGTCGCACTTGCCGGATACGTCACCAAGACCAACCGCAAGCGCCTCAAGAACGCCAACTACGGCGGCAGCAAGCTGCTGTATGCCCAGGTGCTCAAGGAAGATCGCGACATCGCGCTGGTCTCGAGCGACTATCGCCTGATGAACTTCAACACGTCGCTGCTCAAGACCAAGACGACCACCAACACGCAGGGCGTCCAGGCCTTTACGGCCAAGAAGGGCCGCTCGGTCACCACCGTCGGCACGACCGAGGAGATCCTTGGCGCCGGCGTCTCGGCCGAAAAGTTCACCGCGCAGAGCCTCCCCTCAGCCGGTGCCCTCATGAAGGAAAACGACATGCCGAGCCTGTTTGACTAGGACGACGGCAACGAGATCGTTAGATACTTCGCAAAGCGACGAGGCCCGGAACGCAACGGTATTGCGCCCGGGGCTCGTCGTTTTTCTTCTCAACTATTTTTTAACGCAGATAAATTGATTTCTGCTTATTTTTCTGCGTAAAAAATGTCAGCGCCACTGCT
>CAUEUQ010000065.1:0-11039 GCA_959021215.1 uncultured Collinsella sp. | reverse complement strand
AGGCCCGATTTTGCCTCTTGACAATGTCCTGCTCATATTAAAAGGAACGTCCCTATCTGTCGCCCATGCGCTTGGCCATCCAGGCATGAGGCTGGCCTTCGTCTTCGTAGTCCACCGGCGCGATCTGCGTGTAGCCCGCCTTGACGTAGAGCGGCAGCACGTACTCCTGTGCATGCAACTTTATGAGCTTGGCGCCGGCATCGCGTGCAGCAGCTTCGCTGGCTTCGATAATCTTGCTTGCCAGACCGCGACGGCGCATGGTGGACAGCACGGCGACGCGCCCCATAATGTAGGTCTCCCCCGCCGCAACGCCTTCGTCCATGTCGCATGCCGGCGGCACCAGGGCTTCCGCATCTGCCGCGCGCTCCAACTCCTCGGGAAACACGCGCGAGCAGCCGGCGAGTTGACCATCCGCGTACAGCGTCACATGAATGCAGTCAGAAGCCTCATCGATCTGGTCGAACTCGATTTCGTAGCCCTGCTCGTCCATAAAAACGACGCGGCGCACCAACGCCGCGTCATCAAAGCATCCCGTCTTAAGTTGGATATCCATGGCTGCCCTTTCATTCAATGCGAACGTTAGGGACAGATATTAGCGAAAATGAGCTCCGCGCACACTAAACTTCGCGCGAGCCTTCGCCAGGCAGTCGTAATGACCCACGTTATGGGCATCGCTCGCGATGAAGCTGTACAGGTTCTGATCGAACAGGCGCTGTGCCGGCTTTTTCTCGCGACCAAATCGACCGCCGGCAATAAAGTCCGCCGAAGCCTGCAGCTTGCAGCCCATATCGACCAGGCGCTCCGCCACGCTTACATCCTTTTGAACCGCACGATAGCGCTCAGGATGAGCGATGATCACCTGGTAGCCACGGCACTGCAAATCGTAAATCGTGTTCTCGTACTCTCTAAACGCATACGCATCGGCATGCGTCGAAAGTTCGAGCAGAAACTCGTTGGTTCCATCGAAATGCAAGTGCTCCGCGGCATCGATACCAAGCTCAACGAGCTTTCGATGGTTGACCTCGAAGCCCATCTGGAGCGGAAAGCCGTCAGCGTTATCACGCAGCAGCTCAAAGGCATCCCACATCTTGTCGTAATCAAAATAGGGATCACGGCAGTGAGGAGTGCAAACGATTCTGGTTACACCGGCCCGCTTGGCAGCCTCGAGCATCGCCAAGCTCTCATCGAGATCGGCGGCGCCGTCGTCTACACCCGGCAAGATATGGCAATGAATGTCACGCATAGGTCAGCCTTAATCAACTAAACGTTTGCTCGGTTGGTGAAGATGCCCTTTTTGGAAGTCCCCTGATCGTCGGAGCCCTTCTTCACCTTCTTACCGTCCTTGGTGTAGTAGGAGTAGTAGTACTCGCTGGTCTCGGTCTCGCAGTAGTTCATAACGGTACCGATGAGCTTGACCTTCTCGGACTTCTTAAGCTGACCGATGGCGTTGAGCGCCTCCTCGCGCTTGGTGAAATCCTCACGCACGACAAAAAGCGCACCGTCGGTCAGACTTGCGATCTCGGCAGCATCGATGAAGGTGCCGACCGGGGGAGCATCAAAGATGACGTACTGGAACTTGGCGGACAGTGCCTTTACCAGCTTGGCAAAGCGGTGAGAGACGATGATGTCGGCAGGATTGGGAATATGCGGCTCGGCATCGAGGAAGTAAAAGTTCTTCTGACCCGTCTCGACAATCGCCTGGTCAATAGAAACCTGCTCGGAAAGGACTGCATAGAGTCCGCCGCGGGAGCGGACGCCGAGCATATCGGCAAGGGACCTGCGACGCATATCAGCCTCGACCAGCAGGACGCTCTTGCCGCTGGTGGCGATAGCCTGGGCAAGGTTGATGGAAACCGTAGACTTACCCTCGTTGGGAATCGAGGAGGTAACGGTGATGGTGCGAATGGGGTCGTCCACGCTCGCAAAGCGGATGTTGGCCAGAAGGGTCTTGGCGGCATTCTGTACAACGAGCTTATCGGTGTTCTTTGCCTTAGCCATGCCTATTTACCACCTTTCATAGCCGGAATTCGGCCAACAACGGGAATGCCCAGGAGCTCTTCTGCCTCTTCGGCACCGCGGATGCGGGTATTGAGCATGTCTGCCAAAACGACATAGGCAACTGCGATAAAGATACCGGCGAGGAACGCGACAGCAACGTACAGCGTGCGCTTGGGGCCGCTGGGGACTTCGGGAGTCTTAGCCTCGTCGATAACGTTGATGCTCTGGGCAGCGCCGACGTTCTGAGCGACCGTACTCACCGAGCTGGCCATGGCCTTTGCGACCTTAGCCGTCTCCTTGGCATCGGTGCCGGTAACCGAAAGCGTAATGACACGCGTGGTGGTCTCGGAGGAAACAGACACCTTGTAGTCATCCAGGTCAGCAAGGCCCAGCTCATTGGCAGCACCGCTCTTAACGCTATCGCTATCCAGCAGCGTGGCGATATCGTTGGAAAGCATCTGGCTCGCCGAGAGATCGTTGTAGCTCATCTGACCGCTATCGTCGGTCTTGGCGAGAATGTACATGCTCGTCGTCGCGGTGTAGGTGTTGCCCATCGCAACGAAGGACACGATGCCCATGGCGATCGCACAGACCACCGGAAGGGTGATGACCAGCTTGAGGTGCTTCTTCAGCAGCTGGAACAGTTCGAGAAGGGTCATGCAGCTTGCCTTTCATTTCCCCAGTTCGGATTGACAAAACTGTCCGTATGTTATCGCATCTTTTTACCGAGACCAAACTCTATACATAAGAAACAGGCTCTCCTGTAAAAATGTCGGAAGCAATCGTAAAATTGCACAACAACGCCGCACCCGAAAGTCAAATGCGGCGTCTACATCAATACCTATGTTGTATCGCTATGCGAATGGCTCGTCCTGCTGTATGGGAAACGTCACCGTAATGGTGGTTCCCACGCCCAACTCGCTCGACAGATCGAGCGTGGCGTGATGATACAGGGCCGCATGCTTGACAATGGCAAGCCCCAGACCGGTTCCGCCGCGCGCCTTGGACCTACTCTTGTCCACGCGATAGAACCGCTCAAATACCTTGCCCTGTTCTTCAGGCGCGATACCGATTCCCGTGTCGGCGACCGCAAGGAACGGATGGCCTTCGTCGTTGGTGCCGCACTGCAGCGTAACCGTACCGCCGGGTCGATTGTAGCGGATGGCGTTGCTCGCCAGATTATAGATGAGCTCGTCAATCAAGCGCGACACGCCCTCGATGACCACAGGCTTGGTCTCATGACTTATCGTCACATTCGCCTGACGGGCGACCTGTTCAAGACGCTGCTCAACCGCGTAGATGGCACGCGAGAGCTCAATAGGCTCCGTGGACCCAATGGGCACCGCCTCGCCCTCAGTTGCACGCTCGGCCTCGTCCAAGTTAGACAGCGTAAGGATGTCGTTGACAAGCGCTGCCAAGCGGCCCGCCTCACGATAGATGCGACCGCCAAAGTTGCGCAGGTCGTCCTCGCCCTCGACCATGCCGTTTGCGATGAGCTCGGCATAGCCCGAAATCGCCGTAAGCGGCGTCTTGAGCTCATGGGTGATATTCGCCGTGAACTCGCGGCGCATACGATCGTTGTCCGCCAGCACCGCCATTTGGCGCTTGAGTTCCTGGCGCTGCGACTCGATACGCTCAAGCATGGGGACCATCTCGGCATAGGCGTGCTCATAGCTACGGCGTGGGTGGTCCAAATCCACCTCTTGCAACGGCGCGATGATGGCACGGGACTCGCGGCGCGCCATAAAAAACGAGAGTACCGCACCCGCTGCTGCGATAAGCAGCATCGGCGCCACCATCGACAGCAAAATCGCCGCAACGCCAGGCTGGGCCTGCGCCAAGCGGACAACCTGGCCGTTATCAAGGGCGACGGCGCGATACAGCATAATCTCGTCGAGCGTAGAGCTTGCGCGCTCCGCGGAACCCGAACCATTCTCAAAGGCCTCGATGACCTCGGGGCGATCGCCATGGTTGGGCAGTGTGGAAGGCGACGCCTCGTTGTCGTAGGCAACCGATCCATCCTTGTTAATCAGCGTGATGCGCAAGTCCTCGCGATCGAGGCTACGCAAGAACGGGATGGGCTCCTGCTGCTCGTCGAGGGCGGCAGCAATGAGCTCGGTTTCCTGCGCCAGATTGGCACTCGTGGCATCCGCCAAGGTGTTTTGCACAAAGAACGCACCCAGCACCGTAAACGCCACGATAACCGCCATGGCGCAGATAAAGATCGTCACAAAAACGCGGTGCGACAGCGTATGTTTTCCCTGGGGGGCGAAGACCACGGGTTACTCCTCCGATGCGGTGGCCGCGGTGACGTCACCTTCGGCACCATCACCGGCAGAAGGCTCGGCCAAGCGGTAGCCCACGCCGCGCACGGTCTCGATGGCGCTGGCATGCTCGCCCAGTTTTTGGCGAAGCGTCTGCACGTGCACGTCAACAGTGCGCGAACCGCCGTCGAAGTCCCAGCCCCACACGCTCTGCAGCAACGACTCGCGGGTAAAGACCACGCCGGGCTTGCGCATGAGGTACTCGAGCAGGTCGAACTCGCGCAGGGTGAGCTTAAGCGACTCGCCGGCAACAGTCACCTCACGATGGCTGGGCGAGAGCACGATGTCGCCCACGCTGAGCACATCGCTTGCCTGTTTGACCATGCCGCCGCGACGCAGCAGTGCGCGGCAGCGGCTGGCGAGCTCCATGAGCGAAAACGGCTTAGTCAGGTAATCGTCGGCACCGCCATCGAGCGCCATCACCTTGTCGAGCTCGGTATCCTTGGCGGTAAGCATCATGATGGGCACCGTCGCCGTCAGGCGATCGGCACGCAGTCGACGCATAATCGCCAAGCCATCGGTATCGGGCAGCATGATGTCGAGCAGGACGGCATCGGGTACCCGTCGCGCCACAGCAGCCTTAAACTCACCGTCGCACGAAAAGCCCTCGGCCTCAATCCCCTGCTTGCGCAGCGCATAGACCGTCAAATCCCTGATGTTGTCATCGTCCTCGACGTAATAGATCATGTTGAACCCCTTTGCGGCCGGCATGACCGCATCTTAACCCTAAAGGTACCTTTACTAGATGGTATCAGCCAAAACGCCCCGTCAAATAATCCGCCGTGCGCGGATCGGTCGGATTCTTGAAGAGTTGCGCGGTGGGCGCGTGCTCCACCAGCTCACCCAGCAAAAAGAATGCGACCGAATCGGAGATACGCGCCGCCTGCTGCATATTGTGCGTAACGACCACGAGCGTGCAGGTCTCTTTGAGCTCGCAGGCCAGCTGCTCCACCACCAGCGTCGACACAGGGTCGAGTGCCGAGGTCGGCTCGTCCATCAGCAGAATGTCGGGCTGCACGGCAAGTGCGCGGGCGATGCACAGACGCTGCTGCTGGCCGCCCGAAAGACCCAGACCCGACTCTTTGAGCTTGTCCTTGACCTCATCCCATAGCGCAGCGCGACGAAGGGAATCCTCGACCAGCTCGTCGAGCACGACGCGGTCGCGCACTCCCATGCCGCGAGGGCCGTAGGCGACGTTGTCGTAGATGCTCATGGGAAACGGGTTGGGGCGCTGGAACACCATGCCCACGCGCTGGCGCAAGCGGCAGATGTCGTAGTCGCCCAGGATATCTTGACCATCGAGCGCAATCTTGCCCTCGATGCGGCAATCCTTGATGCCGTCGTTCATGCGGTTAAAGCAGCGCAGCAACGTGGACTTGCCGCAGCCCGAAGGCCCGATAAACGAGGTGATCTGCTTGTCGCGAATCTTGATATTCACGTCCTTGAGCGCATGGTGGTCGCCATAGAACAGGTCGAGGCCCTCAACATCGATGCGCGTCGGCGAGGCGGCAAGATCCTCTGCCGTGGGGCGAGTCGCATCCCCAACCTCGCGCTCGTGCGCGGCCTCGGCCTGCGCTTTCATGAGTTCTTCAAGCTCCGTGGGCTCCACTGCCGCAGCAGCCGTCATACCGCATACCTCCACATCGATATCAATTCAGCAGTATCGATAGTAGAAATCGCGGCTCATATGCACGTGAGCGCATTGTCAAGTGTTTGTAAGGGCACGCTGGCTATGCGGCGGGCAGCTCGATGGTGAATATCGTGTGTTCGGGCGTCGATTCACATGCAACGGTACCACCGTGTGCCGCGATGATCTCCTTGGCAATAGCAAGGCCCAGACCAGCGCCGCCGCGATTGGTCGCACGCGCCGCATCCAGGCGATAGAACTTCTCAAAGATCACCTTGAGCTTTGCCTCAGGGATGGGATCGCCCTGATTGATAAAGCGCACGCGCACGCCGCCATCGTCTTGGCGCCCGGCCTCGATCGTGATAGTCGAGCCCTCATAGCTATAGGCGACGGCGTTTTTCATGATGTTGTTAAACACGCGGGCCATCTTGTCGCCATCCACGAGCACCGTCAGGTCCTCGCGAATATCAACTTGGACTTCCTTATGCTGCTCGTTGAGGATGGGATAGAACTCGTCAGTCACCTGAGCCAGCAGCAACCCCAGATCAACATAGCCGCGCGTGAGCACGATATCGTGGAAGTCAAAGCGCGTGATATCGAAGAACTCTTCGATGAGCGTATCGAGCCGGTGCGCCTTGTCGAGCGCCACGCCCGTAAAGTGCGTACGTTGCTCAACCGGCAGCTCGGGAGCCTCTTGCAGCAGCGAAAGATAGCCCACCACGCTGGCAAGCGGGGTGCGCAGGTCATGTGCCAAGTACGTGACCAGATCGTCCTTGCGATGCGACTCGTCACGCAGAGCTTGCTGCACCTTGCGCTCACGGTCACGCACGCGGTTAAGGGCGCCCTCGGCCTCCAAGAAGTCGCCGTCGATGTTGTCCCAGGTGTCGGGGTGATCGATCAGGCGATCTTGAATACGAGCGGCCAGCACACAATCGGCATGCTGCTCGCCCTGCTCGTAGCCCTGGTAGTACAGGGCGCGGCCGCACAAGAACAGCACGCACACGGCAAGCGCCAGCACAAAGCCAAGCATGTTGAATACAAAGCCGACATCAAACAGCACCGGCCCTTCGATGCCGCCGAGCGCCATGGCGCCAATCGCCAACGTCATGGCCCACGCGGCGCCGCCAATCACCATGCAGCGGCGCACGATCTCAAATCGATCGATCAGCAAAAAGCCGACAAGCAGCACCGCCAAAATTCCGACGATGTTGTCGATGCCAATCAGCAGCAGGCTCAGCAAAAAGAGCAGCACCGTTGCAAGCGCGCGGTTGTCGACGACCGACCTCACGCATTCAAAGAGCCGATCGGGCACCTCGAACGCTTGCCTATCGTCTTTTGTCATATCAAGATCCTCACAAGCGAAAAGCGTTATTCGATGATGTAGCCGACGCCCCAGACGTTTTTGATAAAGCGTGGCTTTTGTGCGTCGTCGCCGATCTTTTCGCGCAAGTGGCGAATATGCACCATCACCGTATTGTTGGAGCCGGGCATAAAGTCCTCGTTCCACACCGCGCGGAACAGGTCCTCCACGGCCACCACGCTGCCGCGATGCTCGACCAGATACAGCAAGATTGAATACTCGGTGGGTGTGAGGCGTACCGGTGCACCGTCCACCGTCACGGAACGAGCGTCGCGGTTGATCTCCAAGCCGTCGAGCTGAATGGTCGGCGACTCGGCCGCCTGTGCACGGCTACCGTAGCTGGTGTAGCGGCGAAGCTGAGCGTGCACGCGCGCGATGAGCTCCAGCGGACGGAACGGCTTAACCACGTAATCGTCCGCGCCAAGCGAAAGGCCCCCGATCTTGTCTTGCTGGGCATCGCGCGCCGTCAGCATGATCACGGGATAGGTATGGCTGGAACGGATCGTACGCAGCAGCTCAAACCCATCGATATCGGGCAGCATGACATCCAGCAGCGCCAAATCAAACTCCTGCTCCAAAATCGCCTTGGCAGCATCGGCCCCGCTATAGGCAATCTGGACATCAAAGCCCTCTTTTGTAAGGTAGATGCCAACCAAGTCGGCGATGGCCTTTTCGTCATCAACTACCAGTATGCGCTCGTTCATGCGTGCTCCTCTCGCGCTCCATTATGCCCGAGGCGACGCACGCCACACACAACAAGCGTGGGCGATTAAGTCGGCCTTAAGCACCCTTGCGTCCGTTCGGGAGCGGATGTGGGCCACGCACGCACGCGATAATCGCCGACGCCGGCAAACGATATACTCTAGTTCCAGAAGAGACCATCCCGTCGAAAGCGAAATCTGTGAAGTCCCTCGCCTCTTTTGCAAAGCGCTCAGCCCAGCTTGCCGCCGGCTTTGTCTGCGCTATCGCCCTTGCCGCTGGCGCGCCCACCGTCGCCGGCGCCCAAGTGCTCACGACCGACAATGTTTGCGGCAAAACCGCCGATGCGCGCGGCATCACGGCCGAAAACCTGCCCGATATCGATGCGACCAATGCCCTCGTCATGGGCAAAGACGGCACCGTCTACTATGGGCGCGGCGCCGATGAGCAGGTCAAGATTGCCTCGATCACCAAGGTCATGACCGCAATCCTAACCGTCGAGAATTGCAAGATGGACGAGAAGGTCACGGTGAGCAACGCCGCAGCCACTGTGGGTAATTCGACCGCCGGCTTGCTCGAAGGCGACGAGCTTACCGTGGAGCAGGCACTGCGCGGCCTGATGATTCCCTCGGGCAACGACGCCGCCATCGTGCTCGCCGAATATGTGGGCAAGAAAATCGACCCTAAGACCAAAGACGCCGAGGCCACATTTGTGAAGGCCATGAACGAGCGCGCTAAGAAGCTCGGCTGCACCGGTACGCTTTTTGAAAACCCGCATGGTCTGGACTTTGATGAGTGGGCTGGCAATATGCACTCAACCGCACACGACGTAGCGCTGATGATGCAGGAGGCCATGAAAAACGACACGATCCGCGAGGTCGTAGCGAGCGAGGATTCCTGGATCGAAGTCACGGGCGCCGACGGCACCGACCATTCGCATTCCATGGACACGCATAACTATTTGCTGGGCCAAGATGGCAACATCGGCGGCAAGACCGGCACCACCGACGACGCGGGCTATTGCTTTACGAGCGCCTACAACCGCGACGGCGACGAGATCTACACCGTTATTTTGAACTCCACCACCACCGATCAGCGCTTTACCGATACCGCCACCCTTGCCAACTGGTACTACGACCACAAGGTGACGGTCGCAATCGCCAACACGCAAGAAAAGACCGTCAACGGCAACCCGCTTATGGCGCGCATTAGTCAAACCGACTGGACGGATAAGACAATCGACGCCACGCTCGCCGATCCCACGGCGCAAGCGACCGTGTTTTCTCTTGCCGGCGAGGTGACCGAAAAGGTTAGCTACGACGATCTTTCGGGCACGGTGCATGTGGGCGACAAGGTGGGCAGCGTTACACTCAAGCAGGACGGCACCAAGATTGCCGTCGTGGATTTGGTTGCCGACGAGGAAGGCTCGGGGCCGAATCCCATTGAATGGCTGCTCGTGAAGCTCGATCGCTTGGGCCGCCGCATCGACAACCGCCCACTCACGGCAGAAAGCGAGACCGTAGCCAAGGCGCCCGAGGTGTAGGGCTGGGGGAACATTACATTTGAGATTGGAGAGGCGTCCAACGGGGCGCCTCTTTTTGAATACCTCTTAAACGGGATGCGTCAGAATCACCAAAGCGACATTGCTAGCCGTTTACCTTCGCTGTGTCTTTTCGGACCTTGAAAACGGGTCCACCGGGCATGCTAGTAGATCCTTTCGACCTCCTTGGTCAAGGCCCTGAAAAGATCCCCAGCTGAGGGGTCTGCCCCAGGACACAGCGATTGCCAGGCACCCGTTTCTCCGATGGTGCCCGCACTCGTCATAACAAGATCGTCGCTCCGCCTGCGAATGGAGACACTAACGGAGCGGCCATTATGGAACCCATGGATATCGACTTTATTTATGCGCCCATCAGCTAGATAACTAATCATGACATTGATGCTGTCACCATACTCCGGCAATTCGAAGCCGTGGGAATCCATCAATAGCTTCACGTCCTGATGGTAAATGCGGGCCTCGACGACATTCTTGGGCATCTTCCCCGTCTTTGTTGGAGAGCAAAAGCTGATGCTTGGCTCCTCTTCGCTCATGCCTCGGTCAAACCTAAGCATGCACGGGCATACCGACTCAATGGTTCGCAAGGCGTCCGCCGCGACCTTTTCCTCGGTAAACATCTCCACGTCGATGCCGTTTTCTTCCATATAGGCACGGTTTTTACGTTGAAGCTCTAGCCGAGCCGCAGCCTCCCCATCTCCACGCTGTTCCCAATTTCCGGAGTCGGCGACATTTCGATCGAATGTAGAATCAACGGAACATGGCGCTTGCTGTTGAGTCTGATCACTGTCGCCGAGACGCCTTAGCTCGGAGCGTCTCATCAGTAGTGTCACAATATCAAACAGCCAACCAAATCCAAAAAGGCCAAAGGTAAAGAGATATAGAAAGAAGCTACCCCACATCCGTGCATACGCCCTATGAGCGCCCGACCACCCAAGAAGGAAGCATAGCAAAAGCGCCTTGTTTGCCCTGTCAACCGACGTAATCTCTCGAGTGAGAGATTTCTGTTCAGGCTTCGCCAAAGGTGTAATTTCATGCGATGAAACAGTAATTGAGGACGTCCTTGACGCCGAGCTCCGAGCGCCTGATTTAGCAACGGCGCGAGCGACATCCCCAACTCCGACGGTCGTTCTGCTGTATACGGCATTGTAAGCAGCCTTCTTCGGATTTTTGATCCACCCCATGCCCTTCTTACCATAGCCGGGGATTATCGCCCGCTTTACCGCGCGCTTCGCTCTGCCGGTCGTTCTTGCCTTGAGTGATGTCTTTAGATTCGGCTTACGCAGCCCGACCTTTACCATATTTCTACTCCATCCCCTCGGAACCCCACACCGGGGTGCACGAGCACGCCTGGGTCTCCCCGTTTTCAAGCGCCCCGTGTTTGCCTAATGTTCACGCCCTTTCGGACTCTAATCCCCAGCTGGGGGGTGCGGACAGAAAGTTGGACCGCGGGGCGGTCCGGACTGGAGGTTCGCA
>CAUEUQ010000064.1:0-11650 GCA_959021215.1 uncultured Collinsella sp. | reverse complement strand
ATGTGTGTATCGCTGCTAGACAGTGAGACGCTTGCGGCCCTTGGCGCGACGACGGGCGAGCACGGCACGACCACCCTTAGTGGCCATACGGGCACGGAAGCCATGGGTCTTGGCACGCTTACGCTTATTAGGCTGATACGTACGCTTCATCTTAAGTTCCTCCTGCTGCATTTCGAGTGTCCGCGGGGACGCGGACGCAGATATAGACACGTGAGCTTGAAGATTGTAGGGAAATCAATGTTCAAATGTCAAGAAATCAAAGGTAAAAGGTTGCGCAGTTCACACGGTTCCCCCATAAGCCAAGCTCGATTTAGCGGTGCATGGCAACTTTTCATGATATTTCATCGAGTTTTCAACAGGTCATGTTGGCAATGTTGAGAACTTTTCGTCCGTTTTCCAAAGTTTTCAACAGGTTTTGAAAGTTTGTCGAAAGATGAGAAACATTGCACGGTGAGCTACTATTTGTTCGAAACCTTTTGGAAGATTGCGAGCGGCATGTCTGACGACTTTTACACCATGGTCGATTCCGGAGACCCGGCACCCGACAACGAGCACATCACCGGCGTGCGCGAAGAGCGTGACGAAGGTGAACAGACGACAACGCAGGCGCCAAAAGCCATGTACGCCGCGCGCATCGCCGTCTATGACGACATGCTGTCGACACCGCGTGTGATCGTCATCGATCCGCAAGATGTCCGCACGTATTTGGAAGAGACGACCAACACCGTCTACCAGTGCATGAAAGAACAAGGTGGCCATATCTCGCTCATGGTCATCCGCGAGATTGTCGAAAACTTTATCCACGCACACTTTGCAGAGCCCATCATCTCGATTCTGGACGGCGGAGACACCATCCGCTTTGCTGACCAAGGACCCGGCATCGACGACAAGGAACGCGCTTTCGACTTTGGCGTTACCAGCGCAAACAGCAAGATGAAGCGCTATATCCGTGGAACCGGAGCAGGGTTTCCCATGGTGCAGGAGTATTTGGAAAACGCCGGCGGTGCCGTATCCATCGAGGACAACATGGGCAACGGCACCGTGGTTACGGTAAGCCTGAACCCTAAACGCGTGCAGGAAATCGAGCGTGCCGGCGGACGCGGTGCTGCCGTGCGGCCCGAGACGGAGCAGCCCACATATCCCCTGCCGGGAGCTTTTGCGCAGCAGCCCATGGCAACGCAGCAGATGCAGCCCCCCGTGGGGCAGATGCAGCAGCCCGGAATGCTTCCCACACAAGAGCCCCAGGCGGCATCTATGTCGATGACGCCAAACATGCCAGAGGCCATGCCGCTGGCAGATCAGGATGCAGCAGCAATGCAGCAGGCGACGGGGGCACCGGGTGGCCAGCAAATGGGCTATCAGCCGTACCAACGGGGATATCCATATCAGCAGATGCCGCCACTGGGGTATGGCCAGCAGTTCCCGCAGCAGTACCAGCAGGGATATCAGCAGCCGTACCAGCAGATGCCGCAGCAGCAGTACAACCCCTGGGCCCAACAGATGCCTCTGCAGCCTTACCAACAGTGGCCTCAAAGTTTTCAACAGCAAATGCCGCCGATGCAGAGTTCTCAACAACCAGCAGCTCAAATGATGTATCCTAATGCAGCAAATCAGTATGCGCAGCCACAACCGGACGTGTTCGTAAGCGATCGCGGCAACGCCGCGCTGGGCTATCTGGCGCAAAATCAAGCGTGCGGTGCAACCGATCTGGCGAGGGCGTTTGGAAACTCGGCCCCCACTTGGTCACGCACGCTCAATGACTTGGCGCAGGCCGGCTTGGTCATCAAGCATGGCCAGAAATACCATCTGACCGAACTCGGCGCCGCTCGCGTGCGAGCTCAGAGCTAAAGAACGGGAGAGACAGTGGACGAGGAAGCAAGCATCATCCTGGGGGATGCCATCGCCTTTTGCCAGCGCGACGGCCAAGATGCACGCCTCATCAACATGCTGGGGCAATCGCGGGCCATAAGCCTGACCGAAGATACGCTCACGATCGAGGCCCCCTCGCGCTTTGCCATCGCGCAGCTCAAAAAGCATCAGCCGACTATTGAGGCCTATCTGGAAGAAATCGCCTTTGCACCGATCGCGCTCGACATCGTGGCACCGCAAGGCGCCGCAACGGAATCCGCTGCCGCGACGGCGCCCGCCACGGCTCCCGCCGCTTCCCCGGCGGCACCGACCTCCGCAGGCGACGTGCCGACAATCGAGCACCAGCACAGCGATGTTTCCCGTGAAACCATGGCACCGTTGCCGACCGCGGCGGCGACGTCAACGAACGCACCCGTCACGCACATGCCTATCGCTCACGACGCAGCGGCGGGCGCGGATTCGGGCATTGCAATCAAGAACACGCTCTCGGCCGATGATTTTCGTCGCATGATGAACCAGATGAAGGGCGGAGCGCCGACTAAATCCACGCAAGCTGCGACCCCCGCTTCACCCATACCGGCGCCGACCGTGCCGGCCGAGCAGAATACGGATGGAGCCCCGCTCGCCGCGAACTCAAAATTTACCTTTGAGAACTTTGTCTACGGCCCCGAAAACAGCCATGCCTATCGCTCGGCACTCAAGTTTGCCGCCCTCGCGGACGAGCGCGGCACATGCACATCACTGTTCATCTACGGCAAATCGGGCCTGGGCAAGACGCACCTGCTGCTTGCCATCAAAAACGAGCTCGCCGAGAAGTCGCCCGAGATCAAGGTCAAGTATGCCAACTCCCAGGCATATCTGGACGACCTGATGACCGAGTTCGACCGCCAAAAGAAGAGCAACGCCCCCATCATGCAGGCGTACCACGGCGTGGACGTGCTCATCATCGATGACATCCAAAACATCATCGGCAAGCGCGCGAGCGTGGACTACTTTTTCCAGCTCATGGACGAGTTCATCCGCAACAACAAGAAGGTCGTCATCGCGGCAGACCGTGCCCCCAAGGACCTGAGCATGGACGAGCGTCTGACCAGCCGCTTCAACGCCGGCATGCTCTGCCTGGTCGCAGAGCCCAGCTACGAGATGAAATACAAGATCTTGCAGCGCTATTACGAGAACACCATCGTCGCCGCTCCCGAGGCAGGCGACGACTCGCTGCTGGCGGCCTATGGGGGCGACGGCGGACACCTGACCGACGAGCACTTTAAACACATGGCCGAGGTCTCGGGCACCAACATCCGCGAACTCGAGAGCTTTTGCGAGCGCTGCGCCGGCGAGGCGGGCGACCGCGAGCGCGAGGGCGGGGAGCTCACCTTTGACGATATCGACGCCATCGCCAGCCAGTACTTCGACACATCGGCCAAAAAGATCAACGTCCAGACGGTTCAGTCCGTCATCGAAGAGCAGTACGGCGTGACGCACGAGGAGCTCATCGGCCCGCGTCGCAACGCCAATATCGCCAAAGCACGCCATATCGCTATCTACCTGGCCATCGAGATGTGCGAGATGACGACCACGGCGGTGGGCGCCGAATTTGGCAACCGCAACCACTCGACCGTCAGCACGAGCTACAAAAAGGTCCAGAAGATGATCCAGGAAGACCGTACCGTCACCGAAGACCTCAAATCGCTGCGCGATAAAATTACACTGCGCTCGTAGGGAAATAGAGACACCTGTTGAAAACTTGTCGAAACCATGGGCATAAGGTGTCTAAAACCCAACCCGCGGTGGTGAAAAGTTTTGCGCAGGTTTTGAACGTGGAAAACCACC
Organism: uncultured Collinsella sp.; assembly: GCA_959021215.1. Lineage (GTDB taxonomy): Bacteria > Actinomycetota > Coriobacteriia > Coriobacteriales > Coriobacteriaceae > Collinsella. The sequence continues at coordinate 7,951 of CAUEUQ010000064.1, read as the reverse complement.
CCCGTTGCACACAGGTTGCTGTCGATTCTCTTTCTGGGTCTGACCTGCGTCTTTGGGAGTAATCAACAGTTTCGTCAGTGCTATTACTATTATTAAGATATTTATATCTAAAGAAAGGTATTAAAAGATGAAGTTCACCGTCAGCCAGAGCTCGCTTACACAAGCCATCGGCGTCGTTATGAAGGGTGTCGCTTCGGCGTCCACCCTTCCCATCCTGTCGGGCGTGCTCGTCAAGGCGCAAGACGGCATCTTGGAATTCCAGACCTCTAACTACACCATCTCGATCCGTCATCGCATCGCGGCACATGTCGAAGAAGGGGGCGAGATGGTTATCCCTTGTAAGATGCTCTCCAATATCACCAAGACCCTCCCCGATGCCCCGGTCACCTTTGAGCTGTCCGAGCGCCAGGTGCTGATTGGTTGTGAGAAGAGCTCTTTCCGCCTGAACACGCTCGATGCCAATGACTTCCCCGAGTTTCCGGCCTATGCCATCGAGAGCGCCGTGCAACTGCCGACCGATATCTTGTCCGAAATGGTCGGCCGCGTGTGGCGCGTCACCTCGACTGACAAGGCCCGCCCCATCCTGGGTGGCGTGCACATGAAGGTCGAGAACAACACCGTGCGCCTGGTGGCGACCGATTCCTTCCGCTTGGCCGTGTGCGATACGCAGGTCGAGACCTCAACCCTCGAGGGCTCCTTTGAACTCAACGTTCCGGCCGACGCCTTTAACGACGCGCTGAACATCATGGCCAGCCAGGCGACCATCATGATCGGGGCTACCGACACCCAGGTCGTCTTTGAGGCCGGCAACACCACCTACGTGTCGCGCCGCATCGAGGGCGTGTACCCCAACTACAAGCAGCTCATCCCCGATTCGTGCGTGACGAGCGTCAAGATCGACGTCGCCGCCTTTAACGCCGCCCTCAAGCGCGTGGCCGTTATCGCGAGCGCCAACCCCGCCGTCAAGTTCGAGATCGATGTCGAGAACGGGCAGATGGGCCTGTCCTCCATTTCCAATGACCAGGACCTTGCGCAGGAGACGATCGATGTCGAGGCCGAGGGCGAGTCGGGCACCATCGCCTTCAACTACCACTACATCTTTGGCTGCCTCAATGCCCTGTCCAAGGAGAAGGAGATCACGCTGGAGCTCAAGAGCTACTCGCAGGCGGGCATCTTCAAGTCCTACGACAAGATCAACTACCTGTACCTGGTCATGCCGGTCCGCATCTAGCAACTGCCCTATGACCATGTTCGCCCGCGATCTTTCCGTCGCGCACTACCGCAGCTTCGATAGCTATCGCCTTGCCCTGGACGAGGGCGTGACGATACTTGCGGGACCCAACGCGGCGGGAAAGACCAATCTCATAGAGGCGCTGCAGCTGCTGACGAGCGGCGCCTCGTTTAGGCATCCGACCGCAGCCGAGCTCGTCCATGACGGCGTGGGCTCGTGCAAGGTCGAGCTGAGGCTCGAGGGCGACGGCCGCGTGCTTGATATGGGATTGAGCGCGGAGGACGGTAAACGCTCGTTTAGCCGCAACGGCAAGAGATGCTCTGCCGCCGGTGTGCGCGGGGTTCTGCCGAGCGTGCTGTTTTGCCCCGACCATCTGGACATGGTTAAGCGAGGCGCCAGTGTGCGCCGCGCCGCCCTCGACGACTTTGGCATGCAACTGAGCGCACGCTATGCCGATCTTGCGAGCACCTATGGTCGCTGCGTGACCCAGCGTAACGCCTTGCTCAAGGAGGCCTGGTGCTGCCGCGAGATGCTCGGCGCGTGGAACGATTCGATTGCCCGCGCGGGCGCGGCTCTGCTCGTGCACCGGTTGGCCCTGCTCGACCGGCTGGCGGGCCATGTGCGTACTGCCTACGGGCAAGTGGCGTCCGGTGAAGCCGCCAACGTGTCCTATGCGTCCACGCTGGGGGATTTGCCCCAGGTCGATGATCGCGAAGAGCTGAAGGGCTGGGCGTACGAGCGCATGCTGGCTGCCCTTGATGAGCACGCCGACGAGGAAATTCGCCGCGGCGTGACGTTGGTGGGACCGCATCGCGACGAGATTGAGTTTGCTGTGGCGGGTCGCTCCGCCCGTTCATTTGCCAGCCAAGGTCAGCAGCGAACGTTGGTTCTGGCCTGGAAGGTGGCGGAGGTGGCCGTGGCTCGCGATGTCCTGGGCACCGCCCCACTGCTGCTTTTGGACGACGTGATGAGCGAACTCGACGGCGAACGCCGCGGTGCTTTCCTGCGGCTGATCGGCGATGATATCCAGACGGTCATAACCACGACCAACCTGGGGTACTTTACCGATGACCTGCTTGATCGAGCCAAGGTGGTGAGCATGGGTGAGACGTGCTAATTACGAGCGCGAGAGCGAAACGGTCGCCTTCAGTGGCTTGTTGAACGCAGAGCGCCAGCGCATCCTGGCGGCTGCGACCCCTGAGCGCCGTGCGCAGATGGAGGCCGCCGAGGAGTCGCGCGCGGTCTATCGCGCGTGGAACGCGGTGTGCTCGGGCACGCGCGAGGGGCGGCATGTGACGGGCCTGCGCTACCTGCCCGAGTCCAATGAGCTGCTGGTATATCTCGACTCGCCCTCGTGGACGCAGGAAATGACGTTGTTGCGCGAGATCATCCGCGCGCGCATGGAGCGCGCCGGTGCGCATGTGGATGGCCTGGTGTTCAAAACCACCGCGCCCGGTCACACGCCGCCCGCCGCCAAGGAGCGCCTTCGCCCAGCGGCGACCGAGCGCCCGCCGGCCCCACACGCCGACCTCAGCGATGCCGAGCGCACCGAGATTGAGCGCCAAGTGGCGCCCATCGAAGACCAAAAACTGCGCGAGGCCCTCGAGAACGCCATGAGAGCCAGTGCCGAGTGGGCCAAGGGCGTGCAAAGCAAAAAAGAGCCTTAAATCGCATCTGGTGGCCTTGTAGAGCCAAATACCCTCGTTCCCGAGGGTATTTTTTTACGATAAACTAGTAAGGCTGTACACATTTTCTTGACTGAAGGAGGACGTGTGGCAAACGAAAACGATTACGATGGCGGCGAGATTAAGATTCTCGAAGGTCTCGAGGCCGTTCGTAAGCGCCCGGGCATGTATATCGGCTCGACGAGCGCCAGCGGTCTGCATCACCTGGTGTGGGAGATCGTTGACAACTCCGTCGACGAGGCCATGGCCGGTTTCTGCACCGAGATCCAGGTGACGGTCCACGCCGACAACTCCATCACGGTCGTCGACAACGGGCGCGGTATCCCCGTCGACGAGCACCCTGTTAAAAAGATCCCGACGCTCGAGGTCGTCATGACGATTTTGCACGCCGGCGGTAAGTTCGATAATTCGGCCTATAAGGTCTCGGGCGGCCTGCACGGCGTTGGCATCTCCGTCGTCAACGCACTGTCCAAGCGCGTGGTCGTTCAGATTCGTCGCGACGGCAACACCTACGAGATGGAGTTCTCGCGCGGCAAGACCGTCAAGAAGATGGAGGTCGTGGGCACCTCGGATTCGACGGGCACCACCGTCACCTTCTGGCCCGACGACGAGATCTTCGAGACCTGCATTTACGATTTCGATACGCTGCACAACCGTCTGCAGGAGACGGCGTTCCTCAATAAGAACCTCAAAATCGTGCTGACTGACGAGCGCGAGTCTACTCCCCACGTGGAGGAGTTTTGCTACGAGGGCGGCATCATCGACTTCGTCAAGTTCCTTAACGAGGGCAAGGACGTCCCCGAGGCCTTTAAGGAGCCTATCTACATCGAGGGCAAATCGGACCCGGACGCACCTGTGGCCAAGATGGGCGAGGTTGAGGTTTCCCTGCAGTGGAATAGCGGCTACGGCGAGAACGTCATGTCGTTTGCCAACGACATCTACACCCCCGAGGGCGGCATGCACCTTGAGGGCTTCCGCACCGCGCTCACCCGCGTGATCAACGACTATGCGCGCAAGCAGAACCTGCTCAAGGAAAAAGACGCCAATCTGACCGGCGACGATGTGCGCGAGGGCCTTTCGGCCGTTATCTCGGTCAAGCTGCCCGATCCGCAGTTTGAGGGCCAGACCAAGGCCAAGCTCGGCAGCTCCTATATGCGCGCGCTGACGCTCAAGATCGTGACCGACGGCCTTGCCGATTACCTCGAGGAGCACCCTAAGCCCGCTCGCGAGATCGTCAAGAAGGCGCAGCAGGCCTGCAAGGCGCGCAATGCCGCCCGCAAGGCGCGCGAGGCGACCCGCCGCAAGAGCCTGCTCGAGACGGCGTCCCTGCCCGGTAAGCTCGCCGACTGCTCGGTGCGCGATGCCGAGCTGACCGAGCTCTTCATCGTAGAGGGCGACTCGGCAGGCGGTTCGGCCAAGGACGGCCGTCGCCGAGACATCCAGGCGATTCTGCCCCTGCGCGGCAAGATTTTGAACGTCGAGCGCGTTGGTGACCATCGCGCGTTCTCGAGTGACACCATCCAGTCGCTGATTACCGCGATCGGCTGCGGCGTCACGACGAGTGCCGGCGACGGCGGCGATTTCGATATCACCAAGGCGCGCTACCACAAGATCATCATCATGACCGATGCAGACGTCGACGGCGCGCATATCCGCATCCTGCTGCTGACGTTCTTCTACAAGTACATGCGTCCGCTGATCGATGCCGGCTACGTCTATGTTGCCTGCCCGCCCATCTTTGGCATTAAGGTGCGCAACAAGATCCACTACGTGTATCCCAACGGCCGCCAGCCCGAAGACGAGATCCTGCGCGATACCATCCAGAGTCTGGGCCTGAACCCCGATGATAACGACGAGGACGGCAAGGCCAAGGACGGCAAGATCACCAAAAAGCGCAAGGGCTATACCGTCCAGCGCTACAAGGGCCTGGGCGAGATGGACCCCAAACAGCTTGCCTCGACGACGATGGACCCAAAGACCCGCATTCTGCAGCGTGTGTCGATCGAGGACGCCGTGGTGGCGGACCGCGCCGTGCGCGAGCTGATGGGTTCCGAGGTCGGCTATCGCCGCGAGTACATCGAGAAGCATGCACATGATGCACGATTCCTTGACGCTTAAGAGGAGGTAACGTGGCAGACGATATCAACAATAACGAGGGTATGGACGAGGCCGGCGATGCCGGTATGCCCGATGATCTGAAGCGCCTGCTTGCCCGTGCTGAGCAGGGCGAGGACGGCGATCCGGACGCCTATAACCCCGATGCCGATGATGATGAGGAAGAGGACGACGACGGTGAGCTCGAGGAGAGCTTTGGCGAAGTCGATCGTGGCGCCTCGGCCGGCGAGGACATCAACGGCGGCCAGCTCCAGATTTCGGAGTTCGGTCGCGAGATGAAGCAGTCGTTCATCGAGTATTCGATGTCGGTTATCACAGCGCGTGCCCTGCCGGACGTGCGCGACGGCTTAAAGCCGGTACACCGCCGCATCCTGTACGCGATGAACGAGAGCGGCATCTACCCCAACCGCCCACACAAAAAGTCGGCCTGGACGGTCGGCGAAGTTATCGGTAAGTACCACCCGCACGGTGACTCTGCGGTCTACGAGGCCATGGTCCGCCTGGCGCAGTGGTTCTCCATGCGCACGCCGCTCATCGACGGTCACGGCAACTTCGGCAACATCGATGGCGACGGCGCGGCGGCCATGCGTTACACCGAGAGCCGCCTGGCCAAGCCCGCCATGGAACTGCTGCGTGACTTGCAGAAGGATACCGTCGACTGGCAGCCCAACTACGACGAATCGCTCGCCGAGCCCGTGGCACTGCCTGCGCGCTTCCCCAACCTGCTGGTCAACGGCAGCCAGGGCATCGCCGTCGGCATGGCCACCAACATCGCCCCGCATAACCTCACCGAGGCGATCGAGGCCACCTGCTACCTGATCGACAACCCCGACGCCACCGTCGACGAGCTCATGCAGATCATGCCCGGTCCGGACTTCCCCACCGGCGCCATCATCATGGGCAGCGCCGGCATTAAGCAGAGCTACGAGACCGGCCGCGGCTCCATTACCGTGCGTGCCAAGGCACATGTGGAGTCCACCAAGACCGGCCGCAGCCGCCTGGTCTTTACCGAGATTCCCTACATGGTCAACAAGGGCACCCTGCAGGAGAAGATCGCCCAACTCGTCAACGACAAGCGCATTGAGGGCATCTCGGATATGCGCGATGAGTCCAACCAGAAGGGCATCCGTCTGGTCATCGAGCTCAAGAAGGGCGTCATTCCGCAGGTCGTGCTCAACAACCTGTATAAGTACACCTCGCTGCAGACGACCTTTGGCGCCAACAACCTGGCACTCGTCAACGGCGTTCCCAAATGCCTGAGCCTGCGCGAGATGCTGCAGCACTACATCGACCACCAGGTCGACGTCGTCACCCGCCGCACCCGCTTCGACCTTAAGAAGGCCCAGGCCCGCGCGCATATCCTCGAGGGCTACCTGATGGCCCTTGACCATATCGACGAGGTCATCAGCATCATCCGCTCCTCGCAGACCGACTCCGAGGCCAGCAGCCGACTGATCGAACGCTTTGGCTTTACGCCCGAGCAGACCACGGCCATCCTCGAGATGAAGCTGCGCCGCCTGACCGGCCTGGAGCGCGACAAGATCCAAGAAGAGTTGGACGGCCTGCGCCGCGCCATCGCCTACTACGAGGACCTGCTGGCGCACGAGGAGAAGATTCTGGGCGTCATCAAGGAAGAGATGCGCGAGATCTCCAAGAAGTTTGGCGACAAGCGCCGTACCGAAATCAGCCAGGTTGAGAAGGACCTGGATGTCGAGGACCTCATCGCCGACGAGGACATGGTCGTGACCATCACCCACACCGGCTACGTTAAGCGTATCCCGGTGGCCGCCTACCGCGCCCAGAAGCGCGGCGGCAAGGGCGTGTCGGGCGTCAACCTCAAAGAGGACGACGTCATCGACGAGATGTTCATCGCGTCCACGCACGAGTACGTGCTGTTCTTCTCGAGCAAGGGCAAGGTCTATCGCCTGAAGGTGCACGAGCTGCCGGTGGGTACGCGCCAGGCGCGCGGTACCGCGATCGTCAACCTGTTGCCCTTCGAGGAGGGCGAGAAGATCGCGAGCGTCATCAGCTGCCGCGAGTTCCCGGCCGACGAGTACCTGATGTTTGCCACCAAGAGTGGCATGGTCAAGAAGACCGTGATGAGCGCTTACGATCGTAGCCGCCGTGATGGCCTGATCGCTATCAACCTGCGTGACGACGACGCGCTGCTGAACGTGCGCCGCGTGCGCGAGGGCGACAAGATTATCCTGGCCACCACCGCGGGCAAGGCGATCATGTTCTCCGAGGAGCAGGTGCGCGCCACCGGCCGCGATACCAGCGGCGTTCGCGGTATCGGTATGAAGGACGGCGTGAGCGTTCTGGGCATGGAAGTCACTAACGGCAACGGCGATCTGTTCGTTATCACCGAGCGCGGCTACGGCAAACGCACGCCGGTTGCGGACTACCCAGAGCAGAACCGCGGCGGTCAGGGCGTCTACACCATTCAGATGACCGAGCGTAAGGGCAACCTCGCGGCCATGAAGACGGTGGGCCCGCAACACGAGCTGTTCATCGTGACGGAAGGCGCGACGGTCATTCGCGTCAAGACCGACGAGATCAGCCAGACCGGCCGCGCCACCCAGGGCGTCAAAATGATGACCGTCGACGACAACGACCGCATCTGCGCCGTAGCTCGCATGACAGCCGCCAAAGAGAAGCCCGAGGGCGAAGGTGCAGAAGACGGCTCTGCCCCCGAAGAAACCCCTGTCGATTTAGGCGACGGCAACGACATGCCAGAAGATCTCCTCGACGAGTAAGAGGAACTAGCTGGTAGAAAATATCAGACCCCATATATCGGCGGTCGGCGCACCTGCGCGCCGACCGCTTTTTTGACAATTTTGGACCCACGTTCGCCCCGGCCGCGCGGCGGCATATGAAGTCGATCGCGAGTTCCGCACGAGCCGGAGAGCACTTAATGTGC
>CAUEUQ010000063.1:0-11711 GCA_959021215.1 uncultured Collinsella sp. | reverse complement strand
CACAAACTTGGGAGCAAAGCAGAAATCCATCATTGACCGCTGTACGGCAAGCGTGATGAGGGCGAGGCGGCCTGCCGCGCCCTCATCGTCGGGGGCGTCGTAGCAAATGACGGAATCGACGACGTTGACACCTGCCTCGTCGGCATCGGCCTTCCAGTTGTCCATCCACTCGCCCTCGGCCCACGAATAAGAGCCAAAGAGGACGACCTTCTTGTCGCCGAGGGTTTCCTTGACTTCGTCCCACATCGGTTGGAACTCATCGTATTCAAGCTCCTCGGAGCCCATGGCGGGGCAACCGAAGGCGAAGGCATCATAGTCGGCGGCCCTGTCGGCAGAGAAGTCGGCGCAGGGGATGACTTCGGCCTCGGCGCCCGCGGACGTGGTGCCCTCGGCAACGAGGTTTGCCATGGCCTCGGTGTTGCCCGTGCCGCTCCAATAGACGACGGCGATCTTGCTCATGTTGAGTCCTTTCGGTTGTGCGGCGTGCGGCCGCGGTTTGTACGTTCTATCGGGTCGCCTGGGCAAGTTGCGCCAAGCTGCAGCCCTGCTGATAGATAAAGGTGAGGTGTTGGGTGCAGGCACGGTACGCATCAAACGTCGCAAGCGCCTGCTCGACATTCGTATAGACCTTCCAGGCTCCAAAGATCTTGTAGTTCTCGCCACGCTGGGCGATGAACTCGTATACGTCGTCGTAGGGGTACCCCAGGAAGTAGCCAATTTCGTGTGGAAACTCGCAGGTGCAGCCGTTGTCGCAGTGTGCTTGATGGTCCAATGCGCATCGGGTTTGGCCGCATGCGCATTCCGCGGCGTTATTGCTTGCGAGCGTGATGCGCGATGCCAGGTGCACAAGACATGCCGAGAGGTTGCCGGTGTCGTAGCCCTCCTTGGCGAGTGCCGTTTTGGCGCGCGGGTCAGCAAGGTAAGTGGCGAGGCTATTGGGCCGATATGCGTATACGAGCGCCCCGCAGGGGCGCCAGACCAAAACGCTCAGATGGATGCCGAACGGATTAAGCTCGCGGTTGCACCGGGCGATAACGTTGAGCAGGCGTGCTCGGCGATCCTCGATCGCCGCAGTTACGCTTGAGCCGTCTTGATCGACATAGACTCCTGGGTAGGTAAAGAGCGATGCCGGTTTGATGCCCGCGAGCGTGGGGGAGCAGTTGCGCACGACTGCCGCCTGAAACGTTGGGATGTCTATGGTTCGAGTCACGACGCTCCTTACGGATCTAAACTGTTAGCCTAGGAAAACTTATACACGAAAGTAAGCCTTGGTCAACTAAAAAGTTTGAAGAGGGAAACTAATTGACCGAACGGACATGATTTTGGGTTAAGATGGGAACACCCCATGGGGGTATCTAGATAGGGCTACTTGAAAGGGGAACGCATGAGTGACTTGCTCAACCCTGCGAATCTCATCGTGCTGGCCGTCATTGCCGTCGGCATGTTTTTTGGGCTGCGTCGCATTGCGGCGTCGACGCATGGAAAGAGCTGTTGCAGTGATGGCGCGAGCGGCAAGAAAGCCAAGAAGGTTGTGGTGGCAGACACCGACGAGTCCCACTACCCCTATCGTGAGGAGCTGCTTATCGGCGGCATGAGCTGCGACGGATGCGCTCGGAATGTGACGAATGCCCTCAATGCGCTTGATGGCGTGTGGGCTACGGTGACGTATGCGGACCACACAGCGCGCGTGCGCTCCAAGCGGCCAATCGATCGCGGTGTCCTTGAGGCGGCCGTGAGAGATGCGGGCTACTACGTCATGACGCTGTAGGCCTTGCCTTGGATGCGCGTCCTTGTCTAGGCTCGTCCGCGTAGTTCAATGTCCTGGATGTCATCGAAATCGATGGCGATATCCCTGAGTTTGAGCAGCTTGAACGCGGGAAGCACTTCGTCGAGAATGCCCGTGCGGCTACGATAGCCGTACGTATCGTAATAGGTGAGGCGCACCAGGTCGCCGCGTTTGAGGCCCTCGAGCTTTTTCGAAAGCTCGAGGGCTTTTTCTTCCGTGAGTTCGCATTTTGGCTCGGCGGTGATCTCTTGTTTACGCACGAGCTCGTAGTATCCCGTGAGGGCGGCAAAGGGCATAAACTGCGCGGCACGGCCGGCGCGGACGGCGCCGTTAGCGGTGAGCTTGGGGTCGGCGGAGCGACGTCTTCCCTCGGGGTCCGCTAGGCGTTCAAAAGGTGTAGGTGGCCGCATCGGCTGTTGTTGGGGCTTAGGCACGGTGTCCTCCTACCTGATCGTTGCGTTCGCGTGCGGTGGCGCCGGCGGTAAAGCTCAGCCCCTTGACGAGCGCGTTCTTGCCGTACTTGCCTTTTACGGCCAACACGGCGCGCGCCAGGTCGCGCTCGCGCTCATCGGCCTCGACATCGCTAAACAGATCGATAGTGGCAAATTCCTCGGGCACAAGATTGCCAAAGCCCAGGTTGATGCGCTTGACCGGTCGTTTAGGGTCGACGGTTTGCGCCCAAAGATCATCGAAATAGCCCATGATCTTCTTAAACGAATTGGTGCGCTCGGGCAGCTTGCGCGAGGCGTTGGAGTGTGCAAAGAGCGCGGCATAGCCACCACGCGGCTTGCCGCCGTGTTCGCCCACAAAGATGCCATCGATTGCCTGCGCTTCGCGCACCAGGCGGCGCCGTTCGTCATCGCGCTGGACGGGCTTGGGAGCACGGGGCGCGAGCTCGGGGCCGGCGGTTGCGGTGGGTTCGATACTCGACGTGCTCGAGCGCAGGTGGCCGCATCCGTCCACATATTGTGCTGTACCGCTGGCGTCGAGGCGGCGTATGTCGGCGCGCTCGCTCGCGTAGCCCACAAAGAGAGAGATGCTGTCGCAGACTACGTGCTTATCGACCAAGTCCAACACGGCACTGTCGACCATCTCGCGCAAGACGGTGTAGGCCTGCTCGTAGGCATAACCCTTCGAGAGCACTTGTCCTGTGGTGGTCGAAGTTGCTTGCGGGCGATAGGCTTGGATATCGGCGATGGTTGTCGGCTCGCGCCCAAAGGCGTGGTCGATGAGATATTCGGCATTGACGCCGAGCTCGTCGTAAAGCAGGTTTTCGTCGAGAGCCGCGACGCCCATGAGATCGTAGACGCCGTATTTTTCGAGGCGCGCCGCCACGCCGGGCCCGATGCCCCAGATGTCGGTGATGGGGCGGTGCGGCCAGATTTCCTTGCGAAAGATCTCGTTGTCAAGCACGCCGATACGGCTGAGTACGTGTTTGGCGGTGATATCGAGCGCCACCTTGGCCTGGAATAGGTTGGGGCCGATGCCGACCGTCGCCGTGATGCCGGTGCGCGCGAGGACCTCGTCGCGCAGCGTGCAGGCGAACCCTTCCGCATCGGTGTGATAGAGGTCAAGATAGGGCGTCACGTCGATAAAGCACTCGTCGATTGAGTAGACGTGAACGTCTTGCGGACTGACGTATTCCAGGTAGATACCGTAGATTTGCGCCGATACCTCCATGTAGTGCTGCATGCGCGGCACGGCTTTAATGTAGTCGATGCCATCGGGTATTTCGAACAGACGGCAGCGGTTGTGTATCCCGAGGTCCTTCATGGCCTGTGTGATGGCGAGGCAGATGGTCGTGCGCCCGCGCGATTCGTCGGCAACGACCAGGTTGGTGGTGAGCGGGTTGAGTCCGCGGTCGACGCACTCGACGCTAGCGTAAAACGTCTTGAGGTCGATGCAGATGTAGGTGTGCTGCTCGTGCGCCACACGTCCTCCCATCAAACACATGTTCTTATCGAATACCTGTTCGATAATACCCGCTTGCACGGACATCGTCAAAACCTGTCAAAAAGGGACTGGTTTGTTTTGGTAGGTATGGTCGTGCGGTTGGATTGGGTTTTAACGCAGCTCTAAAGAGTGCGAAACAGCTCGGAAAACCTTGCTTCGTAGCATGAGCCTAACGATTGATACCGCCTATGCGCACGGAAGGGTTGTGGGAAAGATGGTCAATTATGGGTTTGGTATGCCGACACGCCTTGTTGCGGATGGGGACGTGGCTCGCTGGTGCGGACGATTGGTCGCTCACTACGGTGGCACCAAGGCGCTGGTCGTGCTGGGCGGAGACAAGCATACGCGTGATGAGCTCGTCTCGGCGGCGCTCGGCTCGCTTGATCGAGCTCTGCTCGAGCGCGTGCTTTTTCGCTGCGGCTCGGTTGAGGGTGACGGGGGAGACGAACTGATCGACGAAGCCGTGGCCCTGGCGACCGACGAAGGCGTGGACTTTGTCCTGGCGATCGGCGATGCCGATACTGCCGGCTTTGCGCGCGAACTCGCTCGTCGCATGGCGGCGCTCGATGCCGGCGAAGACGGTTTTGTCCCTTATGGATGCATTCTCTCGGAGGGCAAGGTGCCTGCTGTCGTGGGCACCGGTGAGGTTCCCGTTTTTGCCATTATCGCGCCCGAACTGCTGGAGGGCATCGGGTCTCCTCTGCGTGAGTTGCTCGGTAGCGTCTGCGCCGCGGCCTAATATTTGCCATAAAAGGACGGGTTATTTTTGGTTGGTAAAGCGTTTGACCTGCCAAAATAAGCCTGTCCCTTTTTAATCGGTTGCCGTTTGGGGGCCGATTGGCAACGCTCGCTGATTGTAGTCTTGACCTGCGCTAGAATAGTGGCATCTGAATGTCCGGGCGCATGGAGGCGTGCGCCCGTATGCTGAGGAGGACTCTATGGCAACTGTTGCCGCACCTATCGATGCTACGTCGACTGCCGCTTGGAAGGCACTCGAGGCTCATCAGGAGAAGCTTGAGGCCGATGGTATCGACCTCAAGGCCTGGTTCGCTGCTGACGCCGACCGCGTGAACAAGCTGAGCTTTGACGCCGGTGACCTGCACTTCGATCTTTCGAAGAACCTGGTGACCGATGAGACCGTCAAGCTGCTGTGCGATCTTGCCCGCGAGGTGAAGCTCGAGGAGCGCCGCGACGCCATGTTCTCCGGCGAGCACATTAACACCACCGAGGACCGCGCCGTCCTGCACACCGCGCTTCGCCGCCCGGTAACCGAGAAGGGCCAGCTCATCGTCGACGGCCAGGACGTCGTCGCCGACGTGCACGAGGTCCTCGATCGCATGTATGCCTTCGCCGAGCGCGTGCGCTCCGGTGAGTGGAAGGGCGTTACCGGCAAGAAGATCGAGCACCTGGTGTCCATCGGCATCGGTGGCTCCGATCTGGGCCCGGTCATGGCCTACGAGGCCCTGCGTCCCTATGCCGACGCCGGTATCGACTGCCGCTACATCTCCAACATCGACCCCAACGACCAGGCCGAGAAGCTCAAGGGCCTGGATCCCGAGACTACGCTCGTGATCATCGTCTCCAAGACCTTCACCACGCTCGAGACCCTCACCAACGCTCGCGAGGTCAAGACCTGGATGCTCGAGCAGCTCAAGGCTCAGGGCGCCATCGACGGCTCCGATGAGCAGAACGCCGAGGCCGTGGCAAAGCACTTCGTCGCCGTCTCCACCGCACTCGAGAAGGTCGAGGCCTTCGGTATCGACCCCGCCAACGCCTTCGGTTTCTGGAACTGGGTCGGTGGCCGCTATTCCGTTGACTCCGCCGTGGGCCTGTCGCTGATCGTCGTGCTCGGCCCCGAGCGCTTCCAGCAGTTCCTCGAGGGCTTCCACGCCATCGACGAGTACTTCTGCAACACCCCGCTCGAGAACAACGCCGTCGCGCTGATGGGCCTGCTCAACGTCTGGTACGTCAACTTCTTCGGTTCCAAGAGCCACGCCGTGCTGCCGTACTGCCAGTACCTGCACCGCTTCCCGGCCTACCTGCAGCAGCTCACCATGGAGTCCAACGGCAAGCATGTCCGTTGGGACGGCAGCGCCGTGACCTCCGACACCGGTGAGATCTTCTGGGGCGAGCCCGGCACCAACGGCCAGCATGCCTTCTACCAGCTGCTGCACCAGGGCACCGTGGTGGTCCCGGCCGACTTTATCGCTTTCGCCAACACTGCCAACCCCGCAACCGATAGCGGCCAGGATGTCCACGAGCTGTTCCTGGGCAACTTCCTGGCCCAGACCAAGGCACTCGCCTTTGGCAAGACGGCCGACGAGGTTCGTGCCGAGGGCACGCCCGAGCAGATCGTCCCGGCTCGCTGCTTTGAGGGCAACCGCCCGACGACCTCGATCTTCGGCGACACGCTGACCCCGTTTGCGCTCGGCGAGCTCATTGCCCTGTACGAGCACATCACGTTTGTCGAGGGCACGGTCTGGGGCATCGACTCCTACGACCAGTGGGGCGTCGAGCTGGGCAAGCAGCTTGCCAAGCAGATTACCCCTGCCTTCCACGACGACGCCGCCAAGGCCGAGCAGGACGCTTCGACTCAGGCGCTCATCGAGTTCTATCGCGCGCACCGTAAGTAGTCGCTGCTGTTAACGCATCGCGCCTTATAGTCAGGGGCCCGTATCCTATCGGATGCGGGCCCCTTTGCTTTGCCGTGGTCCCGGGGCGCACGGCCTTTGTGGAACATCGCCGGGGCGTCGCGCGCTGCGAGAACCCTGCGCCTAGATCTCGGCCTCCGCATGGCCTCGCTGCGCCTCGGGCAGCTCCCCGTAGAGCGGATGGTCTTCGAGCCTAAAGCGCTCGACCTGTTCGGGAGTGCGACCGCGTACAAAGAGCCACGAGCGATCAATCGGCGTCGCCATGAGCGTGCTGGGCAGCGCGTCGGCGCGGTCGGAAAACACCCGGGCACTCTCGGGATCCTGGAACGCCAGCACCAGATGCGTGTCGCAGTTGCCCATGATGGGGCGTGCGCGTGCCTCGCCATAGAGCGCATCGAGCTGGTTGGTCGACTGCAGCAGCAGCGTTGCCCAGATGTTGCGGCTTCGGATAATCGAGAGCACGTTGTCGATCTGGGGGATCTGCAGATTTGCGAAGTCATCGAGCATAAAGCGCGCGGGCACGGGCAGACTGCCGTCGGGCTGCCTATCGGCCTCACGAATGAGGCCCATAAACGCCTGCGAAATAAAGAGGCCGGTCAGCGGATCGAGATTGCGGTCAATATCGCTCACGGTTACAAACAGGGCGCAGGGGGTGTGTCCCATGGAAGCGAAGTCCACCTGATGGCACTCACGATAGAGCTGTGCCGCACCGTCGAATCCCAGACACATGACCTTTTCGGCAAGGATGCCGACGATGCTCGCGTGCATGCGCTCGGCATTTTGCGTAATGGCGTAGCGCCGCCATAGCGAGAGGGCATAGCTTTGGGGGTCGGTCGTGATCAGGTCGTCAAACAATCGACCCGTGGCACCGTCCTGCAGGTGCTCGATCAGCTTGATGACCGAGCTGACCGTCTGCTCGTCGGCGGGTAGCTGTTCGGTGACGTAGGCGATAAGACACGACAGCAGGTTTGCCGCCGCATGATCCCAAAAAGGCTGGTTGTTGTCCTCGATGGGGCAGATGGCCTTTGCCACCGAGAGGATGTCCTGCTGGTTGGGCCTGCCGTCCGCCTTGCGGCGAATGTGCCTCAGGGGGTTGTAGCCGCAGCGCTCGATGCCGGGCGCAAGGGCCGGGACGGTGTTGAGGTCGGCGAAGTTGAGACATTGCACGCGGTAACCGTGGGCTGCCAGCACGGGTCCCACTTCGCGACAGAGCGTGCCTTTGGTGTCGAGCACGATGTAGCTTGCGTTCATTTGCAGCAGGTTGGGCTTGAGGACGTTTCGGGTCTTGCCGGCTCCCGAGGGGCCGATCACAAGTGCGTTGTTGTTGAGTCCCGTTTGGCGGGTGTTGCAGGAAAGCGTTCGATCCTTGGCGAGGATGGTGGACGATGCGGACTCAGATGCGGCGAGGCGGCTGGCGAGGTTAGACATGGGCGACCTCCTTGGTGGTCGAGAGGATTTCGTGGGCAAAGCCGAGCTCGACGGCGCGCTCGGCCGAAAGGTAGGTGTCTTTTGCAGTGAGGGACTGGATGCGCTTGAGCGTGAGGCCGCTGCGGTCCGAGAGGATTTGCGTGAGGGTCTTGCGGGTCTGCATGAGACGCCGGCTGGTTTCCTGCAGCGCAAGTGCCGAGCCGCCTGCCCCCTGGGGGATCAGCGGGTCGTGAATCATGAGCTCTGCATGGGGCGCCATACGGCGATCGTCGCCGCCCATAAAGATCACGGCGCCCATGGACGCGGCGAATTCCAGGCAGACGGTGCGGATGGGGCACGATGCGAGGCGCATGGCGTCATAGATCGCAAGACCCGATCGCACGCTTCCGCCGGCGCTGGCGACAAATATGGTGATGGGGCGGCTGGGGTCGGTGGCATCGAGCAGGCGGATCTGCTGGCATAGGTCGTGGGCCATCGGGGTTTCGATGTTTCCCATGACGGAGAGCTCGCGACGGGCGAGCATCTCATCGTAAATGCTGGTGAGCGTGATACCTCGGGCGGATTCACGCATGGTGAGGGGGCTGATGATGGGGGAATGATTGGTGTCCATGGGGACTCCTTTCTGTTGGTTCTGTTGTGGAATAGGGTTATAGCCCGCGCAGAGGCTGGTGGGCTACAGGGTTCGTCCGAGTCTGAGATCGAGCTCGGTTGTGGGGCAGGCTGCCTGTCCGTGCGGCTCGCAAGCGCCAAGGGCTCCAAAGCGATGGAGCGTTGCGACGGGCGTGGTATAGGCGAGCCGCAGCTGATGCTCGACAGGGGCACATCCGTCATTTTTGTAATGAGCCGCGTAGTACTGCGCGATGCTGGCGCTCATCTCGCTGCCATTGCGATGGCGCTCAAACTGGCGTCTGCAGGTCTCGATGATCTTTGCTACCGACTTGGGTGCCGTCGCGGGAACAAGGGCGAGATAGCCCTCAAATAGCTCGTTGATGCTCAGGAGGCACAGCAGGTCGATCAGCGTCCTTATGGCTGCTCCCTCGGCGGAAAAGTGCGCGGTCATGCGGTTATATCGGTTGCGGTCGACGATGGCCGCATGGGGTCTTGGAGTTTTCTGCCCCGTGGTCCCGGGCTTTTGCCGCGCCTGTGTATTGAGCTCGACGTTGCAGCGCTTGAGGCCGTCCAACGGAAGGAACAGTGCGGTGCGCAGGGTGTTCCGCTTGCTTTCGAGTTCATGACGCTCGTCGGGTTCCCATTCGAGCTTGAGTTTCGTGTCGAGCGCCGTAAGCATATGGGCTAGGCAGCCTACGGTAAGAACGTACGAATCGTTGTCGCGTTTTGGGGCATAGGGGTCTGTCAGCTTGCGAATGTCGGGGTCGCCCATGATCTTTGTGCAGCGCTTCAGCAGTTGAGGGTGGTCGGCCAAGATCGTCGCGAGCGGTAGCGACGCGTAGTTCTTGATGGTCGCGGCGGCAAAGGCGGCGTCATATTCGTTTGCATATGCTCGCTCAATGCGGGCATCGAGGACGCTTCCCTTATTGCCGTCTTTAATGCGGTGGTTTGTCATAGCTTCTCCAATCGGTTGATGTTCGTGCTGTTTGTTGATGTGTTGGTTGTCGTGGGTGATGTGCTTGCTGTGGGTGATGTGCTGACGTTGGGGTGCTATGCGGTTTTCAATGAGCCCGTGAGGCAGTTGCTGCAGGGGCGGGATGGAACGGCCCATGCAAGGCGGAAGGCATCGTGCTCAAAATCGAGACAGCAATGCCCTGGGTGCCTCACATGTGGCAGTTACCTCATTAAGTTGTCATTGTGTTTGGGGTTGTACTTTGCCGATCTTCCTTCTCTTACACGCTGAAAACTGAAACTGAATATGCTCGATCTACTTAAAACCGCAACGGCGGTCTTTTATCAACTTATATGTCGGAACGCGTCTTTGCAAGTACTTTTTTGCCTTTGTTTCAAATGGGGTGGTTTTGCAACCGTCATACGCGCGCTGTGCGAACGTGCCCCGGCTCGGATAAGATAGTGCGATCGAGTTCTACCGCGCTCACTGCAAGTAGTCTTTGTTGCTGAGATAGGTCACGGCCGAAAGGGGCCCGTATCCCAACAGATACGGGCCCCTTGCTATTTAAATGGGCATGAGGGTGTATTGAGGGGGGATGTCTTGCTGTCGGCATCCGCGTGCGGTGCCATTCGCTGTCCGTAAATTATACGTTTACGGCTAATTTCATACCACTTGTCGGAATGCGGACGCTGTCCTTGCATGCCGGGCGTACATTGAACGTGGTTTTTCGCGTGAAGCCACGAATCGGTTGCCAGCCCTGAACAAGGAGGCCCAGCATGACGCTTGCCAAACCCATCAATAAATACATCGACTATATCGATGCCCCCGAGGACACGTTTGAGCAGTATGTCGAGAAGGCGTTAAAGTACAACTTTCGCTGCGTATTTGCGAACCTGCAGGAGTACGAGACGGGCCGCGCCATGCTCGAGGGCTCTGACATCATCCTTGCCGGCGCTATCGACTTTCCCCAGGGCACTATGACGCTTGAGGAGAAGCTTGCGAGGTTTGAGGAATACGCTGCGTGTGGCTTTACCGAGATTGACTACGTTTTGAATCAGGGGTCGATCGAGAACCGCGATTTTGATGCCATCGAGCGCGAGATGACTACCATTGCTGATTTTTGTCGCGCGCATGGCATCACTGACAAGGTAATCGTCGAGATGTGCAAGCTGGACGGCGACGACGCCGCCAAGCGCCGTGTATGCGAGATCGCGCTGGAGGCCAAGCCGGGATTCCTTAAGACATCGACCGGCAGAAGCTTTGGCGGTGCTAAGCTCGAGGACGTGCGGCTGATGCACGAGGTGCTCGGCGATGCCGTGGCAATCAAGGCGGCGGGCGGTATCCATAATTACGAAGAGGCTTGCGCATTCATCGAGGCCGGCGCCAGCGCGTTAGGTGCATCGGCGGGCATCGCGATCGTCGAGGGCGCACCGACGGATGAGCGTCGCTAGCAGACGTATTTGACCTGAGCGATAAAGCTTCACGACCACACGCCGTTCATGTTCGAGACAATATGACTTTTTGCCCGTTGTAAACGGAGTCGCGATGGGTGTTCTGTATGATGGCTCAGACAAGGTTGTTCAATGACAGGGAGGCATATATGGCAATCAAAGCCATCGCGATGGATATCGACGGTACGCTCACCAACGATCAGAAAGTGATTAGCCCGCGTACGCGCGAGAAGCTGCTCGCGGCGCAGGAGTCGGGCATTAAGCTCATTTTGGCTTCGGGCCGTCCCGCATGGGGGCTCCACGCCTTGGCGCAGGAGCTCGACCTCCAAAACCATGACGGTCTGCTAGTTGCCTTTAACGGCGCACACGTCGTCGATGCCCAGACCGACGAGGTACTGTTCGATCAGGCTATGCCTGCCGACGAATTGCATCGCCTGATTGATCACCTGCGTAATTTTGACGTGATCCCTATGATTTCGCTCGGTCGCGATTTGCACGTCGAGGACTCGTACCGCTGCATGATCACGCTGCCTGACGGCTCGCAGAAAAACATCGTCAAATACGAGCGCGATGCGTGCGATCTTAAGATCCGCGAGGTCGAGAGCCTGCATGAGGTCGCTGATGCTTATCCCGTGGACAAGCTGCTGACGGCGGGCGATCCGGCCTACCTGCAGGCGCATTACGAGGAGATGTATGCGCCCTTTAAGCAGACGCTTTCGGGCATGTTTACGGCCGACTGGTACTTTGAGTACACGGCGCACGGTATCGACAAAGCCCGTGCGCTCGAGGGTGCCCTGCCCAAACTCGGCATCGATGCCAGCGAGGTCGTATCGTTTGGCGACGGCCAGAACGACAAGTCCATGATTGAGTGGGCCGGCACC
>CAUEUQ010000062.1:0-12103 GCA_959021215.1 uncultured Collinsella sp. | reverse complement strand
GCTGTCGGTCGGCCGCGCCATTGCGACGCGCACGGCGGCGCTCCTCGGCATCGCCCGCGTCGGCGGCGGCGCGGTGAGCCTTGTTAACGTTAAAGACCTCGTCGTGTTTGCGCCACGGACCGACGGACTCGCCAAAGCTCATCTTAAGGCCGGCGATAAAGCCGCCGAGCCAGCCGATCGGCGCAAACTGCACCAGCGGGAACAGCGAGAACACCCAGGTCAGCAGGATGACTGCCGCCGCTCCCGCAAAGTTGGCAATCCAGTAGTCGCGCTTGGTGATGACGCGCTTTTCGCACGCCCACTGGCCGCACAAAAAGCCAATGTAGATCGCGAAGAGAAAGAGCACCAGCGCAAGCACCACGAACGTCCAGCTCATGGGCGCTACTCCCCGTGATGGTGGCCGCAGCAGCACTCGTGGCCATCATCATGGCCGTGGCCGCCGCAGCACTCGTGGTCCTCGCCATGGTGGTGGCCGCAACCGCACTCATGGTCGTCGCCGTGCTCGCCGCAACCGCAGCCGTCCTCGTGAGCACCGTGCTCTTCGGGACGATACTGCGACCAGTCCAGACCGGCGGCGATGGCGTCGGCCTCCTCCTTATAGAGGACCGTGATGGCCTGGGTGCCCAGCTTGGCACCACCGATGGCATCGAGCATGTCGTAGAGCGTAAAGGCCACGTCGGCGCCGGGCAGCGCAAGCTCGCGATCGTCGGCATAGGCGAGCGCCAAGCGCAGGTCCTTGATGAAGTGCTCGACCATAAAGCCGGGCTTGTAGTCGCCGTCGAGCGCCTTGGTAGCCAGGCTCTCCATGGCGCCGGACTTGCCGGTACCGCCCAGGATCATCTGGCGGGTCTTCTCCAGATCAAGGCCGCTCAGCTCGGCAAATGCCATGGCGTCTGCCATGCCGACCATGCAGGCGCCCAGCGACACCTGGTTGGCGAGCTTGGCAGCCTGGCCCTTGCCGGCGCCGTCGAAGCAGCAGATGTTGGCCGCAAAGGTGGCAAGGATGTCGCGGACCGGCGCGATGTCGTTCTCGGTAGCGCCCACGATAGCCGTGAGCGTACCGGCGATAGCGCCCGACTCGCCGCCGGTGACGGGGCAGTCAAACGCCATGCGACCAGAAACCTGGGCGGCCTCGGCAATGTCACGGGCAAGCTCGGGCGAGCTCGTGGTGAGGTCGATCAAGACCGCGCCGGGCTTAGTGCACGCGAGCAGGCCGTCGCCCGCCAGGTAGAGTTCCTCGACCTCGGAGGGATAGCCCACCATGGTAAAGACGACATCGGCGTTCGCCGCGGCATCGGCCGGCGTATCTGCCCAGACGGCGCCGCGCTCGATAAGCGCCGCCGCCTTGGACTTGGTGCGGTTGTTGACCGTGACGGGATAGCCGGCGTCCAGAATGTGGCCGGCGATGGGGGCACCCATGATTCCGGTGCCGATGAATGCGACGGAGAGCTTGTTTGCCATGAAACCTTTCCTTTTGGGTTGGGTGTTGTTACCAGGTTGAATACTCGGTGCCAGCGTTTGGGCTGTGAGTCGAGGGCGATTACGGACGCAGCGCTTGCCTACTGACCGCGCACGCGGCGGGCGATACGGTCGGAAAGCGACGCCTTGTCGGCGCGGTTCTTACCCCAAAACGCGCAGCCCACCATGCCGGGGCCCACGTGCGAGCCGATGGTGGGACCCACGGAGCCGCGAATGATCGTGACGTCGGCGCAACCCTCCTCCTTGCGGATGGCGGCTTCGAGCCAGTCACCATCCTTTTCGGCATCGGCCGTCATGATGGCGATGGGCATGGTGCGATCGGGCACGTAGTTCTCGCGGAACGACTTGAGGATGGACTTGAGCGCCTTCTTGCGGCCGCGGTTGACGCCGATCAGCGACAGCGAGCCGGCCAGGTCGTAGGAGAGCTCGGGCTTGACGTCGAGCTTTGCCGTGAGCTGCGCCGCCGCGGGAGGAATGCGGCCGCCGGCAGCCAGCGCATCGAAGCTCTCGAGCGTAAAGTAGCCGTGCACGTAGGTTTTTGCCTCGTTTGCCCAATCGACCAGCTGCTTGGCGGTCAGTCCCGCCGAACGCTGGCGCACGGCCTCGAGCGCCAAGAGCGCGCCGGTCGCGCAAGGCAAAGCGTTGTCGACCACGTACAGCTCAAAATCGGGATACTCGGCGCGCACGGCATCTGCCGCCTGGCACGCGGAGTTGTAGCTCGACGACAGCGCCGAGGTAAAGCACAGGTAGACCGTGGGCGTGCCTTCTTTGGCGCACTCGGTAAAGAACTCGATATAGCGACCGAGCGACACAGCCGAGGTGGACACGCGGGCACCGGCGCGCATGCGGTCGTAGAACTCCTTAGGGCTCATGCTCGACCAGATGTCGTCTGTGCGCTCCTCGCCATCGATAATGAAAGGGAAACCCAGGATATCGACATCGAGGTTCGCGGCGACCTCGGGGCTAAAGTCGCAGCAGGTATCGACGACGATGCGGCAACGGTTCGAATGACCGGCGGATGCGGCCTTGTCCATCAAAGCGACTCCTTACGTAAAAAGGCGGCCACCCGCATGGGATGGCCGCCAACCGTTAACTCATGCAAGTTAACGTATTTTACTCGTCAAGTGTTTCGATGCGGGGCTTGATGATGCCATATCCACCATTCTTACGGTGATACACCACATTGATGAGACCGGTCGTCGCGTTCTCGAACACGTAGAAGTCGTGGCCCAGCAAATCGGTCTGCACCAGCGCCTGCTCCTCGGTCATCGGGGTGACATCGATGACCTTCTCGCGGACGAGCAGGTCGTCGTCCTCCTCGGGCAGCAGCAGGTCGGCCAGATCCTCAACGCGCTCGACCGGCGCGACATCCGCGGCACTGGCACCACCCTGGCGGTTGTCCACGACCTTGGTCTTGAACTTGCGCAGCTGGCGGGTGACCTTATCGGCGGAGAGGTCGATGGCAGCATACATATCTGCGCCGTGCTCGGCAACGCGAATCACCGAACCGCGGGCACGAGCCGTGACCTCGACGATTGCCGGGTTGGGGTTCGAGGGGTTCTTCTCATAACGAAGCACGACGTCGACTGTCATGGGCTCGATGTCGAAAACCTTGAGCGCCTCGCCGATTTTCTCATCCACATGCGCACGCAGAGCATCGGTTACCGTCGTCTTGCGTCCAGAAACCTTGATATCCATACGTGGCTCCAATCTGCCTCGGGGACTTACTGTACTGGCTATGTACCCATTGCCGTGCATTTAATCACGCGATTTCCCAAAGACCCGAATAACGACTGCTTGATACCGCATACCGAAGTCTCGCACTTTTCCGTGGCAAAGTGCGCTATAGGAGGGAGCCGACAGATTTGTATTTGGTCCCAAAAATTGGCTTTGACCTGCTGGTTTTATAGGGATGAAAAAGCCGGGCTCCCCTATTGGGGAAGCCCGGCAGTGCGTGTTGAAACCGTGAAGAGGTGCCCTTTCCAACGTATAGGAGACACCACCCCTAGCAATAACTAGCTATTGAGTTTGTTAATGTCGTCGTCAGTGATGGT
The DNA here is from genome assembly GCA_959021215.1 of uncultured Collinsella sp. Lineage (GTDB taxonomy): Bacteria > Actinomycetota > Coriobacteriia > Coriobacteriales > Coriobacteriaceae > Collinsella. The sequence goes on along the minus strand of CAUEUQ010000062.1, from coordinate 8,570 downwards.
GCCTTCCTGGCTGGACGATTTGTCCTCGGAGGATGCGGTCTCATTGTTGGAATCGGAAGACTCGCCGCCGGAGGACGTGGTCTCACTGGACTCAGAGTCGCCCGGTTGCACGTTAGCGCCCGAAACCGTCTTAGTGGTGAGGTCGTAGGGCATCGTGCCATACCAGACGCAGTGGACTGCCTCGAGCGTACCGTCGACCGTGATGCCGTCGAGGGCATCGCTCACGGCACGGCACAGTTCGTCATTGGACGAGAGGCCCGCAACACCGAGCGTCGAGGGCGCCTCGAGCGCACCGACATAGGAGATCTCGCTCATCAGACGTGCAAGGTAGCCGCCGGCCGTGGAGTCGCAGATCACATAGTCGACCTCGCCGGACTCGAGCGCCTCAAAGCACTCATTAATGTTGGAGAAGGTCTTTTGGTTGGCCGTGACGCTCTGTTTGGCGAGTGCTTCCTGCGATGCCGAGGAAGCCTGAACGCCCAGGGTGGCGGAGTTAAGCGTTTCGGTAGTGACGTTCAACGACTTTCCGTCGCTGGTCTTTCCGAACACGGCGGCAGCATCATAGAGGCAGGCGCCAAGCGTGCTGACGTCGCCATTCGCGGAATTGATGTCGCCAATGAAGATGTCGGCCTTTTTATCGCCAAGCGCGGAATCGGCCGAGGACGCGTCGACAAAAGCGACCTTGAGGCCCATACGGCTTGCAAGGGCGCGGGCGGCGTCGACCGCATATCCCGTGAGCTCGCCGTCGGCGCCCTGCATGGCCTGCGGCGCATCGGAAGTATCGAGGGCGACCGTCAGGGTTCCGGGAGTGACCAGGGCATCGTCCGACACCGCCGGCGTGACCGTCTCGTACTCGATCTGGTCGATCGTGGGAGTCGCGAACGTAGACAGCGGGTTGAACGCGCATCCGCTCAGGCCCAAAACGGCGATGACCGCTGCGGTCCCAGCACCTAACCGAGCCGCGTGCATCAAGCTGCCCCTCACCATGTCCACTACCCTGCCTTCTGTGTCGTATACGATCCGTGCGTTGCGCGGAATATCAGGTTGTTCCCACCAGCTGACCTGGTATTTGACCCCACACTTGCGCACCGGGGTGTTTGCTCGGGAGGCCGCAGCCACCTTCACGACTGGCCCGCTCGCCCGCGAGGCGGTATTGCCCCAAAGAAAGTAGAACGGACGGTGCGGCTTACATCTAGGACGCGCCATGATCGCGCCGCGCGCACGCGGTCGCTTACGTGGATCCCTTTGACCGCGTCTGTCTTGGACTAGGACGGGCATTTCGTCCGTCCGCAACCACAGCCTGGTAGGAACGAAGCGCATTATAGCTAAGTTCAAGCTAAAGTTTAAGGTTAGGGGCGTCATTCGCATCGCGAGTACAGATTTCGCAGGTCGGGGCGGACCATTCGTGGCCCCGTGAAGCCCGGAGCCCCCCTGCGGGGAGCTCCGGGGCACCCGTCTCAGGGTGCCGTGGCCAAAAAATAGCAAATATGAGTACTGTTACCAATTTAGTAGCAGGAGTTTTTGGCTCTGCAAGCTGTTTTCACGCTCTATAACGTCAGATTGATGCCAGGATATTCCACATTTGTTTAATAACTTTCTAATTTACCCCATCTTCCAGTCCCAAAATCCCTGATTTTACTGTTACTGAATTTGTAGCAGTACTCATATTTGCTATATTTTGGCCAGAGCATATATCCAACCCCCTGTTTCAGAGCATTGTTAGGCGGGTTTAAGCCCAAAACACGCCCGCAGCGTGTTAAGCAGCGCCTCTTGCTTTTTCCTGCGGGCATCGACACGATTCCGGTACCGCTTTCGCATACGCTGGTGCATGCGCCATGCGAGTGCTTCCATCGCTTCCATGTCACAGAGCATTTCGTTGTTGACCGTCGCGACCTCGATTCCCATAGTAATCAAGCCCGTGTTGCGCTTTTCATCATGGATACGCCCCCTCCGAGAGGAATGGCCCAGCTCACCGTTGTATTCCAGGTCAAACCGGGCTGCTTCCTGATACGCATCGCAAACTGCATGCGGCATCCCCGAGATTGCCTGCGCACGGTCATCGAACTCGATCTTGTAGTCGGTCTTAAAAGGTCCGCAGGCAAACCCGCCATAGGAAAACGGAAGCGAAAACAGGGCGAGCATGATGCACTCCATGGGTGAGCGCAGGTTTTCCGAGAGATAGGGACACAGACGCTGCAGTTGTTTGGCCGCATTCCCCTTGCATACCGCGAGGTAATCTGCCAGACGATCGGGCGTCAGCACCGGCTCAACCTCAAAGTAGCCCACGTCTGCTGGCTGGTCCTTGTCCTTTGCAAGTTTATTCGTAACGGGCGAGGTGTAGGGAGGCAGATACTTCCCGCGGTCACTCAGCGAAATCTTAGAGCACAGCTCCTGGGCCAGGGCAAATGCCTGGATACAGCCGACCTCGCGGGCGACGACAACACAAAGGGCCTCGGGAGATAGACTGTACACCCCCGGTTCCACCTCTAGAATCGAGCCGGCAGGCAACCCGGAACACACGGACCAGCCCACGCCAGGCATGCGGCGGCGCTGCGCCGCAGATCCCACCAGCAAGCACAAATCTTCTTGCACCTCGCCGCTTGCGGCCCCAATCCGCACCAAGTCGGGAAGATAGATGTCCTCGGTCGAGGGCGATGACGTACACAGCACGCGGCGCTCTTCATCGGGATTGAGGTCCTTCCAGCCGATGTAGCCCATCTGCCGGCGCTCGGCTCGAATCATACGCAACGCCGAGGTGCCCGTCAGGATCACGGAAGCCGCTAGCTGCTCTTTTGTCGGTTTGTTGCACTGCCTGATTGTTACCGCCACACGAATCACCCCTACCAAACGCGTGCGATAGCGAGGCCATCAACAGCCGCGGCACCAGCGCGCTTGAGCTCCGCCGAAGCCGCTGCCATCGTCGCACCCGTGGTGATAACGTCGTCGATAAGCAGCAGGCGGCGGCCCCGCACGTCCTCAACGGTCTCGTACATGCCTCGGGCGCGTTCACGGCGTTCTTCACGACCGAGTTCACGCTGGTCGCCATGGCCGTACTTAACGAGGGCGTCGAGCAGCGGAACACCCGACAGCTCGCAAAATGGGCGCGCGATGGCTTCCATATGATCGAAGCCGCGTCGCCGAAACGCCGCCGCCGTCGCGGGCACAAACACCACTGCATCGGCGCCGGACAACACACCGCCCAAGCGTTCGGGTGCCGCAACCTGGGCATGTAAGGCGGTGTCGTATAGCAGCTCTGCCAGATACGACGCCAGGCGTCGCTCGCCCGCGTCTTTGTACGCTTTAATGATCCGCGGCAGCGGATGCGTGTAAACGGCACATGCCAGGCACCGGTCGAGAGCTTCGGCCATCGCCGAGGACGTACCCTCGACCGAGCACTCGGTGCACAGCAAGTCTCCAAACGGGGCGCCGCATCGAGTGCAGCTATGCCGCGGGTCGATGAGCGCGAGCGCGGCCAGGCAGTCTTGGCAAATAAGCGCACCGGCGCGCTCGCAGCCGGCACATCGCGTGGGCGACAACGCCTCAAGCGCCTCGTGCGCCGCCCGCTCGGCAAACGGTAGCAATTCGTCCGCAAACGGTAGGGCACCGGCACTCTGCAGACGGCTCAATATGTTCAGATGGCTCTTCAAGACACAACCCTCCCTACGCTCGGTCGCAGGGAGGGTTGTTGATTCAGCGTCATGGTACCCCGACGCGTTTGGGGTCAGGCAGGTTAAATCCGTTTGCGTGCACTATTCGCCGGTGGGCGGTTGCGGTGCGGACGAGTTTTGGGTCGAGCCCTCACCGCCATCTTGACGCGGCTTGCGGGAACGACGACGGCGACGGCGCTTCTGGCCCTGGTCGGCCGAACCCTCGCCACCACGATCTTCGCGCGACTCGCGTTCGTCGCGAGCAGCGCCGCGCGCGGCCTTGGCAGCCGCCCCTCCGCCATCTCCAGGGCGACGGCGCGTGACCTTGACCTCGCCATCCGAGACCTGATCGGCCACGGAGGGCACCGAGGGCTTTTGCTGCGTGCCCGAGGAATGGCGACGACGCGGACGCGGGGCGCGCTCGTCATCGTTGCGCTGCTTGCCACCCTTGTCGGCAGGCGTATCGGAACCCGAACCACCCTTGGGGGCGGCACCGGCTTCGCGAGCGGCTGCGGCGCGGAAGGCGTCCTCGCGCTCCTCGCTCGACAAATGACGGCGGCGACGGCGCGTGGGATTCATGCCACCGCCGCGGTTTTGCTGCTGAGGCTGCTGAGCCTCGCGCTCGCGGGAGGAGTTCTTGCCTGCGGGAGCGGCCTCGCCGGCATCGCCCGAACCCGAGCGCTTGCGGCGGCGACGTCCACCGGCAGCCTCCTCAACCTCGGGTGCCTCGGCCTTGCCGCGACCCTTACCACGGCCGCGACCCTCGCCCTGGCTCTGACCCGCACGGGTATCGGCGTCCGCATCGCGACGGCGGCGCTTGGGCATCGTCGTCCCCGCCAGACGGTCGGCGCTCGACAGGCCATCGCCCACGTCGACGCCGTTCTCGCGGTCGAGCTCCATAAGCGCCAGGCGCATCTCGGGCGACTCGATACGCTCGAGCACATCGCGCGTCACGCAGTCGGGGCGGCAGTTGCAGCCCTGCTCGGCGGCCTTCTTTTTGCAGCCCTCGGAGCAGGTCATGTCGGCCAGGTTGACCTTAAAGACTTTGCCGTTCTCCAGGCGCAACACCAGCTGCTCACGCGGCGTGTCATATTCCTGGATGCGCGCCTTGCCAAGCGGCGTATCGATAAGCGTCTTCTTTTTGGGCGCGCGGCTCTTAAAGTCCTTGTACGCCTCGAACTCGTAGCGCAGGCAGCACATCAGGCGGCCGCAGACGCCGCTAATTTTGGACGAGTTGAGCGGCAGGTCCTGCTCTTTTGCCATGCGAATCGAAACCGGCTCAAACTGTCCGCCAAAGCGCGTGCAGCAGAGCTCCTGTCCGCACTGGGCATAGCCGCCCACCAGGCGGGTCTCGTCGCGCACGCCGATCTGGCGCATGTCGACGCGGATGTGCAGCGTCGAGGACAGATCCTTGACGAGCTGGCGAAAATCGACGCGTTCCTCAGCCGCAAAGTAGAACACGGCCTTCTCGCCGCCAAACAGGTACTCGACGCCGACCGGCTTCATCTCGAGGTCGAGCTCTTTGACCAGACGGCGGAAGTCGACCATGGCCTCGTCGCCCTGGATGGCCAGGTCGTCGGCAAGCTGCAGGTCGATGTCGCTCGCCACGCGCAGCACGGGCTTGAGCGGCTGACCGATCTCATCTTGCGGCACCTCGAAGGGATCGGCCGTGACCAGTCCGATCTCGGTTCCGCGCTCGGTGGAGCAAATGGCATAATCGGCCTCGAGGATATCCAGATCCTGCGGATCGAACCACAGGTCGCGCGAGGCGTAGGTAAACTTAACGGGTACGACTAACGGCATTTCAGTGCCTTCCTGATATCGAACAGCATGACCTCGATGGCCAGCTGGGGAGTAACGTTTCTGGCGATGTTGCGCTCGGCGGTTGCGACTGCCTCGAGCGCCCGCGTGGCACCCGCAACATTGGTCGCAGCGGCAAGCCGACCGATCGTGTCGCGCACGTCTTCGTTCACCACGTCGGCCGCCTCGTCCTGAAGTGTCAGCAGCACGTCGCGCATGAGCGTCCGCGCGCTCGCCAGCGCTTCCATGATACCCGAACGCTCGCGCGCGTTGAGTTCGCGCTTATTGCGGTCCTCAAGCTGCTTCAATGCTCCACGCGACAGGTAGTCGGCGTTTTGCTCGAGCACCTTTTCCTGTGTGGACTTGACCTCGGCGAGCGGCGCCTTAACGGCGACGATGAGTGACTTGGCGCGGCTGAGCACGTCGGCCTCGTCGGCGGCGATAAGCGAATCGATGGCGCGAACCATCTGACGGCGGGCGTCCTGGCGCTCGGCGCTCTTGAGGAACTCGATGCCACGCGTGGGGCTTCCCGCCACGGCGACGGCCATGCGGCAACGCGCAGGGTCCTGACCGGTGGCGCGGCTCACGGCCTGCGCGGCGACGGCGGGCGATACCAGCCGAAACGGCACGCACTGGCAGCGGCTCACGATGGTGGGCAACATCACGTCTGCCGAGGTGCCCAGCAGGATGAACATAACGCCCTCGGGCGGCTCCTCGAGTGTTTTGAGCAGTGCGTTGGCGGTGTTGGCGCGCAGTTGCTCGGCACGGTCGATGATGTAGACCTTGGCCTTGGCACGGATGGGCGCCAGAGGCACGTCATCGAGCAGCTCGCGGGTCTGGGCGATGAGGTAGCCCGTGGCGCTCTCGGGCGTGTAATAGTGCACGTCGGGGTGCGTATGGCGGGCGACGCGCACGCAGCTATCGCATGAGCCGCAGCCATCCTGCTCGCACAGGAAGGCTTGGGCGAGCGCCCACGCGGCGTCGAGCTTGCCCGCGCCGGGCGCGCCCAAAAACAGGTAGGCGTGCGATGCGCGACCGCTGGCGACGGCATTGGTCAAAAAGTCGCGCACGCGCTCTTGGGTGTCAAGCTTGGCCAGCAGGCTTGTCTGAGCGGGGGCCATGTTACTCGGCCTCCTGGGCAAGCGCGGCGGTGACGGCGTCCTGGGAAATGTCGAGGCCGTAGACGCGAACCTGCTCGACCGTCCGCGCGAAGACGTCCTCGATGGACGCGGTCGCGTCGATGAGCTTTACGCGGTTTGGTTCCTCGGCGGCGATGGCGCAAAATCCCTGGTAGACACGCTCTTGGAAGGCCATGCCCTTAGCCTCCATGCGATCTGCCGCGCCACGGGCTGCCATGCGCAGCGCCGCCTGCTCGGGCGTGATGTGATAGACGAGCGTGAGCGCCGGGTGCGTCCCCGCGACGGCCAGGTTGTTGGCATCGCGTACTATCTGGCGATCGAGGCCATCGGCAAACGCCTGATAGCAAGTTGTGGAATCGTAGAAGCGGTCGCACAGGACCACCTTGCCGGCAGCAAGGGCAGGCGCGATGACCTCGTGCACCAACTGGGCGCGCGCGGCCTCGTAGAGCAACAACTCGCAGGTGTCGCCCATCGCCGTATTGGCGGGGTCGAGCAGCAGAGCACGGATCTTTTCGCTGATGGCGGTACCGCCCGGCTCGCGCAGGGTCACAACCTGGTAGCCGGCAAGGTCGAGCGCACGGGCAAGCAGGCGCGCCTGCGTGGACTTGCCGGCGCCATCGACGCCCTCGAGCGTGATAAAGCTATGTTGAGCGGGCTCAAAAGCCATGGGCGCAGCCCCTTCCTACAAGGCGCGTAAATGCAGATATATCAACCAAGCCATGATACCCCAGTGCTCGGTGCGTCCCCAATGGCTAAAGGTGCCTTTCCAAAGTTGCGGTGAAATAGGGACTGATTGAAGCTCTGAGACCGCCAAACAGTCCCTATTTCACCGCAACTTATGATGGGGAATTTTGGACGCTGGGTATAATCGTCGTATTGCATTGAAATGTGGCGAAAGGAGTGGCAATGTCTCGGTATTGCGCCTCGTGCGGCAAGCTTCTTGCAGATGATGCCAAGTTCTGCACCTCGTGCGGTGCACCCGTTGAGCAAACAGTCGCGAGCGATAGCCAGCCCGCTTTTGAGCAGACCGGTTCCCTCGATACGCCGCAAGCCAAGGCGGACGACCCCCTCGCCTATCGACCCGACCCCGCCGCAAGCCCCGCGGCTGTCGAGACCACGCAGCGCATACCCGTCGCGAGCGGCTCGCCCCAACAGCAGCCGGCTCCCGCATACGCGCCCGCTTCGCCACAGACCCCCGCTCCCAAAAAGAGCGGCACCGGGCCGCTTATCGCCGTTATCGTTGTGCTGGTGGCGATCATCATCGCCCTGGTCATCTTCTTTGCAATCAGACCTTTCGACAACGCCGCCACGCAGACGGCTGCCGAGGTAGCTAAGCTGCACCATGACGTCGACGAAGATGACCTAAAGCCTCTCGGCGATCCCAACAGCCTGTACGACGATGATGACGATGACGACGAGGATGGCGGCGAAGCAACGCTCTCCGAGCAGAACCTCTACCGCCGACTGAGCGAATACTACGACTTGCTCGAAGACCTCGACAACTACGTCCGTGGCTGCGCGCAGAACTTCAACGGCAGCTATCTGGAAGAAGATCGCACCACCCGTCAAAATCTCGCCGACGTCGCCGAGCGCACAGAGGACACCATCGAGCAGTATTACGACATCGTCGAGGACCTGGACGTCCCGACGAGCTCTAAGAACTACAGTTCCTGGAAAGACATCGTTGCCCTGTATGACGACCTGGATCACCGCATTGACGCAATCTGTGATGCCTGGGAGATCAGCCTGAAATACACCAAGCCTGCGGATCACAAGAATGAGATCGTGGCGCCGCTGTCGCGCGACAACGTGGCGGGCACCAATGACAATAAGTACCGCCTAGACTTTGAGGAGCGCTACCCCGGCGCCAAACCCGTCGAAGTGAACTAGCGCTTTGTCGTTCCCGAGCCGGCAGTTAGGGACGTTCCTAAACTGCCGGCAGAGACGATATGAGCAGGACATAAAAACATTGAGAGCCCCTGCT
>CAUEUQ010000061.1:0-12260 GCA_959021215.1 uncultured Collinsella sp. | reverse complement strand
TGCTTGTTGGCAGTTTTCCACCCGCGCTTTTTCCAGCCGTCGATCCAGTGTTTATTGAAAGCGTTGACGACGTACTGCGAATCGGAATGGACCTCGACCTCGCAGGGGCGGTTGAGCGCCTCGAGCGCCACGATGACCGCCATGAGTTCCATGCGGTTGTTGGTGGTCTTGGCGTAGCCGCGTGAAAGCTCGGAGGTGAAGGTCTTGCCGGCGGGGTTGGTGTATTTGAGTACGGCGCCGTAGCCGCCGCGTCCCGGATTTGATCGGGCCGAGCCGTCGGTATAGATGATGACCTTCACGGGCTTCCTTTCGTTGGGTACGTTTCGTGTGGGTGACCATTGTAGCGCCATGCCCGCCGGGGGCTAGCAATCTACGATTTCTACCCCGTCTTCCGACAGTTAGTTGGCATGGATGATGCGGTTGAGCTCGTCGAGGTATTGCTGCAAGAGGGGAGAGGGCTTGCGCTCGTCGTGCATGATATAGCCTACGTGCATCGTTGGGGCGTCTGCTAACGGGATCGATGCCATGCCCCATTGCATTTCATTGGAGAGGACACCGGTCGACAGGGTGTAACCGTTCGACGTGATAAGTAAGTTAGTAAGTGTTCCGCGGTCCGAGATTCGTATGTTGCGGTCGCAGGGGATATAGCTAAAAGGTTCCTCGGCGTAATAGAAGGAGTTCGAGGTGCCTTGCTCAAAGCTGTAGCGCGTATAGGGTGTAAGGTCGGCAAGGGACAGCTGCGGGCGGCGGGCAAGCGGGTGGCGCTCGCTAACGAAGACGTGGACCGTCGCGTCGAATAGGGGATGGAAGCTCGCGCGCGCATCGGCAAAAGCCTTCTGCAGAACACGGGCGTTAAAGTCGTCCAGATACAGGATGCCGATGTCGCTGCGAAACGCGCGGACGTCATCGATGATCTGCGATGTGGTAGTCTCGCGCATGATGAACTCGAACTTGCTGTCGCGGCAGCGCTCGACCACGTTGACAAAGGCCTCGACCGAAAAGGCGTAGTGCTGGGCGGAAATGGCGAGGCGGGCTTGCGGGGTGCCGCCGTCCTCGTAGCGCGCCTCGAGCATATCGGCCTGCTCTACGACCTGGCGCGCATAGCCCAAAAGCTCGGTGCCGTCGTTGGTGAGCGTGACGCCGCGGCTGGAGCGCGTAAAGATCTCCAGGTGGAGCTCCTGTTCCAGGCTTTTGACGGCGTTTGAGATGCTGGACTGAGCGGTATAGAGGCGCTGAGCTGCGGCATTGATTGAGCCGGACTCTGCTACGGCGATCAGGAAACGAAGCTGCTGGAGGGTCATCGGCGCCATCCTTTCGAGTGTTATCTATATAACCGATAACAGGTTAGCGCTTTTAAGTGATTGACCGAGGGAAACAATGCTCGTACTATTCAAAACACACAAAGGCGGTAGGTAATTAAGCCAAACACGGAACCGGGATGCGAAAGGAGGCCCGCATATGAATTGCTTACCAAGACGAATGCCGGGCTCCTGTTTGCGCCCGTCGGCGTGATCAGGAGACAGCGACTTACTTCTCTCTAATTTATTAACTTTTGTTCGATCAAGGAGATCATCATGAGCCAGTTCATCAACAACCCCGAGCACACCTTTGGTTTCGATACCCTGCAGCTTCACGTTGGCCAGGAGAGCGCCGATCCCGCATCCGACTCCCGCGCCGTGCCTATCTACCAGACCACGAGCTATGTGTTCCGCAACTCCCAGCACGCCGCCGATCGCTTTGGTCTTGCCGACGCCGGTAACATCTACGGCCGTCTGACCAACTCCACCCAGGGCGTCTTCGAGGACCGTATCGCCGCACTCGAGGGTGGTGTGGCAGGTCTTGCCGTCGCCTCCGGTGCTGCTGCCATCACCTATACCCTGCAGGCTCTTGCCCAGGCCGGTGACCACGTGGTGGCTCAGAAGACCATCTACGGTGGCTCCTACAACCTGCTGGAGCATACGCTCTCCCAGTTTGGCGTCGAGACCACCTTCGTCGATGCCCACAACCTGGACGAGGTCGAGGGCGCCATCAAGGACAACACCATGGTCATCTACCTCGAGACGCTTGGCAACCCCAATTCTGACATCCCCAATATCGACGCCATCTCCGAGATCGCCAAGAAGCACGGTTTACCGGTTGTCGTCGACAACACCTTCGGCACCCCGTATCTGTTCCGTCCGCTGGAGCATGGTGCCAACATCGTCGTCCACTCCGCAACCAAGTTCATCGGCGGCCACGGCACCTCGCTGGGCGGTGTGATCGTCGACGGCGGTAACTTCGATTGGAAGGCGAGCGGCAAGTATGAGCAGATCGCCGAGCCCAACCCCTCCTACCATGGCGTCTCGTTTGCCGAGGCTGCCGGTCCCGCCGCCTTCGCAACCTATGTCCGCGCCATCCTGCTGCGTGACGAGGGCGCCTGCATCAGCCCGTTCAACGCTTGGATCCTGCTCCAGGGCACCGAGACTCTGTCGCTGCGCGTTGACCGTCATGTCGAGAACACCAAGAAGGTCGTTGAGTTCCTGGCTGGTGATAGCCATGTCGCCAAGGTGAACCACCCGAGCCTGTCTGAGCACCCCGATCACGAGCTCTATCAGAAGTACTTCCCCAACGGCGGTGCCTCGATCTTTACCTTTGAGATTAAGGGTGGCCAGGAGGCAGCTTGGAAGTTCATCGACCATCTGCAGGTCTTCTCGCTGCTCGCCAACGTGGCCGACGTCAAGTCGCTCGTCGTGCACCCGGCTACCACTACGCACTCCCAGCTCTCTGCCGAGGAGCTCGCCGAGCAGAACATCACGCCCTCCACGATCCGTCTTTCCATCGGTACCGAGAACGCCGAGGATATCATTTGGGATCTGAAGCAGGCCTTCGCCGCGCTGGACGAGTAAGGCGACTTGTGCAAGGACCCCTTGCGACTCGATAGGTATAACTGCATAAAATGCCTGCTCAAGACGCCTGTGCGAACAATGGTTGCACAGGCGCCTTTTTTGCATAGAGCGGGTGCAAAAACAGGGTTTTTGGCATGCTTTATGCAATCGAGATGTGGAAAACTCCTGTTAAGAGGATGTGAGTTTTACGCAATTGACGTGCGCCTTTTGAGTAAAACCGCAGGTCGCGATTTGCTCGGGGTACTATGCAGCGCGATCGAATCACACGCAGCTCAAACGCAGCAAAAACGCACTACGGAGGTTTCTAGCTACATGAGGATCGATTCACGAAAACCGAAAGCCGCCGCCCTTTCCGCCGCTCTGACCGTGGCACTTTTGGCGGGCGCCGGTGCAACCGATGCCCACGCGGCAACACTATCCGATACGGTTGGACCTACGCCGTCCGAGGCGACGCTGGTGCAGCCCGTTGACTATCGCGGCGATGGTTATGGTTCCATGCAGGAGTGGAACGCCTCGATGGAGGCCAAGCGCGATTCCCTTGAGATGCGCGCTCAGATCATTATGAATATGTATGGCGACTATGCTACCGATGACGAGCGTGCTGTGCTGCAGGGTTGCATCGACGGTGCGGGTAGCCTGTTGACGATGGGGGAGGTCGACGCCAAGTCGACCGAGCTCGATGAGCTGCGCGCTGCGCTTGAGGATGCCAAGCGCGAAGCGCTCGAGGCTGCCGCCGAGGCGGAGGCTGCCGAGGCCGCCCAGGCTTCGTACTACAACGCCGGTTACACTCCGTCTTACGCGTCTGCCGCGTCCTACGCGAACGGATCGGGCCTGACGCGCTCTGCGGGTGTCAATAACTACAACGGGCGCCGCGAGACCTATTACAGCAGCAATGTGCTTTATCACTATCGCACGGGCGAATGGACTCAGGATTCTGAGGGCTTCTGGCGCGATTCCGACGGCTATTACGTTGTTGCCGCGGGCGATATGGCCCAGGGCTCGACCTTTACGGGCTCCAAGGGTGATTGCAAGGTCTATGACTCCGGCTGCGCTGCCGGAACCACCGATTACTACACCGGTTGGTAATTTTTCTGCATCACGGATATTTGGCGGACGGGCGTCTTTACCGAGCTTTAGGGCAACGTAAAGATGTCCGTTCTATGTATGCGTTTGAGTTAACAGAGCCCTTACCGTGGCGGTACGCTGGGCGTATGGATGCGGGGCACACTGGTTCTTGAGAAATAAGGTCTTTCTCTTGGAGGAAGTGGTCTTGTGAATGCTCGAGATATTGCCGTTGCCGCCGTCGCGTTGATGCTTGGCTGCCTTGGTCCCACGGCCGCGCTCGTCGCGGGCATGCAGGGGACATGCGGGGCTGCTCCTATCGTGGTCGGCGCGCTGATCGCGGCCACGCTGCTGGGAAGCGCAGGCGTGGTTCTTTGCCGCGACGATGAGGACGAGGTGCCGGGGTCGCAACGCTAACTGTTGTGAGATCGGCCGCCGGTCATAGACGAAGATGAAGGCCGCCGCAGGGGAAAGGTTCCCTTGCGGCGGTTTTGCTGTTAAGGCTGTTGAATGCGGCGCGTCGGCGCTACCAGCTTTTCTCGATATCGCGGATGCGCCGATAGAGCCACTCGTTTTGCGGTGCCTGGATATCGTGTTTGGCTGCGAGGCGGCAGATGGTGCCCGCGAACTCATCAACCTCGGTTTTGCGCCTTGCGATGCGGTCTTGAGCCATCGAGGGCATACCGGCGGGGTCGATTCCCTCGATGAGGTGCACCATTTGCGTCAGGTCTGCCTCGGTCAGTTCAACGCCCTCGGCGTTGGCGACCGCAAGCGTTTCGCGCATGGCGGAAACAAAGCAGCGACGCTGCTCGGAGCCCGGCTCCGTGGCGCTTCCGTAGGTCCCGCCGTAGGCCATGCAGGTCTGGTTGATGCCGTCGTTGAGCATGAGTTTGGCCCACATGCGGTGGGCGATGTCGTCCTCGACGGTATGGGCGATGCCGCAGCGCGTATAGAGCTCGTCGATTGCGGTGATGGTTGCGGGGTTCGTGCCGGCCGCCGCGCCAAAGCGGATTTCGCCCGCATTGGTAAAGGTGAGCGCGCCGTTGAGAAACACGGCGTCCATGCCCTGGCAGATACCAAGAACGGTATGCTCCCAGCCAAAGCATTCGGCAATCTTTTGCTCGCTCGTAATGCCGTTGCACAGCGAGGCGATGAGCGTGTTGGGTCCCACGACGCGCTCCATAGTCTTGAGTGCTTGGTCGAGACCGGTGGTCTTGACTGTCAGGATGACCAGATCGGCGGGCGTCGCCTCGCTGGCACGGACGGACGTGAGATCGCAGGGCTTGCCGTTGACGGTGAGCGCGTCGTTCGCGTGACGCTCAAAACGGGTGTCATCCATAACGTATTCGACGGCGTCATTGCCGAGGGCCTTGGCAATCATGCTGCCGTAGAGCAGGCCGACGCCGCCCTTGCCGATAAAGGCGACCTTGTTGATCTGCATGTGAATCATCTCTCCATGTAAAAGGCGCCCGCGTAAGGGGCGCCTGATGGATTGTATGCTGCCAGGGTGATTGGTGGGTGCGCGGGGCGGCTGTTATGAAAAAGAAACTATTGCGCTGTGCGCTTATGCCGCGGGGCAGACCGCAAAGACGCGGGCGGGGTATCCGACGCCATCGCGGACCTTGGGGAAGGTGCAGAAGATGACGGCGCCTGTGGCGGGAAGCTCGTCCAGATGGTCCATGACTTCGATTTGATGGCGGTCGACCGAGAGGATGTATTGCTCGCCGGGGTAGGGGTAGGCGTCCTCGCACGTGGTGATGCCCGGCTCCTTTCATCGGGCTTTTTGCTGATGTTAAAGCGGTGCCGTGACGGCTCGATTTCTGCTGCGTTACGATACGTTCTCAATTGCGATTCCGATGTGTTTCGATGACGTGACGGGTTTGTTTCGCCTTGTCAGGGCTTCGATGGGAGGGGAGGGGCCGTGCAATACCGCGTTGACCCTAAAAGTGGTAACCGAATATCCGCTCTGGGTCTGGGCTGCATGAGGTTTCCCGGTGCGCCGGGACGTCCGGATGCGAAGACAGCCGATGCCATCATTTCCCGTGCGGTGGAGCAGGGGATTAACTACCTGGACACGGCCTATCTCTATCCCGGCAACGAGGCGTGCGTGGGTGCGTCGCTTGAGCGCCTGGGCTTGCGCGACCAGGTTTTGCTCGCAACCAAGCTGCCGCATGCTTCGTGCAAATGCGCGGAGGATTTCGACCGGTTCTTCGACGAGCAACTGCGCCGCCTACGGACTGACCATATCGACTATTACCTCATGCACAACATTACCTCGCCCGCCCAGTGGGAACGTGTGGTGGCGTTGGGCATCGAGGACTGGATCGCGCAGCAAAAGGCTGCAGGGCGTATTCGTCAGATAGGCTTTTCGTACCACGGCAGCGCGGCGGACTTCCTTACGATGCTCGATGCGTATGAGTGGGACTTTTGCCAGATCCAGTACAACTACGCTGGAGAACGATATCAGGCGGGAACGGCGGGGCTCATGGCCGCCGCCGAGCGAGGTCTCGCGGTGTTTGTGATGGAGCCGCTTTTGGGCGGACGCTTGGCAGGCAAATTGCCTCCGCGGGCGCGCGCTGTTCTCGATGGTGCATGCGATCGGCATTTGCATACGCCTGCCGCTTGGGGGCTCTCGTGGGTGTGGAATCATCCCCAGGTGACCATGTTGCTTTCGGGTATGACCGATACCGCGCAGGTGGACGAGAATTCGTCACTGGCAGACCTCGCATTGCCGAATTCGATGACGGCCAACCAGCTCGACACGATTGCGCGCGTGTTGATGGAGTTTGAGAAATCGAACCGTGTGCCCTGCACGGGATGCGGCTATTGCATGCCGTGCCCTAAAGGCATCAATATCCCTGGATGTTTTGCCGCCTACAACGCAAGCTATGCGCACAGCTGGTTTACGGGGCTGTCTCAATACTTTACGGCGAGCGCGGTGCGCACAAGCGAGCCCAAGTTGGTGAGCAATTGCGTCAAATGCGGCAAATGCGCGCGGCACTGCCCGCAGCACATCGATATTCCCGAGCGTCTCGACGATGTGCGCCGACGTTTCCAGCCTGGTCCCGTGACGGCGGTGCTTAAGGCCTTCGGCAAAACGCGCTCCTCATGACCCTTTTATATCTTGTGATGGAATAGTTCCTGTTTGCGGCAGAATAGGGCGATAGCAGGAACTATTTCGCCGCAACTGATGGGAGGCTATCGTGGGTGACCGAGGTTTACGTAATGATTCGCGTGAGGTTCGTTGGGGCATTTTGGGCGCTGGGTACATTTCTCATCGATTTGCATCGTCGCTTAAGAAGGCCGACGGGGCACGGCTGGTGGCTGCGGCCGGCCGCACTCCTGCACATGTCGAGGAATTTTGCCGAGCGTTTTCGATCGATGCTGCGCATGGCCATGCCTCGGTCGACGATAACGGCAATGCGGCTTATGACGCGCTGATTGCCGACCCCGATGTCGACGCAATCTACTTGGCTCTTCCGCATGGCATGCATACGCGTTGGGCCTGTCGCGCGCTGCGCGCCGGAAAGGCCGTGTTGTGCGAAAAGCCGGCCGTTTTGAGTGAGGAAGAGGCTCTCTCGATTGCCTCCACCTCTCGCGAGCGCGGCGTGCTGTTTATGGAGGCGATGAAGAATCGGTTTTGCCCGATGCGCACTCGCGTGAAAGACTTGCTTGCGTCGGGTGAGCTTGGCCGTATTGTCTCGATTGAAAGCGTGCAAAAGCTCGATTACGGCGAGTCTCCTTCGGGCTATCTGCTTGATCCGTTGCAGGGCGGCTGTCTATATGACATGGGCTGCTATGCGGTCGGTTGGTTTGAGGATTTGCTCGCGGGCGCGTGCGAGGTTTCGTCCCGTGAAGTTCGCTGGCGTGACGTATCAGGCGGCCGCGTCGATTGGGCCGACGAGATCCATATGAGCGTCGGCGGTATACCCATTCATATGGCGTGCGACGGCAAAGCAACATACGAAAGCCGCTTAACGATTGCCTGTGAGCGGGGCTCGTTGGAAATCGAGCGTCTCCATCGCCCCGAGCGCGCTCATGTGAAGTATTCCGACGGTCGAACGCTAGAAATAAATGCCCCGTTTGAGGTCGATGATTTCTACGGCGAAATCCAGCATGCGACGCAGCTCATTCAGGCGGGGAAACTCGAGAGTCCCGTCATGCCCCTTGCCGCCACGCAGCGCTGCGCGCACATCATCGATGCGATTCGTTTGAAACTTTAGGGCGTGGGGGCATGGCACCAGCGCTTGGAATGCCTGGAGGCCTTTGTCCCTGATGCCCCTTTTATAACTTGCGGTGGAATACGGTCTGTTTGCGCCAAAATAAGGCACCAATAGACCGTATTTCACCGCAACTGATGAGGAGGGAGCTGGAGATGCTGACGATCGGGTGCCATCTTTCGACGACGAAGGGCTATCGGGCAATGGGGGAGACAGCGTTGTCCATTGGCGCCAATACCTTTGCATTCTTTACGCGCAACCCGCGCGGCGGCAAGGCGAAAGACCTTGACATGGATGACGTGGCGGCCCTGCGCGAGCTTATGGAGCAAAACGACTTTGGCCCGCTCGTGGCTCATGCCCCGTATACCTATAACCCCTGCTCAGCCAAAGAGCGGGCGCGCGAGTTTGCCCTGGAGGCCATGGCAGAGGACCTGCGGCGCATGGAGGCGCTGCCCGGCAACTACTACAACTTCCATCCCGGTGCGCATGTGGGGCAGGGCTCCGACGCCGGCATTCAGATGATTGTCGACACCCTGTGCCAGGTGATGTTTGAGGGCCAGCAGACGACGGTGCTGCTCGAGACCATGGCCGGCAAGGGTACCGAGGTGGGCCGCAGCTTTGAGGAGCTGGCGTGCATTATCGAGGGCGTTGCCGCCAAGTGCCCAGAGCTGTCCGATAAGCTGGGCGTTTGTTTGGACACCTGCCATGTGAGCGATGCCGGCTACGACATCATCCATGATCTGGACGGCGTACTCGACGAGTTCGACCGCGTGGTGGGTATCGATCGCTTGCATGCCGTACACATCAACGATTCGAAGAACCCTTGTGGCGCCCATAAAGATCGTCACGAGTGCATCGGCAAGGGATACCTTGGCAGCGAGGAATTTGGTGGCGGTATGCAGGTTATGCAGAATATTGTATCGAATGGCCGTTTGTGTTCGCTGCCGTTTATTTTGGAGACTCCGAACGAACTTGCAGGTTATGCAGCTGAAATTAGATTATTAAGGTCATTGCAGCAGTAATGACTGTCACAAAGTAGAGTATTCCATTCACGTTATGGGTTTGTTTCAATCAGTTTTCTCATTGCAGATTCGTAATTCCAGGTGCATAATAGCCAACAGTTTTTGCAGGCCTCTGAATCAAACGAGGTCACCGGAAGGAGACTGATTATGAAGCTCAAGAAGCTTGGCGCATTTGCCGCCACGGGTGCCATGGCGCTCGCCCTCGCACTGACGGGCTGCGGCTCGTCCAACGCCACCTCTGGTTCTGATGCCGGTTCCAGCAGCTCTGACGACGCTAAGGTCGAGAAGGTCGACGGCTCCAAGGAGTACGCGCTCGTCAAGGATGGTACGCTGACCGTCGGCACCTCTGCCGAGTACGCTCCGTTTGAGTACAAGGATGACAACGGCGATTATCAGGGCTTTGACCTTGAGCTCATCAAGGCCATCGGCGACAAGCTGGGCCTGGATGTCGAGTATATCAACAATGACTTTGACACGCTGGTTCCGGGTGTCGCTTCGGGCGCCAAGTATGACGTTTCCATTGCGGCTATCACCGACACGCCCGAGCGTGAGAAGGAAGTCACTTTCTCTGATTCCTACTACATGGACGATCAGGCTATCGTGACCAAGGTCGATAACGCCGACATCACGGCCGACAACTACAGCGAGAAGCTCAACAACGCCGATGCTACCATCATCGTCCAGTCTGGCTCGACCGCCGAGTCCTTTGCCCAGGAGAACTTCCCCAAGGCCAAGATTGTCCCCTACAAGGACGCCACCGAGTGCTTCAGCGCCCTGCAGTCCGATAAGGGCGACGCCGTAGTCACCAACCGCTCCGTTGCCAGCCAGCTGACCGCCGAGCAGTTCAACACCTGCCAGACCATTAAGCAGATTAGCACCGGCGAGGAGTACGCCATCGCCATCAACCAGGGCAACACCAAGCTCAAGGACGACATCAACCAGGCCATCAAGGACCTGACCGACGACGGTACCGTTGACGCCCTCATGGCTAAGTACAACATCAAGTAAAATAACTACTTGATTGCGCGCGGGCCCTTTCCGTTTTGGCGGAGAGGGCCTTTGCGCTTCTCTTGACGGAGAGCATTTCCGTCTCGTTTTGCCGGCAACTTCTACGATAGGAGCCACCTTGTCTCGACTGAACAAAGGGGCCGCGGAGCAGCATTTTCCACTGCCCGCCTTGCTCCAAAAGCTAGTCTGCGTCATGGCCGTGGCGCTCGCGCTGGTTTGCGCGGGGGCATATGCGCCCACGACCGCCCAGGCGCTTGAGACCGCAAAGATTACCGCCCGACCCAACACCGGTTCGGGCAGCGCTGTGGTCGGCGGTACCGAGACGCGCATTACCTGGGAGGTCCAAGCCGATGCCGATGAGGAGCTGAGCGGTCTTTCGCTGACGTTTGTCGACGGCACGACGTTTGGTACCGATGACACGCGATTGACGATGCTCTCGGGCGAGGACCTCATGGATCGTACGCCCATGAAGCCCACGTGCAAGGCTGACGGCCAGACGCTCAAGATTGACTTTGGCGAGACGGCGCCTGCCGGCGGCTTTTTCCGTGTCGAGGTTTACGGCGTGACGTTTCCCGTCGAGGGCGGCGATGAGGCCTTTAGCGGCACCTATACGCTTGCCGACGGTTCGACCAAGAAGATTTCCAAGATTCCTTCCGTCGAGATTAAGGGCGTGACGGCATTCGATAACTTCCTGGCCGACCTTAAGGAACAGCCGTGGGTCGAGGCATGGAATTCCAACATGTTCCTTCGCCTGTTCCTGAACCCGGTCATTTTGGTCCAGAGCCTGCCGATCGTCTTTAAGGGCTTCCTTATGTCGCTCTCGATCGTGCTCGTGGCATTTCCGTTGGCCATTCCCTTTGGCTTTGCGCTGTCGCTCATGCGCATTTCCAAGTCGCGCATCCTTCGTTGTCTTGCCGGCATCTATGTGAATATCATCCGCGGCACGCCGGCGTTCCTGCAGATCTACATTGCGTTCTTTGGCCTGCCGCTTGCCGGTGTCAAGGTTGACGACTACGTCTTGGGCGTTATCGTCATGGCCATGAACTCGTCTGCGTACCTGTGCGAGATCTTCCGTGCCGGTATTCAGTCGATCCCCAAGGGTCAAAACGAGGCTGCTCGCTCGCTGGGCATGAATGCCTTCCAGACGCTGCTCTACGTTATGATTCCGCAGACGTTCCGCAATGTCCTGCCTACGCTGACCAGCGAGTTTATCCTGCTTTACAAGGATACGTCGCTGCTTGCCGCCGTGGGCGTGGTCGAGATCGTCATGAACGCCCGCACCATCGTGGCAACAACGGGCTCCATTACGCCGTATGTGGTTGCCGCCCTGTTCTATCTGGTCATTACCCTGCCGCTTGCGCGCTTGGTGAGCGGTCTTGAGGCGAGGCTGCTGGGTACGGCCGAAACCAAAAAGAAGCGTCCCACCAAGAGCGCCGGACAGGTTGTCGCGACGCCCGCCGACCATATCGCTGGTCTGTAAGGAGGTTCTATTATGAGCGAAACCAATAACTCGAACGAGGTCGTCGTCAGCATCAAGAATCTCCAGAAGGCCTTTGGCGATAACGTGGTCCTGCGCGACATCGACCTTGATGTGCACAAGGGCGAGGTCGTCGTAGTCCTGGGCCCTTCGGGTTCGGGCAAGTCGACGATGCTTCGCTGCATTAACCGTCTCGAGGAGCCCACGAGTGGTTCGATTGTCGTCGAGGGCGTTGATGTGTGCGCCAAGGGCGTTGACCTCAATAAGGTGCGTACGCACTTGGGCATGGTGTTTCAGCAGTTCAACTTGTTCCCGCACCTGTCGGTCAAAAAGAACGTCATGCTTGCGCAGCAAAAGGTGCTCAAGCGCAGCAAGGAAGAGGCCGAGAAGATTGCCATCGAGGAGCTGACCAAGGTCGGCCTGGCCGAGCGCATCGATTTTATGCCGAGTCAGCTTTCGGGCGGTCAGCAGCAGCGCGTGGCCATCGCCCGCGCCCTGTCGATGAATCCGCACGTGATGCTCTTTGACGAGGATGCTTTTTGGAGCTCTCAGATGACCGTGTCCGGTATTGAATCCATTCTTGAAG
>CAUEUQ010000060.1:0-12364 GCA_959021215.1 uncultured Collinsella sp. | reverse complement strand
GCTGCGGGAACGTCCTATCCGCTCAATGTGTTCGGCTGAGATCGGAAATCAACCAGTGGCAAATATGAGTACTGTCACAAATTTAGTAGCAGCAGAATTGAGAGCAAATTGGCCGATTTGGCCGATTTTAATGTTTTGGAAGCCATCGAATCGCGCCTATAGGGGGTTAGATAAATTGATTTTGAGCCCATTTTCGCTCAGAACAGGCCGAAAAATATGACACCTCTTTTGCAGCAGTACTCATATTTGGCATTTTTTGCCCACAGGGTCCAAAACCATGCCTCAAAACACAAAAGGAGGGGCCTCGTAAGGCCCCTCCCTAGGAAAGGGAATCGATTTATTCCACAGCCGTAGATTAATCCTAGCCGCTACTCCATCATATCGAGGACGGAAGGGCGAAGCTCGTTCTCGGCGGCCTCGGGATCGGTCTCGCGCAGGCGGTTGATGTAGCGGTTGTACCACATCACGGCAAGGCCCAGGAAGACAACCACGCCGCCAACGTTGTAGACCAGCGTCAGCCACAGCGGCTGATCGAGCGGAATGGTGCCGCAGATAAGCACGAAGCAGAAGACCACAAGCAGGAATGCGGCAACGACCAGGCCAAAGCTGCGCGAGCCCATGCGGAAGCCACGGGGAGCAGCATCGAAGTTCTTGCGCAGCATAAAGTAGGCAAGCAGAATCAGCAGCGGCGGGAGCAGAGCGGTGGCAGCCGTCATGTTGGTGACAATCATGAGCAGGTCGTCGAGGTTACCGGAGCCCAGGGCCGGGATGATCAGGATGGGGACGACGATGGCGAACTGCAGCCAAGCGGCGCGGGCAGGAATGCCATGCTCGTTGAGCTCGACGATCTTGCTACCAAAGACGCCCTTGGGGATCTCGGTGAAGAAGACCTTGATGGGAGCGGAGGTCCACATCATGAGGGAACCCAGCGTAGCGGCGAGAAGGATCAAGCCGATGACGCGCGTGGACACTTCCATAGGAATGCCAAAGTGGGCAAAGACAGCGCCGAACACGTCGAAGATGCCGGTGGAGATGGCAACGCCGCCCTCGGGGATGAACAGGTTAACCAGCAGCGAAGCGCCTGCATACAGAAGGCCGATGGTCAGGCCGGCGATAACGACGGTGCGCACGAAGGCCTTGACGCCACCCTTAAGGTCGTTAAGGAACACGCCGACAGACTCAGCGCCGCCAACGCCCTGGATGATCCAGGCAAGCGTACCGAAGAAGCCCCACGCAGTTGCGAAGTTGCTCATGTCGGGAGCCATGTTAGCGGGAGTAGGAGCCGTAGCGAACTCAACGCCGCCAAGGGCAGCAGCCAGGGACAGCAGGATGAACACGGCGGTCAGGCCGAGAGCCGCGGTCGAACCGAAGGAGGAAATGGAGCCGATCCACTTAGCGCCCTTGGTCGAAACCCACGTGGCGATAGCAAAGACGACGATCTCGATAATGGTGATCCACAGCTGCGAAAGCTCGGCGTTGGCACCAAAGAACACGTAGCTCGCGTAGATGATGACGTTGGGCAGGACGGACGCAAAGAAGAACAGGTTAACGAACCAGTAGCTAAATGCCGTCAGGAACGCCCAGCGACCACCCATCGAGGTCTTAACCCATGCGTACACGCCCGACTCGGAGTCCTTGTTGAGGCCGACGAACTCGGCGGTAACCAGGGTATAGGGGACAAAGTACAAAAGCGTGGCGAAGAAGAACGACGGCGCAGCTGCCAAGCCGATGGCCGCGTTGTTGTTGATGATGTTCTTGATACCGAACACGGCGGCGACCGTCATGCCCAGCAGAGCGAACGAACCGATCGTTCCTCGTTTTTCAGAGCTCATAAGCCCTCCCAATCATCTATTAAATGTCATCCAAAACCGTCCGAGCTGCAAGTGCAATCGCGGACGGCGCACCTGCTAAGGGGAATGGGGAAAAGGGAGTCAACAAAGCCATCCCCCTTAACGGCGCGAAGCAAACGTCCAAACGGACGAATACTACTTGTTGGGGAAGGAATAACCTTCGACCGTCACGTGCAGTACCACGACGCGGGGATCCGAAGCCTCGGCGATAACACGGTAAGCCTCGTCGATCTCGACGACGGCAACGCCGCCGGCGGGAATCGTCACGGTCTCCCCCGCCCCCTCAAAGCGCTCGCGATCATCGATATCGCTGTAAGCGCGGGTGCAGGTGAGGCCTGCCTTGGGGGCAACCTCGACGGTCAGGTCGCCGTCGAGCGGAGCGAGCACGGCATGGTAGCGACGGTGACCGACCAGATCGGCGGTTGCGGCCTCGCGGGCATAGACCCACCAGTACACCAACGAGTCGCCGATGGAGTAAGCCACGTCGTGCTGTAGGTCGGCAACGCCATCGAGCGCCTGGCCGGTGCGCATCCACTTCTTGACGGACTTCATCTGAGCGTCGAAATCGGCGCGCGAGTTAAAGACATGCATGGCTTATGCCTCCTTAATGGGTGCCAGCGCCTGAGCCAGATCGGCAGACGTCAGCGGTCGCAGGGACACCTCAAAGCTGAAGCTCTCAAAACGGGTGCGATAGGAATCGAGCACCTCGGAACCCCAAGAGTTCGAGCCAAGGCCGAGCAACTGGTCGTTGATGTTGACCGTGACCGTATCGCCCTTGACAAGGTCGTAGACGTGCTTGGCGTTATCGATGGCCTCGCAGCTATAGGGCCATGCCGAGAACGAGAACGGGTTGGAAGCGGCGTCGCTCGGACGCGTCACGACCAGACCGTCACCGTGGCTAGAGCGCAGGGCAACCCAGCGGGTACCCTCGCGGTTGGCGCAGTCCTGAGGCATAACGTAGGGCGTGAACATATCGTCGACCGTGGTGCGGTAATGACCGACCGGGTTGGCGCGCAGCGAGTCCGGATAGTTCTCGCCCGGGCCGTGGCCATACCACTCGACGGCGCGATCGCAACCGGGGACCTCGAAGGAGATGCCGATGCGCGGGATGATGTCCGAATAGTCACCGTAGGGCTCGCCGGAAACCTTGAGGTCAACGCGACCGCTCGGAAGCACGGTGTAGACAAGCTCGACGCGCATGCCGAACGCGCGGACGGGAGGAGCGATACGCTGGCTCACGGTAACGACGACCGCATTGCCGTCCTGCTTCCAAGAAACCTTGCGGGTAGACGTCTGCATCACATCGATGAAGTTGTCCTTCCACAGCGAGTCATACTCCTGGGCGTGGTTATCGACGAGCGGATGCCAAAAACCAACCTGGGGACCGGAGGCCATGACGTCGCGGCCGGATGCCTTCCACTCGCTCACGGTACCGTTTACCTTGCTGAAGGTCAGCTCGCCGTTGAGGGAGCGAATGCGGATTTCCTGCTCGGTCTCCTCGACCGTAAGCTCAGGACGAGTGGGAGCCGCAATGGCCGGCGCCGGATGGTTTGCGATGGCAAACTGGCTTGCGCCCAGCTGGAACATCGGCTCGCACCAGACGTGAGCGGCCATGGTGTAGGCGCGCACGGTCAGTAGGGTCTCGCCTACCGCGGCCTCATGAATCACCAGTGGCAGCTGGACGGACTCGCCGGGGGCAACCGCACCGGGCATGAGCGTCTTGCGGCTGACCACGTCGCCGTCCACCAGGGTCTCGGCCGACAGGCAGACATCCTCGAGAGTGGTGAACCAACGCTTGTTGGTGACGGTCAGCTCGCCCGCCTCGGCGTCATAAGCCATGCGAACCGGGCAGATGACCTGGCCATACTCAGTGAGGCCCGGGCTCGGCTGCTGCCAAGGGAACACCATGCCATCGATGCAGAAGTTGCTGTTGTTGGGGTAGTCGCCGTTGTCGCCGCCGTACATGTCGTAGGCAACGCCGTCCTCGGTCACAGCGGCCAAGCCGTGGTCGCACCATTCCCAAATGAACTGGCCCTGGATGCAATCCCAGCGATCGAAGACCTCCTGGTACTCGGACAGGCCTCCGGGGCCATTGCCCATGGAGTGACCGTACTCGCAGTTGATGCGCGGCTTGGGGAATGGATGCTCACCAAAGTCGTTCATCTGCGACACACGGGAGTACATCGTGGAAATGACATCGACGGCATCGGCGTTGCGGTCCTCCTCGTAATGGACCGGACGACCATCGAGCTCGTGAGCCTTGGCGTACATCGCGCGGATGTTGCAGCCATAGCCGCTCTCGTTGCCCATCGACCACATAATGATGCAGGCGTGGTTGCGCTCCTGCATCACCAGGCGCTCAATGCGGTCGACGTAGGCCGGCTCCCATGCCGGGTCGTCGGTCACCAGGGCGATATTGCCGATATTCTCGAAGCCGTGGCTCTCCATATCGGTCTCGGCGACCAGCATGATGCCATACTCATCACACAGCTCGTAAAAGCGCGGGTCGTTGGCGTAGTGGGACGTGCGCACCGCGTTGATGTTGTGCTGCTTCATGAGCTCCAGGTCGCGGCGCATGCGATCGAGGCCCACGGCGCGGCCCTTGTGATCGTCGTGATCGTGGCGGTTGACGCCATGCATCTTAAAGTAAGTGCCGTTGAGGTAGATATGATTGCCCTCGACCGTCACCTCGGCAAGACCCTGGCGATGCGGGGCGTACTCGCTGACCCGGTCACCGTCGTAGACCTCAAACGTAAGGTCATAGAGGAAGGGATCCTCGGGATTCCAGAAGTGGGCATCGGTCACGCTGCACTCGGCATGGCCGTCGACGCACTCGCCCGTAGCCACCACGTTCTCGCCATCGCTGAGCGTATACACAACGCGGGTAGCGCCCTCGGCCACCGTATCGAGCGTGATCAGAGCGGCATCGCCCTCGCGGTGCGTGCGGAACCTAAAGTCGACCAGGTGCGCGGCGGGACGCTGCATAAGGTACACATCGCGGAAGATGCCCGATGCCCACCACATGTCCTGGTCCTCGATATAGCTGCCATCGCTGTACTGCAGAACCTTGACCGCAAACAGGTTGTCGCCCTCGACGAGCGCGTCGGTCACGTCAAACTCGGCGGACAGGCGCGAACCCTTGGTCATGCCGATAAACTTGCCGTTGACATACAGCTCGCCGTAGCTCTCGATACCGTCGAAGCGAATAATCTCGCGAGCGCCGGCAGGCACGGCGGGAAGTTTGACGATGCGTTGGTAGACGCCCGTAGGGTCGTCGGAGGGAACGAACGGCTGATCCACCGGGAACGGAAAACCCTCGTCGGTGTAGGCAAGGTTGCCATAGCCGTCTACCTGCCACAGGTGCGGAACCTCCACGTGATCCCACTCGGGCTCGTACGTGCAAAGTGCTTCGTTGGAGACGGCCGCGGGGCCCTCAAAAAGGCGGAACTGCCACGAGCCGGACAGCTGGACAAATCCGCGCGACAGCTCGCGGCTGTACGTAGCGGCGAGATCGGCGGTCTCATAACCCATAAAGTACGCATGGGGTGCCAGGCGGTTCCTGTGGGTGAGCGCTTGGTTTTCCCAATCGTTAATGGCGTCCATGGTGATGCTCCTTCGTCATCGTAGTGATTCTTGTGCAACCGGTTGTCCTTATCTTACGGGCGATGCAAAAAACTGTGCAACCGGTTGTCCGCTGAACGGTCGATTTGGCCGGGTTAACGGTGCAACCGGTTGTACAACCGCGACACTTATGTCACCCTGAGTATCGAAACTCAGCGCAAAACAGCATTCCAGGCAGCAGACAACGGCCGCGCCCATCTATACCCCGCCCTTGTAAGCCATGTTCAACAACAGCTTGAATGTGAAATGCCACCAGTGGCCGGATACCATGAACGCTGTTCAGGCGCACTATAGTAAGCTGTATCCGCACCAGCCCGCATCAGTGACAACATCGACCGCATTTTCCAGGAGACGCCATGACCCAACCAGTTCGCACCGCACCTACGCTTGCCGAGGTTGCCGCAGCTGCCGGCGTGTCGCGCTCCACGGCATCGCGCGCCCTCAACGATTCGCCCCGCATTAGCGAGGAAACCAAAAAGCGCGTCCGCGCGGCGGCCAAGGAAGTCAATTTTGTCCCCAACGCTCGTGGCCGAGCGCTCGCTGTCGGGCGCACGGAAATCATCGCCGTGCTCGTGACCGAGCCCCTGAGTGAACTCTTCAGCGACCCCACCTATAGCGAGTTTTTGAGCGGCATTACCGAGGAACTGTCGGAGTCGTCCTATCTGCCCGTTATCTTGCAGGCGTCTTCTACGCATGAGCGCAACCGTGCACGCGAGCACTTTGAGCGCCGCTCGTTCGACGCCGTGATCGACGTCTCCCCCTACAAGGGCAGCGAGCTGCTCGAGGTGCTGCGCGAGCTGGGCGTACCCACCGTGTTGTGCGGCCAGCTCGAGGGCCACCCCTATCGCGATGTGTTCTCGACGGTCTACTCTGACGACGAAGAGGGCGGACACTTTGCGGCACTCGCCATGAAGGAACGCGGGCGCAAAGATATCGTCGCCGTGTTGGGACCGCAAGACAACCCCGCTGTTGTCGACCGCCTGCGCGGCTACCGTGCCGTCTTGGGCGAAGACCTCCCAGACGCAAGCGTTATCTATACCGGCTGGAACAACGGAGACGGCTATCAGGCCATGCACCAGATCCTCGCGCGCGAGATTGCTTTCGATGGCGTGCTCTGCGGATCGGACCGTATCGCGGCTGGCGTCATCACCGCACTCAACGAGGCAGGCCTATCCGTTCCGGCGGACGTTTCTGTCGTCGGCTTCGACGATCACGAGATTGCGACGCGCTGCGTCCCCGCGCTCACGACCGTCCGCCAGCCCCTGCGCGAAGAAGGCCACATGGCCGCCAACATTGCGCTCGACATGATCAAGGGTGCCGAGCCCACCACCTCCGTGATGCACATGCAGCTGATCCAGAGAGACTCGCTATAAGAAACTGAGGCAGGCTTTCCGCCAGACAGTTGTTGCGGAAAGCCTGCCCCGTTTTGAGCGCTCATTCTGGGGCACAGTTTCCGTTAGACAGCTCAACCGGAAACTGTGCCCCATTATTTTGCCGAATTCTGGGTCGCGCTTTCCGCGACGTCCGGTTACCCTATGCCTTCACAACCTCTGCGTATAAAAAACGAGGGAAGGCACGCGTCCTTCCCTCGTTACAGGCAATATGTAGCCGCTTCCCTACATCAGGCGCAGGCTGACGTCCTTGAGCTGGGCGCCGGAAACGGCACTCGGGGCGCCCGACATAAGGTCGGAGCCGCTGGCCGTCTTGGGGAACGCCATGACGTCGCGGATGGAGTCGGAACCGGTAAGCAGCATGCACACGCGGTCCAGGCCCAGAGCAAAACCGCCCATCGGGGGCGCACCAAACTTGAGGGCCTCCATGAGGAAGCCGAACTGCGACTCGGCGCGCTCCTCGGTAAAGCCCAGGAGCTTGAGCATGGACATCTGCATCTCGGCGTTGTGGATACGCATACCGCCGCCGCCGGCCTCAAAGCCGTCCATGACAAAGTCGTAGGTGCAAGAACCGGCTGCCAGCGGATCGGCCTCAATCTTGGCGATGTCGGTCTCGGTCGGCAGGGTAAAGGGCTGGTGCTCGGCAGCATAGGCCTTGCGATCCTCGTCCCAATGGAACAGCGGGAAGTTGACGACCCACAGGAAGTCGTGACCCTCGCGCTTGATCTCGAGCGCATTGGCCATGTGCGAACGCATGCCGCCCAGGATCTCGTCGGAGAGCAGGCGCGGGCCAGCAGCGAACATCACAAGGTCGCCGGGCTCGACGTCCATGCGCTCGCGCAAAGCAGCCATCTCCTCGTCCGAGAAGAACTTGACGATGGGGCTGTTGATGGAGCCGTCCTCGCGGAAGGCGATCCATGCCAGGCCCTTGGCGCCAAACGTGGAAGCCACCCCGGCAAGCTTATCGATCTTGGCACGTGCCCAGGCACCGGCGCCCTTGGCGTTGATGGCCTTGACGACAGAGCCCTCCTCATTTGCGGCAGTCGCAAAGACCTTGAACTTGGAGTTGGCAAAGATGTCGGTCAGGTCGACCAGGTGCATGCCATAGCGGGTATCGGGCTTGTCGGAGCCATAGGTGTCCATGGCCTCCCAGTAGTCCATACGACGCAGCGGCGTGGGCATCTCGACACCCATGCGACCGAAGGCATCGGCAAGAACCTCTTCGAGCGCGCTCATGACATCGTTCTGGTCCACGAAGGACATCTCGATATCGACCTGGGTGAACTCGGGCTGACGGTCGGCACGCAGGTCCTCGTCGCGGAAGCACTTGGCAACCTGGTAGTAGCGCTCGACGCCACCGACCATAAGCAGCTGCTTCAGAAGCTGCGGGGACTGCGGCAGAGCGTAGAAGTTGCCCGGCTGGATGCGGCTGGGGACGATGAAGTCGCGGGCGCCCTCGGGCGTGGACTTGAACAGGGAGGGCGTCTCGACCTCCATGAACTCACGGTTGTGCAGTGCCTCGCGAATGGCAAAGGTAAAGTCGGAGCGCAGCTTGAGGTTGGCCATCATCTCGGGACGACGGAGGTCCAGATAGCGATAGCGCAGGCGGGTGTCCTCGCTGGTCTCGATGCCGTCCTCGATCTGGAACGGCGGGGTGACGGACGTGTTGAGCACCTCGGCGTGGTCGGTCAGGACCTCGATCTCGCCGGTCGCGAGCTTGGCGTTGGTGGTCTCCTCGCCACGGGAGCGCACGACGCCGTGGATCTTGATAGGCCACTCGGGACGCATGGTCTCGGCGATCTTAAAGGCATCGCCATCGGAGTGCTCGGGGTCGAAGGTGAGCTGCGTGATGCCCTCGCGGTCGCGAAGGTCGCAGAAAATAAGGCCGCCGTGATCGCGGCGACGGCTCACCCAACCGGTGAGGGTGACCTCTTCGCCCACGTTCTCGCGGCGAAGCTCGCCGCAGGTACGGGTGTGCATGGAATGCTCGTCGATGGGACGGGTCTGGCTCATACCAGTGATCCTCCTTTATGGATCTGTGCCGCCCCGTGTCGTTCCGGGCGGCGTCGTACAGATTTGCCCAGCCTGCGTAAACCGCGCAGCCAGACATGGCGTTCTATCTTATCGCACCTGTGTCGATGTGCCGCGGAAAAGTAGCTCCTGCCCAAAGACTTGACGGAGACGAAACAATTGACGCGCCGCGGCACCCGCCCGCGCTCGTCACGTGCGACAATATGCCCCAATAAAACAGCACTTGGAAAGGCCCGTCATGACTGCACGCCTCATCGTTATGGATATCGACTCCACGCTCATCAACCAGGAGGTCATCGACCTGTTGGGCGAGGAGGCCGGCGTGGGCGAACAGGTGGCGCAGATCACCGAACGCGCCATGCGCGGCGAGCTGGACTTTAAGCAAGCGCTCGTGGAGCGCGTGGGGCTGCTCGCCGGCTTGGACGACAGCGTGTTCGAGCGCACCTTTGAGCGCGTGACGTTTACCCCCGGCGCGCTGGAGCTTGTGCGCTCGGCACACAGCAAGGGCTGGAAGGTCGGCGTGGTGAGCGGCGGCTTCCACGAGGTCGCCAACAAGATCGCGGCCGCCGCGGGCATCGATTTTTGCCTGGCCAACCGCCTGGAGGTCGTGGACGGCAAGCTCACCGGTAAGTTGGCTGCCGACATTGTGACCAAGGAGTCCAAGCTCATCCAGCTGCTGGACTGGGCAGTTGAGTGCGGCGTCGACATGGCCCACACGGTCGCTATTGGCGACGGGGCAAACGACATCCCCATGATCCAGGCCGCGGGCACGGGCATCGCGTTTTGCGCCAAGCCTAAGACGCGCGAAGCCGCCCCGTTTGCCATCGACGAGCGCAACCTGATGCTCGCCATGGACATCATCCTGCGTGACTAGCCGATCCGTCTAACAATTGAATCAGTCTGTCCTATAGTTTCCGAACAATTTTGTCTTAATGTTCGGAAACATACCCTTTGAGTGCTAGACTTTGCGCCGTCGAAGGGAAGATATATGGATAAGCGAGATCTAGAGCAGCTGCTGAGCGATGTTGCCGGCGGATCAGTCACCCCCGCCGACGCCCTTACGCGCATCCAGACGGCTCCGACCGCCGATCTGGGCTTTGCGCAGCTCGATCTTTCGCGCGGAGTGCGCCAGGGAGCCGGCGAGGTTGTCTACGGTGCCGGTAAAACCGCCGAGCAAATTGCCGCCATTATCAAAGCATTACTCGATGCAGACCAGGAGCGCATCCTGGTCACATGCCTGGACGGCGAAAAGGCAGCCCGCACCGGTGAGCTTCTCGGCAACGGCATCGACCTGGGATATGTCCCGGACGCCCAGCTCGCCCTCGTGGGCGGCAAGCCCTCCCCTACCGGCAACGGACGCATCGTCGTCGCCTGCGCCGGTACGAGCGACCTGCCCGTCGCCGAAGAGGCGGCACTGACGGCCGAGTTCTACGGCAACGAGGTCGATCGCCTCTACGACGTGGGTGTCGCCGGCCTGCACCGTCTGCTCGCTCATGCTGAGGAACTTGCCCAGGCGCAGGTGGTCATCGCCATCGCCGGCATGGAGGGCGCCCTGGCGAGCGTCATAGGAGGCCTTGTGAGCTGTCCGGTCATCGCCGTCCCCACCAGTGTGGGCTATGGCGCGAGCTTTGGCGGCGTGGCCGCACTGCTCGCCATGCTCAACTCCTGCGCCAGCGGCGTTTCGGTCGTCAACATCGACAACGGCTTCGGCGCCGCCTACCAGGCAAGTCTTATCAATCATTTGAGCGCCGGCACGTCCTGCGCCCGCTAAGGAGCATTTCATGTCCAACCATCAGCACACGCTTATCATCGACGGCACCTCGGGCATCAGCGGCGACATGACCGTCGCAGCCCTGCTCGACCTGGGCGCCAGCGAGGAGCACCTGCGCGAACAGCTCGCCACGCTGCCGGTCGGCGGCTTTGAGATTGCCGTCACCCGCGTAAACAAGCATGGCATCGACGCCTGCGACTTTGACGTTCAGCCGGCAGAGGAGCTCGAGAACCACGACCACGACATGGCCTGGCTCTACGGCAACGAAGCAGCTGCCGAGCACACACACGAGCATGAGCACCACCATCATGCCCATGGTGAGCACGAGCACCGCCATGGGCACGCGCGTGACCACGACCACGACCACGAGGGTCACCATCACGCCCACCACCACCATCACCGTTCTTTGGCGGACGTCACCGCCATCATCGATGGCTCGCAGATGAGTGATGGCGCCAAGCGACGCGCGCTCGCCATCTTTGCCGCGCTCGCCGCCGCCGAGGCCAAGGCCCACGGCAAAACGCCCGAGACCGTCATGTTCCACGAGGTAGGCGCCATCGATTCCATCGTTGACATCTGCTCTGTCGCCATCTGCCTCGATGACCTGGGCATCGAGGATATTGTCGTCGAGTCGCTCTCCGAGGGTCACGGCACCATCCACTGTGCCCACGGCCTTATGCCCATCCCGGTGCCCGCCGTCGTCAACCTATGCCAAGCAGGCAATATCGCCCTCACGCCCGCACCGGTCGCCGGCGAGCTCGTGACGCCCACGGGTGCCGCCATCGTCGCCGCACTGCGCACGTCCGAGCACCTGCCGGCCCGCTACCGCATCGAAGCCGTCGGCTACGGCGCCGGTAAGCGCCCCTACGAGGGCTGCTCCGGCACGCTCCGTTGCCTGCTTGTTCACGTGGATGCATAGCCATGGATGCCCGCAAAACCAAAAGCCGCGCCGCCATCGTTGCAGCATTTTCCGAGCTTCTTCGCGAGGAGGACTACGGCA
Source organism: uncultured Collinsella sp. (assembly GCA_959021215.1). Taxonomy (GTDB): domain Bacteria; phylum Actinomycetota; class Coriobacteriia; order Coriobacteriales; family Coriobacteriaceae; genus Collinsella. Next base: position 700 of record CAUEUQ010000060.1, on the reverse strand, counting down.
AGATCACCGTCGGCGACATCATCGCGCGCGCCCATGTGGGTCGGGCCACGTTCTACGGCCTCTTTAAGAGCAAAGACGACCTACTGTCCAAGCTCGTAAGCGACATCTGCACCCACGCCCTCGACGACGATGGCACACCGCTCGACGACCCACTCGTGCAGGTCGAACATATCCTCAACAACCTCTGGGCGCGCCGCCAGGGCGTTCGAGCCCTCGTAGCCGGCGCCGGCTCACGCGTTTTCGCCGACTGCTTACGCAAGACCATCATGTCGCGCGCAGCCGAAACCGTCCCCGTCGACCCCGCAGGCCCCGCCGCCACCATGGACCGCAGCTTCTTACTACACCACATAGCCTCAAGCTTCGTAGGAATGGTCCAATGGTGGGCCTGGCACAACTTCCAAGCAGCCAAAGCCGACGTAGCCAAAGACTACCTATCAGCCATTAAGCCTCTCTTCAACTGAGTAAACCCCTCATCCCAAAGTTCCGACCTCATCTCAAAGCGCCGTCCCAACCCAAAGCACAATCCATCCCAAAGTGTCGACAGAAGCCCAACGCCCCTACCAGCAACAAGCCCCTCCCATCCAAATTCAGATATATATTGGGTTGCTTGTACGAACGCAACAAAGACCCCGCAGCCGTCCGCATGGGGTAACTTCCCAGCGCACTCCGCAGGACGCAAAAAGGCTCGCCGCACAAAGTG
>CAUEUQ010000059.1:0-12576 GCA_959021215.1 uncultured Collinsella sp. | reverse complement strand
CTTAACCCCTGTGCCGCCCGGCCCGGGAATCCGACGTACTCGTCGGGGCAACGTTCCCTGCCAAAAAGGGACAGGTTTATTTTGGTCGGTTTTATCTGGGGAAATGTCGCTCTCCAGCGATGATCTGCTCTCATCTGTCGCATGGAAATCGGCGGCGCTTTCGGAAGTAAATCACTCGCTTTAACCGCCAATTTAACTCAAAAGAGGCCGCTTCCCCTAGTAGGAAGCGGCCTCAGACCTTACGAATAGACGATGGTAAAGGGTACTTTTGTTTCGGTCTCCCCTGTTGACGTGCACCTCGTGCCCTCAAGCGTTACTGAGACCACTTGTTCGACATCAATCAACTTCGTTGGCACCCAGATGTTCTCTCCGCTATTGCGCCCATAAGAAAAATATAAATTGAACACCCCTGCGTCGTCATCTTCGATAATCTGCTCCGATCCATCCTTGTAGCTGACGGTCAGCTTATTATCAACTGCTTCATAGCCCAAATCATCGATGTGCGTCTGGATGGAAAACGGGCTAATCTCAAGAGGCGAGTCACCGGAGCGGAGTTCCTTTGTATCGACGTACGCTCCAATATTGAACTCGGGTGTCGACGCCTCAAACCGCCTCGCACTCTCACCTTCACCCTCGGTCCAGTGGATATTCCAGGTGACCGCATGTTGCAAATCTCGCTCGCGATCCATAGCGGCAAAGTACATCGTGCCATTAATGACAGTATCGCTTGATGTGTCCTTATCAATTGTGCTGCGTGTGTCAGGCCATTCCTCGCCGAACTTCATATCGGGCGTGCCGATGCCCTGTTCTTCTTCACCATAGAGAACAAGTTCGCCAATCTCTGCTGCTGGCTTGTAGTAGTTAACTCCATTTGGATTGGACAACGTAAACGTCACGGCTCCGCAGCCGTTTTGGTCGATTGCCATCTCATGGATATCAAGCGTATAGCCGTTACCCTCGACGGACAGATTAACCTTCTGGACTGTGCCCTCCAGGCTTTGGGGCGCGATGCCATCGCCAAACTCTCTGGTGTAGGTATATTTAGTTCCCGATGAGCCGCCGTTGGTCCAGGTAATGGAATCCCCGTTGCCGTGGTTTCCCCAGGCTGAGGCAAAATAGCTGGAATTGACAACGGCGTAGGCGACCCCTCCGGTCGCCAACACTCCGGCAAGACATCCGATAACCGCAACATAGAGGGGCTTAGCATGACCCCTTTTGCGAAGCGGCTCGCCTTCAGCTGCATTAAGAACGCGATCTGCAAGATCGCTATCGGCTTGGATGGACTCGAAGGCCCGCTTGATTTGATTGGATTTCACGGTCGCCCTCCTCTAGGATGAATTTGAGCTTCGATCGACCGCGAGCTAAACGCGTTCGAACGGTAGCGGCTGGCACATGCAGTAACTCGGCAATCTCTGAGGTCGAAAAGCCCAGATAGTAATAGAGCATGATGGGAACACGGAATCGTTCCGGAAGTCGCATGACGTCTGACAGGACCGCTTTGGTCTCATCCTGCACCGCCGAAAGCGAATCGGCCAGGTTCTCAATATCCTCCACACGCCTCCATGGCTTTCGAAAGAGCGATTTACATTCATTGATCGTGACCCGGATAGGCCAGCGGCGAAGATGCTCCCAACTCTCAAAATGTCCATCGCTTTTAAGCAGCTTAAGGAAGACATCCTGGGCAACATCGTCGGCGTCGGCACAATCGCGCAGGTACGTCAATGCGATTCGAAACACGACATCACGGTGATCCTCGACCGCCTGTCTAAATGCTTGTTCTTCCATAATCACCTCCCGGTGATGCTGATGTTTCTTGCTGAGGCCCTCACCATAGATACGCTCTGGCCGAACGAAATGTTTCAAATTCAAGCAGGAATAACCTACCAAAATAAACCTATCCCCTTTTGGCAGGTTTTCTTCACCAAAAAAGACCCGCTCCCCTGTTGAGAAGCGGGTCTTTGGAAGGGCGGTTAACGTACTAGGAAATTACTCCTCGTCGTTGTCCTTGGCCTCTTCGGCGTCGTCGGTGTCCACGAGCTGGTTGAGCAGCTCGTCGAGGGAAGCCATGTCCTCGTTGATGGCACCGTTGGCGGGAGCCTTCTTGTCGTCGATCGGGGCGCCCAGGAGCTCCTCGTCGGCGTCGGCGTGATGCGTCGGCGCAGCGGAGGTGCCCAGCAGGATGTCGTCCGGACCGTCGGGGCTAAAGACCATCTGCAGCAGCTGCGAGAGGTCTTCCTCGTCGGCAACGTCGTCGTTGTTCTCGAGGATGTAGAGCAGGTCGTGGGCCTCCAGACCGTCACGGAGCTCCTCGATCGCCTTGGCACCGATGCCATCGATGCGCAGCAGATCCTCCTCGGACTTGCCGACCAGGTCGCCGACCGTCTCGATGCCGACCTCGCTGAACTTGTTGGTCCAGCGCTGCGACACGCCCAGGTCGTCGAACAGGTACAGGCGAGCCTTCTCGGCGGAGATGGTGTGGCCGTTGCGGGTGAACGAACCGTCAGCACCACCGAACTCGTCGTAGCCGGCCCAGTCGAGCTGCTGCGGGAGCTGCTCGTCCAGGTCCTTGAGCTCCACAGGAGCCCACTCGGGCAGCGACTTGGCGTTGGGCGAAGCCGGGCCGTCGATGTCCACGTAGCCGTCGGCCGTACGATACGTCAGCTTGGCGTTAGCGTACGGCTTGAGGCCGGTACCAGCCGGGATCTTCTTACCGACGATGACGTTGGACTTAAGGTCGAGCAGGTGGTCGACCTTGCCCTCAATGGCAGCCTCGGTAAGGACGCCGGCAGTACGGATGAACGAAGCGCTCGACAGCCAGGAGTCGATGTTGGACGCGACCTTGAGCGTACCCAGGATGACGGGCTCGGCCACGGGAGCCTGACCGCCCAGACGGGCAACGCGCTCGACCTCGTCGGCGAACTCGTAGCGGTCGACGTACTGACCAAGCAGGTACTTGGAGTCGCCGGGGTTGGTGATCTGAACGCGACGCAGCATCTGACGTGCGAGCACCTCAATGTGCTTGTCGTTCAGGTCAACGCCCTGGCTGGTGTAGACGTCCTTGACGCTCTCGACGAAGGTGTGCATCGTCGACTCGATGTCGGTCAGCTTGCGCAGGTTGCGGAAGTTGACAAAGCCCTTGGTGATCTGGTCGCCGGCGCGAACCTCGCAGCCGTCCTCGATCTCGGGCATAAAGCGCACCGAAGCGGGGACGCGACGCTCGTCGAGGACACGGGTGTGGTCCTCGGAGTCGGTGAGCGTCAGCACGTACTCGGACTTCTCGGGCTTAATCGAGAGGTGACCGGAGTACGGAGCCAGCTCGGCCTCGCGACCCAGGATCTTCTCGTTGACGTTGCCGACGATATCGAACATACGGCTGACCGTAGGCAGACCCTGCGTAATATCGTCGACGCCAGCGACGCCGCCGGAGTGAATGGTACGCATCGTAAGCTGCGTACCGGGCTCGCCGATGGACTGGGCGGCAATAATGCCGACGGCAGTACCGATGGCGACCGGACGACGAGTGGAAAGATCCCAGCCGTAGCACTTCTGGCACACGCCGTACTTGGAGCGGCAGGTGAGCAGCGCGCGAAGCTTGACCTTCTTAAGGCCCGCATCGACCATCTTCTGGATGTCGGCGACCTTCTCGATGTAGCCGTCCTGCTCAAAGAGCACGGTGCCATCGGGAGCCACGACGTCCTCGATGAAGCAACGGCCGACGAGGTCGGTGTTGAGGTCGGTGGTGCCGGGGATGATGAGGTTGTAGGTAACGCCCTCGTGCGTACCGCAGTCCTCCTCGCGGACGATGACGTCCTGGGCCACGTCGACCAGACGACGGGTCAGGTAACCAGAGTCCGAGGTGTGGGATGCGGTATCGACCAGGCCCTTACGGGCGCCGTAGGTCGAAATGAAGTACTCGAGCGGCAGCAGGCCCTCGCGGAAGTTCGCCTTAATGGGAAGGTCGATCGTCTCGCCGGACATGTCCGCCATCAGGCCACGCATGCCGCCGAGCTGACGCAGCTGGGTCTTAGAACCACGGGCGCCGGAGTCGGCCATCATGTAGAGCGGGTTCTCCTCGTCGAACATGTCGAGCATGAGCGCTGCAACCTTATCGGTACAAGCGGTCCACTCGTTAACGACTTCGATGTGGCGCTCCGTCTCGTTGATGAAGCCCTCCTCGAAGTACTCGTTGATCTGGTCGACGTTGGCCTGGGCGCGGTCGAGCAGCTCCTGCTTCTCGGCAGGGATGAGAGCGTCCCACACCGAGATGGTGAGGCCGGCGCGGGTAGCGTAGTGGAAGCCGGAGTACTTGATGGCGTCGAGGATCGGGCCGACCTTGGCCTCGGGGTAACGATCGCAGCAGTCCGCAACCAGCTTGGCCACGTCGCCCTTGACCATCTTGTAGTTCATGAACTCATAGTCTTCGGGCAGGCACTGGCGGTTGAAGATGATGCGGCCGATAGAGGTCTCGAAGCGCGCGGTCTTGTTGCCGGTGACGTCGTAGTCGACAAACTCGTTCTTGCCGTTCTTGACGCGGAAGATACGGGTGCCATCCTCGTTGATGACGTTGGCATCGGCAGCGGACACGCGGACTTGGATCTTGGCCTGCATGTCGACCTCGGAGCGGCAGTCATAGGCGTGCAGCGCGTCGTCGAAGCTCGAGAACACGTGGTTCTCGCCCGGCAGACCCTCGCGAACCTGGGTGAGGTAGTACACACCGATGATCATGTCCTGCGAAGGGATGTTGACCGGCTTGCCGGATGCCGGCGAGCGCAGGTTGTTCGCAGAGAGCATGAGCACGCGGGCCTCGGCCTGAGCCTGGCTGGACAGCGGCACGTGGACAGACATCTGGTCGCCGTCGAAGTCGGCGTTGAAGGGCGAGCAGACCAGCGGATGCAGGTGGATAGCCTTGCCCTCGACCAGCACCGGCTCAAAGGCCTGGATGGACAGACGGTGCAGGGTCGGTGCACGGTTGAGCAGCACGACGCGGCCGTCGATGACCTCTTCGAGGATGTCCCACACAAAGGTGGCACCGCGGTCGATAGCGCGCTTGGCACCCTTGATGTTCTCGACCTTGCCAAGCTCGACCAGGCGCTTCATGACGAAGGGCTTGAAGAGCTCCAGCGCCATGGTCTTGGGCAGACCGCACTGGTGCAGCAGCAGCTTGGGGTCGGTAACGATAACCGAACGGCCGGAGTAGTCGACACGCTTACCCAGCAGGTTCTGACGGAAGCGACCCTGCTTGCCCTTGAGGGCCTCGGCGAGCGACTTGAGCGGGCGACCGCCACGGCCAGAGACCGGGCGACCACGACGGCCGTTGTCGAACAGGGCGTCCACAGACTCCTGGAGCATGCGCTTCTCGTTGTTCACGATGATCGCGGGGGCGTCCAGGTCGAGCAGGCGCTTGAGTCGGTTGTTGCGGTTGATCACGCGACGGTACAGGTCGTTGAGGTCGGACGCGGCGAAGCGGCCGCCGTCGAGCTGGACCATCGGGCGCAGATCGGGCGGAATGACCGGGATGACGTCCAAGATCATGTTCGCGGGGCTGTTGCCGCCCTTCAGGAAGGCGTCAACGACCTCAAGGCGCTTGACGGCCTTCTCGCGCTTCTGCTTCTGGGAATCCTCGTCGGCGATGATGGCCTTGAGCTTCTCGGCCTCGGAGGGGAGGTCGATGGCAGCGAGCAGGTCGCGGACGGCCTCGGCACCCATACCACCCTTGAAGTACATGGAGTAGTAACGGGTCATCTCGCGGAACAGCGGCTCATCGGAGATGAGGTCGCGCTCGGTGAGCTTCATGAAGGCGTTGAAGGCGTCCGTGCGGAGCTGCTTCTCGTCCTTGCACTCTTCCTCGATGTCGACGATGCCGGAGGCGATCTCCTCGGGGGTCAGCGGCTCCTCGTCGGAGAACTCGTCAAAGTTCTCGGGGTCGCCCTGCTCCTTGAGGGACTCGATCTGGCGGGCGCACTCGGCATCGATCTCTTCCAGATCGGCGGCGAGCTCCTCGCGCAGGTCGTCGGCGTCGGCCTCGCGAGCCTCGTAGTCGACCTCGGTGATGATGTAGCTGGCAAAGTACAGAACCTTCTCGAGGTCCTTGGACTTGATGTCGAGCATACGGCTCATCGGGAAGCTCGTGGGGCTCTTGAAGTACCAGATGTGGGACACGGGAGCGGCGAGCTCGATGTGGCCCATGCGGTCGCGACGCACCTTGGCCGAGGTGACCTCGACGCCGCAGCGCTCGCAGACGATGCCCTTAAAGCGGATGCCCTTGTACTTGCCGCAAGAGCACTCCCAGTCCTTGGCGGGACCGAAGATCTTCTCGCAGAACAGGCCGTCCTTCTCGGGCTTGAGGGTACGGTAATTGATGGTCTCCGGCTTCTTGACCTCACCGTGCGACCAGGAACGGATCTGGTCGGCGGAGGCAAGGGAGATCTTTACCGAGTCAAAATCAGTAGCTTCGAAATCTGCCACAGTCAACTACTCCTTATCAGTGGTCGTGGCGGCGACAGCCTCGGGTGCCTCGGCGGTCTCGGCATCCTCGGCCTCGACGTCGGCGTCAACGCCGGCGAGCGCAGCCAGGTCGTCGAGAGCAGAGGTCTCCTCGGCGGTCACAGGGGCGGAGGCGTCCTCGTCGGCATCGTGCATGGGCTCGATGTCCAGTGCGAGGGAGCGAATCTCCTTGACGAGAACCTTGAAGGACTCGGGGATACCCGGGACAGGAACGTTCTCGCCCTTGACGATGGACTCGTAGGTCTTGACACGGCCCACGGTATCGTCGGACTTGACGGTCAGGATCTCCTGCAGGACGTTGGAAGCACCGTAAGCGTACAGTGCCCAAACTTCCATCTCGCCGAAGCGCTGGCCGCCGAACTGAGCCTTGCCGCCCAGAGGCTGCTGGGTAACCAGGCTGTAAGGGCCGGTCGAACGGGCGTGGATCTTGTCGTCGACCATGTGGCCGAGCTTGAGGATGTAGGACGTACCCACGGTAATGGGCTCGCGGAACTCCTCGCCGGTGCGGCCGTCGAACAGGCGGGTCTTGCCGCGCTCGTCAAGCTGGGTGACGAACTCGGGGCGCATGTGATCGCCAAAGGCAGCGGTAGCCTTGTTGAGCATGTTCTTGTTGGCACGACGGATGACCTCGGCGATCTCGTCCTCCTTGGCGCCGTCGAAGACGGGCGTGGCGGTGAAGAACGGACCGGGGACGTACTTGTCGGAGTCGGCCTGCTCGGTATCCCAACCGCACGCAGCAGCCCAGCCAAGGTGGCACTCGAGCAGCTGGCCGACGTTCATACGCGAAGGAACGCCCAGCGGGTTGAGGATAACGTCGATCGGGGTACCGTCAGCCATGTAGGGCATGTCCTCGACCGGCAGAACGTTACAAATAACACCCTTGTTGCCGTGGCGACCGGCGATCTTATCGCCCTGCTGGATCTTACGACGCTGGGCGACGTAGACGCGCACCTGCTCGTTGACGCCGGGGGCCAGGTCGTCGCCGTTCTCGCGGCTAAAGCGGACGACGTCGATGACGCGGCCGTAAGCGCCGTGAGGCATCTTAAGGGAGGTGTCGCGGACATCGTGGGCCTTGGCACCGAAGATGGCGCGCAGCAGGCGCTCCTCGGCGGTCAGAGCGCTCTCGCCCTTAGGCGTGACCTTGCCGACCAGGATGTCGCCAGGGCCGACCTCGGCGCCGATGCGGATGATGCCGTCCTCGTCGAGGTTGGCAAGCATGTCCTCGGAGAGGTTCGGGATCTCGCGGGTGATCTCCTCGGGACCGAGCTTGGTGTCGCGGGCGTCGATCTCGTGACGGGTGATGTTGATGGTCGTCAGCAGGTCCTCGGCCACCAGGCGCTCGGACACGACGATACCGTCCTCGTAGTTAAAGCCTTCCCACGGCATGTAGGCCACGGTGAGGTTCTGACCCAGTGCGAGCTCGCCGTGATCGGTCGAAGGACCGTCGGCCAGAGGCTCGCCCTGCTCAACGGTGTCACCAACGCGAACGAGCGGACGGTGGTTGATGCAGGTGGACTGGTTGGAGCGCTGGTACTTGGCCAGGTGGTACTCGTCCATGCCGCCGGCATGCTTGACGATGATCTTGGCGGCGTCGGCAAAGATGACCTCGCCGGCGTTCTTGGCCAGGGTGACCTCGCCGGAGTCCAGAGCGGCGCGACGCTCCATGCCGGTACCGACATAGGGAGCGGCGGGGTGAACCAGCGGCACGGCCTGACGCTGCATGTTGGCGCCCATCAGCGTACGCTTGGCGTCATCGTGCTCAAGGAACGGGATCAGCGTGGCTGCGACGGAGAGCATCTGACGCGGCGAGACGTCCATGTAGTCGACGTCCTCGACGGGCACGTCGGCGGGAGCGCCGAAGGAGCCGTCGAAGTCGCGGGTACGGGCGATCACGGTGTGCGGACGGACGATCTTACCCTCGGCATCGGTCGTGATGAACTCGTTGGTCTTGGGATCGAGCGGCGTGTTGGCCGGCGCGATGACGTGCTTCTCTTCCTCGTCAGCGGTCATCCAGTCGATCTGATCGGTGGCAACGCCGTTCTCGACGCGACGGAACGGGGCCTCGATGAAGCCATACTCGTTGACGCGGGCGTAGAGGGCGAGCGAGCCGATCAGGCCGATGTTGGGGCCTTCGGGGGTCTCGATCGGGCACATGCGGCTGTAGTGCGAATTGTGAACGTCGCGGACGGCCGTCGGCACGTTGGTGCGGCGGCTGGAGCCGGACTTGTGGCCGGCAAGACCACCAGGGCCGAGTGCGGACAGACGGCGCTTGTGGGTCAGACCGGTCAGGGGGTTCGCCTGGTCCATGAACTGCGAGAGCTGCGAGGAACCGAAGAACTCCTTGATGGAAGCCACGATCGGACGGATGTTGATGAGCGACTGCGGGGTGATCTCGTCGATGTCCTGGGAGCTCATGCGCTCACGGACGACGCGCTCCATACGGCTCATGCCGATACGGAACTGGTTGGCGACGAGCTCGCCGACGGTGCGGATACGGCGGTTGCCGAAGTGGTCGATGTCGTCGACCTTGAAGCCCTGCTCGCCGGCAGCGAGGGACAGCAGGTAGCGCAGCGTCGCGACGATATCCTCGTCGGTGAGCACCGTGACCTCTTCCTCGGTGGTGAGGTTGAGCTTCTTGTTGACCTTGTAACGACCGACGCGGGCCAGATCGTAGCGCTGCGGGTTAAAGAGCAGGCCCTCGAGCAGGCTGCGGGAAGCGTCCACGGTGGGAGGCTCGCCCGGGCGCAGGCGACGGTAGATCTCGATGAGGGCGTCCTCGCGAGTGAGGGCGGTGTCGCGCTCCAGGGTGCGCTTGATCACATCGGAGTTGCCGAGCAGCTCGATGATGTCGTCGTTGGTGACGGCGATGCCAAGGGCGCGCAGGAACATCGTGGCGCTCTGCTTGCGCTTACGGTCGATGGAGACCATGAGCTGGTCGCGCTTGTCGACCTCAAACTCGAGCCAGGCACCGCGGGACGGGATGATCTGGGCCTTGTAGATCTGCTTGCCCGAATCCATCTCGGAGCTGTAGTACACACCCGGGGAACGGACGAGCTGCGAGACGACGATACGCTCGGTACCGTTGATGATGAAGGTGCCCTGATCGGTCATCATGGGGAAGTCGCCCATAAAGACGAGCTGCTCCTTGATCTCGCCGGTCTCCTTGTTGGTGAGACGGACGTCGGTCAGAAGCGGGGCCTGATAGGTCATGTCCTTCTCGCGGCACTCCTCGACGGTGTGCGCGGGGTCGCCGAACTGATGCTCGCCGAAGGTAACCTCGAGAACATGGTTCTGGCTCTGGATGGGGCTGGATTCCTTGAACGCCTCACGAAGGCCCTCGTCCTTAAAACGCTCAAAGGATTCCCTTTGAACAGAGATAAGGTTGGGGAGCTCCATGGCCTCCGGGATTTTCCCGAAGCTGACGCGCTTGCGCTCAGTGGCAGTGTATGCGTAGGTCACCAGGTTTTTCCTCCTTCACGGAAATGCTCGGTGGGTTGGCGAGGCATAGCTTCGCCAGTTATCGCAACCTAATAGTTTATCAGGTACCGACCGTTGGGCAAGAAAAGCCTTGACGCGATTGAGTTTTTGGAGTAGCAAAGTTTTTCGACGGAAAAGATGCAGGTAGATAGGTGTATATCGAACATCTGTTCATATATTTTCTGTGAACAGAGGGCCGGGAATCGCAGCTCTTATAAAAAACGGGCGCAAACCGAGGTCCGCGCCCGTAAATGTCGATGCCCGAAGGCTTATTTGCGCATCAAACCGCCGCGCTCGTCGATGGCGTCCCAGAAGGCGCCGGCAAAGCGAGGATCGTTTGCAGCCATGAGGGCGTTGGTGGCCATCCAGCCAGACGGGGTACCGGTATCGTAGCCCGACAGCGGGTCGATAACGACAGCGTACATGGCCTCGCGGTCGAGCGAACGCGCCATGGCGTCGGTCAGCTGGATCTCGCCGCCCTTACCGGCCTGCTGATCGGCCAGCAGGTCCATGACCAGCGGGCTCAGCAGGTAGCGACCGACGATGTACAGGTTGGACGGAGCCGCCTCGGGAGCGGGCTTCTCGACCAGGCCGCCAATGCGCCAAACGGCGCCGGGCTCGTCGTCTGCGGCATTCTCAAAGCCCTCGAGAGAGCCCACGCGATCGCCGGCGATGACGCCATAGCGGCTGGCTTCCTCGGGAGCGCACGCGGCAACGGCGATAACCGAAGCGCCACCGTGCTCCTTGGAGACGGCCAGCATCTTGTCGCAGATGTCGCGGTTAGGCACAACGTAGTCGCCCAGAAGAACCAGGAAGTTCTCCCCTGCCACAGCGTCGGCGGCAGAGCGAATGGCGTGACCGAGGCCCTTGGGCTCGTACTGATAACGGAAGTCGACCGGCATACCGCCCGCATGGGCGACAGCGTCGGCGTAGGCGTCCTTACCGCGCTCGCGCAGCAGGTTCTCGAGCGAACGGTCGGGCTGGAAGTAGTTCAGCAGCTCGGGCTTGCCGGGCGAGGTAACGATGATGGCGTCGTCGACCTCCTCGGGGTCGAGCGCCTCCTCGACGACATACTGGATGACCGGCTTGTCGAGAACCGGCAGCATCTCTTTGGGCGTGCACTTGGTGCCAGGCAGAAAACGCGTGCCAAGACCGGCGGCGGGGATGATTGCCTTCATATTATTCAAGGATCCTTTCGCAGGCGCAGGATGCGCCCTGTGCGTGCGGCACGGCGGCCGCAGACCAAATTGCGATACCGAATTATCTTACCGCTGCTAATTAACGTTAATGCAGGCAAGCGCCATTCTTCAGCAGGTCAACGCAAATTATTGCTCGAATGGTGCAATTTTATCGCCCAACGGTAGCGACCCCAAAGCACCGCAAACGAAAGCAATTTGCATACCGAGTCAGCAAAATAGAGGGGCTAATAACAAAAAAGACGGGGCTCGCAATGCGAACCCCGTCTGCAAAGAAATCTGGCGAGAAAGCCTGATTACTTGAGGGTGACAGCAGCGCCAGCAGCCTCGAGCTTCTCCTTGGCAGCCTCGGCGTCCTCCTTCTTGGCACCCTCGAGAACAGCCTTGGGAGCGCCCTCGACGACCTCCTTGGCCTCCTTCAGGCCAAGGTTGGTGAGCTCACGGACGGCCTTGATGACCTGGATCTTGTTGTCGCCGAAGCCCTCGAGCACGACGTCAAACTCGGTCTTCTCCTCGGCCTCAGCAGCGCCAGCAGCGGGAGCGGCGACAACAGCGGCAGGAGCAGCGGCGGAAACGCCGAAGGTGTCCTCGATAGCCTTAACGAGCTCGGAAGCCTCGAGAAGGGTCATTTCCTTAAGAGCATCGATGATCTCATCGGTGGTAAGCTTAGCCATTTCTAAGTCCTTTCGGTTTCCGTGCGGATGCACGGAGATCAGTTAAAACACGGCGCGAATGCGCCAGGGGTGCGGCGTTGCCGCCGCGGGTGAAAACAGCGACTAGGCTGCCTTCTGCTCGGAGACCTGCTGGATCGAACGAGCGAGACCAGAGGAAACGCCGTTGACGCAGACAGCGATGTCGCGAGCGAAACCGGAGATGAGACCGGCGATCTGGCCGAGAAGCTGATCCTTGGTGGGCAGCTCGGCGATAGCCTTAACATCATCAGCGGAAACGGCCTTGCCGTCGGAGATACCGCCCTTGATCTCAAGGACGCCCTTGGACTTAGCGGAGAAGTCCTTAAGGGCCTTAGCGGCCTCGACCGGCTCGGACTCGTAGAACACATAAGCGACGGGGCCGGCGAGAATCTCGTCGAGCTCGGGCTGCTCCTGGTTCTTGAGGGCGATCTTGACCAGGTTGTTCTTGTAGACCTTCATCTCGGCGCCGCACTCGCGAAGCTGATGACGCAGCTCCTGAGCCTGCTTAACCGTCAGACCGTTGTAGTTGACGACGAACAGACCGGCGTTCTCGGCGATACGGGACTCGATCTCTGCAACCTTGTCGATTTTGTACTGCTGGGGCATGAATTACACCTCCTCGAATTCTTTCCGGGCACGGTCCGCCACAAGGACGTGACGGGGGCATGTCCAAAAAGAAAGCCCCCGTCGCTCATGCAGCGCGGGGG
>CAUEUQ010000058.1:0-12925 GCA_959021215.1 uncultured Collinsella sp. | reverse complement strand
GCCTGCGCGACCGGTTTATCAGCGAACCGACTTCATCGCTTTTTGCGCTTAAGGCCTTCTGGGAGGGATTCGACGCCAACGGCGAGACGCTGCGCTGCGTCATCATTCCCAAGCTGCCGTTCTCGAGCCCCACGGACCCGCTCTCGTGCGAGCGCAACCTGCGTGAAGACCGCGCTTGGGCGCGCTATTCGCTGCCCGAGGCGGTGCTCGAGGTCAAGCAGGCGGCCGGCCGCCTTATCCGCTCGTCGACCGATTGCGGCGTGCTGATTCTGGCCGACCCGCGCCTGGTGACGAAGGGCTACGGAAAGAAGTTCTTAACGTCGCTGCCCACGAGCTCCTACCAGCGCATCGAATCGGCACAGATTGGGCACTATCTGCAACTGTGGCGTGCACGCCACGAGCGGCGGCGCTAAAGCGGACAGACGAGGGTTTTTGCCATATCGCACAGACGCTTTGACAGGGCGGGGTCATCCAAGATGCGGATGGCTCCGCCCGCTGCGATTACCTGGCTCAGTAGCCAACGCTCGGAGCCATAATGCACGGTTACCGTTGCCATGTCTGCCCCGCTGCGCTCGATTAGGGTGATGCCGGCCCAGTCCAGATGCTCCGCCATATCGAATGGCATCAAGAGCTTTGCGCTACGCTGCGTCCGAGCAAGGGAATCGTGGAGGGATGTGACGTCCGGTGCATGAGGCACGACGGAGTCTTCCGTCAAGGCGAGTCCCTCGATTTTATCCATGCGATAGGTGCGCTGCTCATCGACCGCGATGTCCCAGGCAATCAGGTATGTTTGGTCGCCGTTTGCCGTAATGCGCAAGGGGTCGACCAGACGCTCACGTGGCCGTGCATCGTCCATCGAGCGATACGAGATGCGGCAGCGAACACCGTCCTGAATGGCGCAGCTCAGCTGCTGCCAGTGCGACCCGTGGTTGACGGTGTCAAAGACGCGCTGGTTATAGCCGAGCTCTTCGGGTAGAAGGGCATGTCGAATCCGAGCTGCCGTATGCGGCTCGATCCCCAACGATTCAAGTTCATGGTTGAGCACAGCGCCCTCGGCGGCACTCAAGCGCAGCGGTAGCACACGCCCGGCGTCACCGGTGAGGACCACACGCTCGCCGCGGCATTCGCAGATGATGCGCGCGCCCGATTCTCGGTCCGCGAGCGTCGAGACGATCTCGAGAATCTCGTCGAGCGATACCCCCGTGATGTCAAAGCGACTGCAAATCTCGGTCTGTGTCATGCCGCTCTCGCCGGCGGCGTAGAGGGCCTCCATGATGTCGATGGCGCGCGAGAGTCTCTGCTCGCTGGTGAGTTTACGCACGGGCATACTCGTGCACCGTCCTTTCAATGAGGTGGTTCCACGCCTGTTTGAGCGATTTGGGGGCCACGGGCCTCATGCCGTCCATGGCGTGGGCCATGCAAAATGAGGCGCCGGCTTCAAGATCGCGCACGTCAACGGTCCAGGTCCATCCCACATCGGTGTGTACGAGCTCACCTCGCCCACGCGTGAGACCGTTGATCATATCGATCTGCGTCTGAGGGGCGAATGAGAACGTGGCTGCAACGGGCGGTCGGTCGGCAAAATCGAATTCAAAGAACAGGTAGTCGCTGAGGTTGAAGTCCGCGGGGATGACGTAGGCCTTCGAAGGACGCCAAGCGCGAACGATACGGTCGCAGCGGAATGTCCTGATGTCGTCGGTGACGTTGTCGAGGCCGCAGAAGTAAGCCACGCCCTCGCGCTCGAACATGCCGTAGACGCAGACGGTACGTTCTCTCTGCTCGCCGCGTCCGTTCTGATATAAAAATCGCAGCGCGCATCGCTCGGCAAAGGCGCTCCAAACCGCATCGACGGTGGGAGAGCGGCTGATCGGCGCCTCGTCTACCGTCGTCCTGCCGGTGAGATAGGCAATCTTGGAGCGAATATCGGCAAGCGGTGCGGCAAAAGTGGATGAGCCGGCCGCTAGTGTCTGGTCGATGGCGTTGAGCAGGATATCGGCGTCGTCTGCGGTAATGAGGCCGCCTGCCGCAAACGTGTGCTCGCGGTCGATTGTCCACGAGCTTTCCTCGGTCTCCTGCGCGCCGGTGGGGCGAACCTCCTTGATTAAGATGCCGCGTTCGAGCAGCTTGTCACGATCGCGTCGAAACTTGCGCTTATCCGAGTCGATATTGCCCGAGCCATATCCCAGGTCAGAATCCAAGACGATCTGCTCGGTCGTCAGCGGTTCGGGGGAGCTATTGAGCACAAAGAAAAGATTGAGGATGCGCTGAGCCGTTTTATCGAAACTGGGCTCCGAATTTCCCTTTTTAATTGTCTCGGTCGTGTCGCTTGCCGTCATAGAGTCCTCGCATGAGAAGGTGGTTTGCTGCCATGATTTTAGTCCGATATGGAGATTAGGCTATATCCTTGTCCGCTCGGGGCGTTAAGATGGCCCGAATTCGGTCGTTTGCGCTCGCTCGGGGTATACTTTCGACTATATACGGTTCTAATGTGCATGCATTGGGCCTATTTGTCGGATTATGGATGTGGAGCGCACATGGCGAACACCCAGAACTATATTAACCACCTGCTGCAGAACACCGGCATTACGCCGGCATGCAGCGAAGAAGAGCGCTTGGCTGCCGAAGATATCGCTCAGATCTTCCGCAACCACGGCTTTGACCCCGAGGTTCAGGAGTTCAATGCCCCGGCGCCCAGTAGGTTGGCATTTGCCGTTACCGGTATTCTTGCGTTTGCCGGCGCCCTGCTGATGGGCATCGGCGGCGGTATCGGCTTGGTCGGCACCTTGCTGGCCATTGTCGGCGCCGTTCTTTACGTGCTCGAGCGCACGGGCCACCCCGTGGTTTCGCGCCTGGGCAAGACGGGCGTGAGCCAAAATGTCATCGCCTACCACAAGGCCTCGGGCCCGCTCGCGTCCCCGCGTAACCGCCCGGTGGTCGTTGTCGCACACTACGACTCTCCCCGTGCTGAGCTGCTCGCCCGCGAGCCTTATGCTTCGTATCGTGCACTCATCGCCAAGCTGTTGCCCGTTGCCACGGTTGCCCCCGCTGCCGTTGCCATCCTGCGTATTCTGCCGCTCCCCGGCGCGCTCAAGGTTCTGCTGTGGATTGTCGCGATCCTCGCTTCCCTCGTTGCACTCGCCAACGCGGTAAACATCATCTCTAACCGCCACATTCTTCCCTATACGTCTGGCGCGGTGTGCAACAAGTCTTCTGTCGCCGCTATGCTCGGCGTTATGGACAACGTTGCTCCCTTCCAGGGCGAAAACGAGTTTCCCGACGATGTTCCGTTCGATACCTATTTTGGGGAGCAGAAGCGTCGTGCCGAGGAAATGGCGCGCGCAGCGGCGGAATATGCCGCGGCCCAGCAGCAAAACGACTACGGCAACACCATCGAGTATGAAGAGCCTACCTACGCCGAGGACGAATTCGGTCAGCCGATTGCTCCCGACGCTCAGACCGAGCCCGAACAGGGCGAGGCTTTCGACGAGCAAATCGAGGGCTTTGAGGGTGCGTCTGCCGACGAGACGCTGATCGGCGCTATCGTGCCTGAGGATCAGAATCAGGCTGCCCAAGCCGAAGAGTTCAATGACGAGGTTCCCGCTGCCGAGCCGGCGGAGGAGTCTGCCGAGCCCGAGCCCAAGCTCTATCGCAACGCCGCCGGCAACATCCGCTTTGGTTCGGATGCCATCCGTGCGCTCGGAATGCTTCCCGAGTCCTGCACGCTCGATTACGAGGAGGGCGAGGAGCCAACGTTTGAGCCCGAGCCTGCCCCCGTCGTGGCTGCGCCTGCGCCCGTTGTCGCTGCGGATGATGAGTCTGCCGCGGTTACCGCTGCCGTTGCCGATCCCGAGGCGGTGTCCGCGTTCGATCCCGCGGCAGGACTGGACATTTTGGCTCCCGCCGCACCGGCGCAAGACGTTGCGGACGAGTCTGACGACGATTACGTTGAACAACCGAGGCGCGTGTCTTACGAGAGCGATACTGATTTCTCGGCCGAGATTCCCGCGGCAACGCCGCATGCCGACATTGCATCCGCGTTCTCGTCGATTGGCGCCAGCGCTTCCAACTTCTTTAAGGGTGCGTTTGCAAAGGGCAAGAAATTTGTCGACGATTTCGAGGAGAAGCGCGCTGCCGCACGCGAGGCTGCCGAGCAGGAGGCTATCGCTCAGCAGCAGGCAGCCGAGGCGGCACGTGAGCTCGCGGCGCAAGAGTTCGAGCAGAACGAGGCTATGCAGTCCGCGCCCGTCGAAGCCGCCGAAGCTACAACGTCCTTTGAGTCCCAGCAACCGGCGTCCGCGGATGTTGTTGAAGCGACGACGTCTTTCGAGGCTCAGCAGCACGTCGATAGCACCATGTCGTTTGATGCCGCGCAGTTCGATTCCACGATAACGTTTGAAAAACAGGGCACCGCGATTGCCGAGCCCCTTCCTGTTTCCGATGAGCAGGGCGACGCGGCAGACGATGACGAGCCTGTTGATGCTGCCGAAATCCAAGATGCCGCCGAGGACGAGCCCGTCGAGGCCAACTCTGACGAAGAGCAATACGCGGCAGCCGAGCAAGATGATTCGACCGAGGTCGAGCAGGAGGAAGTGCCTGCGGTTTCCGAGACTCCCGAGACGGATGAGTCGAGGCCTTATTCCACGCAGATTTTCACCATGCCGACCCCGAGTGGTTCCGGTGCCACGGTTGCCAATGTCGCTCCCACCCAGGACGAAACGGTCGATTCCCTTATGGCCCAGATTTCCTCCCAGGCATCGCCGCGCCCGCAGATGAATGTTCCCGATCCGGCGTCGGCACCGTCGCCTGCACCTTCCTCGTCTCCGCTGGCTTCGGTCCCCGATCCGTCGCTGCCGTCTATGAAGCAGGCAAACGTTGCGTCTCGCACGTCGCTGTTCGACCTTCCCGACCCCTCCGCACAGGTCAATGATCCCTTTGCTACTGCCCAGGGCCCCGAACCCACATCGGCACCCGTTGCGCCTCCTATGCCCGTTGCGTCGGGCGCACAGCCGATCGAGACCATTTCGGCTCCCGCCCCGGCGGCACCCAAGTCTCGTAAGCGCGGCCTGGGTGGTCTGTTCGGCCGTAAAAAGAAAAACGAGCAGGACAGCATGAGTGACTGGCTGGGCGTCGAAGACGATTACGATGCCAAGAAGTCCGGTCGCGGTATCGGTTCGTGGGATAACTTCGAGGACGATAACGATGGCTGGAAGGGTGGCGCTACGTCTTCCGATGGCGCTTCTTCCGAAGATATGCTCTCGGCTGTCGCCTCTATGGGCGATGATGAGCTGCTCGGTCACGATATCTGGTTTGTGGCAACGGGCGCCTCGGATTGTGATGGCGCTGGCATGAAGGCCTTCTTGGCTTCGCATCGCGATAAGCTCCGCGGCGTATTCTTTATCAATCTTGAATCCGTCGGCGCCGGTAGGCTTTCGGTGGTGACGGTCGAGGGCGAACAACAACTGCTCAAGGGCGATCGCCGCATCATGAACCTGGTCAGCAAGGTCTGCAAGTCGTTCCATGTCGATTGTGGCGCGCTCGAGATGCCCTATGCCAAGACCGATGCCTATGCTGCGCTCGAGGCGAGCCGCCGAGCCCTTACCATCGCCGGCGTGGACGGCACGCGTCTGGCTTGCGCTCGTACCGAGGACGACCTGCCCCACAATGTCAACCCGACGAACATTGCTACGGTATCCGAGGTCGTGACCGAGGTTATCCGCCGTTCGTAGACGGAGCTCTAAGGAGTCAACGTGTTTTCGTATATTAAGCGCCATTGGCCTGTCTACGTGATTTTGACCTTGATTGCCATTGCGTTAGGATTTGGGGCTGCCTACATCGTGGGTGCAAAGGGCTCGACCCCCGCCTCCGCAATCAGCGAAGAGGTGGAGCAAGAACAGAGTACGGGTGCCGATGGGATTCCTGAGTCCGAGCAGGCAATCGTTGATGGTGGATCTTCGTCTGCAGAGTAGATGCGGCGATTTAAATGATTGAAAGCGGGCGAGCCAGGGGACTGGCTCGCCCGCTTTTTCATCGCGCTAGCGCTTCTTTGGGATCGACCTAAGGCGAGCGAACCATAGGGCTGCGGCACCCGAGGTCAGGAGCGCGGTGATGCAAGCGGCGATGGGAACTGATCCTGTTGCCGGTAGGTCCTGCGGTAGGGTACAGCGTTGAATGACGCTGTCCTCGTCATGTGACTCAAGTTTATCGCCGCCACCGTTGCGGCAAAGATCGACGCGCGCGCTGTTGGTGAGTGCGGTTTGGGGCGTATAAGCCGACGTTGCCTGCATGTGTACGACTGCGCCCCGAGCGTCTGTGCCAAGGATTGCTTTGGCATCGTCAAGGTCGTCGTGCTCATCTTTGAGATCATCGCGGGTCCAAGAATCCGCATCGCTTCGAGTCGTAAAGTCGGCGGCTACCGCACCGTATTCAATTCGAATGCCTGTTACGACGGTATTGGATGCAAGGTCGAGCTCTTCCGCCTCGAGTGTGGTGGATTCCGTGGTCGAGACATCCGCCTTCCAGAGGCGCCAGCCGTCGTAATCGACGAGGCGGCAGTCCTCACCAAGGCTCTCTTTTACTTCGTCGGACTCAAGCCAAGGATTTTCGTGTCCATCGTCAAGTGTCGCGTTCGCCGGCTCATCGACGTCTGTCGAGTCCAACGGCGTCGTGCGATACCACACGTTGCACAGACCGTTGAGGTCGCCGATGGCGACGGGGGTTTCGATTGAGATGAATCTCGCCGTGCCGTCTTTGGCGCACTCAAGATCATCGGTAATCGTAAACTCATCAACCCAAGTAGCGGAATCGTTTCGAGCGTCGATGGTATAGGAGAAAAGTCCATCCGTATTAGTTTGCGTCGCGGCGCGATTTTTACCATCGCCGTTAGCCAACAGGCCCTTTTCGATAGGTTGGACAAGTTCCTGACGCTTGTCGACCTGTCCCTTGATCTCGATGGGCGCATCCTTCATCGCGACGGATTGGACTTCTCCCGTATCCTTTATTTCAAACGTTATTTCCTCGGCAAGGTCATAGGTCCGCGGAGACATCATTTCGCGCAACGAGTAGGTGCCGGGTGCAAGATGTTCGACGCGGTGTGGCTTGTCGGATGAGGTTCAGGAGTCTATTTCGGTTTTATCGGGACCATATAAGGTGAGTTGTGCGCCTTCCACTTCCTGCTCACCGCTTGCATCGACCTTGGAGATATCAACCTTGGTGTAATCGTCGGATACGTTAAGCCGTGCTTCTACAACGGGTGTTTTCTGGTCGGCATAAGTAAGGTCGACAATATGGGTTGTCCGATCGAGCAAGAAGCCTGCCGGCGCTTGAGTCTCGACAACCTCGTAGCGTGCGGTGCCAAGTCCCAGCGGGAGGTTGTCCGCGCGTGCTTCTCCAGTTTCATCCGTCGTGATGGTAGCGACAGTCTCACCGTCGAGCGCGGCAATGCTACCGTCGGGGCGCACGATATCACTCGAGGCACGGATCTCAAAGACGGCGCCCGCGAGGCTGCTGCCGTCTATGGCATCGGTTTTAACGATCCTGATGTTTCCGGTCGCGGCGTGGTCATAATACGAGGCGATTGCAACGGGCGTTAGGTTCATGTCGGCGGGTATGTTTACCTCGATCTCCTCGCCGACAAGATAGGGCTCTTTGGCCGAGGTTTCGCGTACATAATAGGTGCCCGGCACGAGCGATTCGGGCAGTGTGACGGTCCCGGTCGCGTCAGTCGTAAAGGTGTCCATTACGTTATGTGTTGGATACCAGCAAGTTTGTGAGACAGATTCGTGATTGCTGTCGAGTAGTTGGAAGGTGAATCCGGCTAGTGGAACAGAAGCGCCTGTTTGGGCATCGCGTTTTACAATCTGGAGATGCGTCGACAGAGCATGGTTGTCCACGATATATTGAAGCTCGGCGCCGTTGGAAATCTGATTGGCCCCGACGGTCCATTCCCCTGCACGTTTAAAACCCTCGGGGACGGTTTCCGGAACCTCGCGAACCGTGTAGCCGGCACGGTCGTATGGGACGGCTCCGTGGACACCGGCGGGTCGCTTGCCTGCGCCGAACCATGCTTCGGGCTGATCTTTGGTGGAGGCAAAGCCATAGACGTTTGTGGTCAGTGTGCCAACAACCTGCTGAGAGCTGTTGCTGACAACCTCAAAGACAACACCACCCGCCGGCTGCTCCAGGCCGGATTGGTCGCTATTGCCGTAATCCTTGAATTTGGAAATCTCAAGGTTAAACGCAATGGGGATATCGGAAACGCGAGATTCGATCTCGACCACGCCTGAATCGCCGAGCTGGTCGGCTCCAACGGTATAGGTCCAGCTGTCGTTGGATGGCAGGTAGCCCTCGGGGGTTTTTGATTCGTAGATGGTAAAGGTTCCTAAGGGGACATCGGCGAGGGTGGCCCGACCGCTTTCGTCGGTCGTGAGGATTTGTGCCCATCCAGGGGTTGATTGCGACACACACGTGAACTCTGCTCCTGCGAGTGAAGATCCCACCTGGGGGCCGGCATTCGTCGCGGCATCGAGTTTTACGATACGCAGATTGATGGTGCCGGGCTGTTCATCAATGGCGACCCGCCCGCCGTCATTCCCCGTGGTAAAGGCAATACGATCGTGGCGGGGGACATAGCCGGCCGGCGCCTTCGTTTCAACTAGGTAGTATGCCGTGTTGGGCAGAAGTGTTGCTTGCGCTCGACCGTTGCTGTCCATCTTGATGGTGCCGACACGCGCGCCGCTGGCGCTCTCAAAAATATCGAATGTTGCCCCGGTAAACTGATAGGTATTGTTCCCGCTGGTAATAACGGTGTTAGCAGACTGCTTTTGGAAGGAAACAGAGACCGCCGGCAGTACATAGAGCATGTCTTGACGTTTGCTGCCGCCCGATACGGCTCCTAGATAGCGTCGCGCGCGGTGCGGAGCGGCTTTGATGCTTCCTGATTTTGCGCTGTCGTGGAGCCACCGCGCAGCCGCCACGACTTCATTGTCGGCGGTAAAGTGTCCGCTCTTGGTTTTGCCCTGAGCGGTCGTGTAGGAGTAGGTGCCGTCGACATGGGTAGTGCCGTTGAGCATCCATACGGCAAGCTGGGTGGCGGCGCGGGCGCGATCGGGTGAAAGATGGTAACCGCCAAACGACGTGGCGGTAGGATATCCGTGACAAACGATTGCCGCGAACTCGTCGTCGAGCCACACCCAGCCTTGATCAAAGTTGAGCCATGGGCCGCCCGGTTTGGTGGGGCCGGGGCGCTCCTGGTTCATGCAGTAGGCAATCGAGGTGTCTTGAGCTTCATACTTGCCGATGAAGAAGGGTCCACAATCATCGCTAATAGTGCGGAAGCCGAGCTGGTCGTAGCCATCGACGGCAAATGCGGCTCCCGGTGCCAGGCAGCCGAAAAGCAGGAAGAGGAGCAGGAGCAGCGGACCTGTTGCGATTGCGCTGCGGACAGAGTGCGTGGGTGCGTTGGACATGGCTGCTCCTTATCCCTCGTGCGCCGCACGGGGAGGCTGCGACGCGTAGGATGAGGCTACCCCCGAGGTTCATGCGGGTAAGTACCGGAGCCTGACCAAAAGCTTGCCCGATTTCTGACAAATCGAGCTCAAATACAACAATCAGATAAAAGTGCAGGTAAAAGATGGTAAGAAAAGAAAGACAAAGGTCCTCATCTCCACAATTGGCGCGGTTTTCAAATGATTCTCCACAGCTAAAACAAGCATCACCACCCTTGTATCGAACAAGACAACCGCGTTATACTAGCCAACGCACAAGCGGGCATCGCCAAGTGGTAAGGCATCAGCTTCCCAAGCTGACACTCGCGGGTTCGAGTCCCGTTGCCCGCTCCAGTAAAAAGCACAAGCACGGCAGCGTTACGTTGCCGTGCTTTTTACTACCAAGCGCCGGGACTCGAACCCGCCAGGGTGCGAGCGTTAAGCGAACGCGAAGCGTTTGTAGCGAGCAGGCGAAGGCGCCGACAGGCGCCTGAAGCCGGTGCGGATTTGCGAAGCAAATACGCGGACGTCCCGTTGTCCGCTCCATGGAGCACAGAAGACCTCGGGACGGCCAATTCAACAAAGTCTTCCCCATCGTCACCGTGAATCCGAGGGGATCGACCGCAGCCGGTGCGGATTTGCGAAGCAAATGCGCGGACGTCCCGTTGCCCGCTCCAATTCCAAAATGTTAGGTTAATGCCTGCTGCCCATACTTGCACCTGCGCACGGTACAATGGTTGGGTTACGACCAACGTGCCAATAACCAAAAAGGAGCCGCTATGATCGATCGCTATACCCGCCCGGAGATGGGACACATCTTCTCCCTCGAGAACAAGTACGCCATTTGGCAGGAGATCGAGGTCTTGGCCTGCGAGGCCCAGGCGGAGCTCGGCAAGATCGGTATTTCCAAAGACGAGGCCCAGTGGATCCGCGACCATGCCAACTTTGAGAAGGCGAAGGTCGATGAGATCGAGGAAGTCACGCGCCACGACGTCATTGCCTTCCTGACCAACATGAAGGAGTACATCGATGCCGATGTTCCCGAGGGCGACCCCAAGCCCAGCCGCTGGGTTCACTATGGCATGACCAGCTCCGATCTGGGCGACACGGCCCTGTGCTACCAGCTCACCCAGGCCTGCGACCTGATCATCGAGGACGTCAAAAAACTCGGCGAGATCTGCAAGCGTCGCGCCTTTGAGGAGCGCAACACGCTCTGCGCCGGCCGTACTCATGGCATCCATGCCGAGCCGATGACCTTCGGCATGAAGTTTGGCTCTTGGGCCTGGGAGCTCAAGCGCGATCTGGATCGTCTTGAGGACGCCCGCAAGAATGTTGCCTTCGGTGCTATCTCGGGCGCTGTCGGCACGTACAGCTCCATCGAGCCGTTCGTCGAGGAGTACGTCTGCGAGCACCTGGGCCTGGTCCACGATCCCCTGTCCACGCAGGTCATCAGCCGCGATCACCATGCCTACCTTGCCGGCGTGCTTGCCACTACAGCGGCCACCTGTGAGCGCATCGCTACCGAGGTTCGCAATCTACAGAAGACCGATACGCTCGAGGCCGAGGAGCCGTTCCGTAAGGGTCAAAAGGGCAGCTCAGCCATGCCGCACAAGCGCAACCCCATCACCATGGAGAAAGTCTGCGGTCTGTCGCGCGTCGTGAAGTCCAACGCCCAGGTTGCCTTCGATAACGTCGCCCTGTGGCACGAGCGTGACATTTCGCACTCCTCTGCCGAGCGCGTCGCCCAGGCCGATAGCTTCATCGCCCTCGACCACATGTTCCAGTGCCTCATCCGCGTTATCGACGGCCTGCAGCTGTATCCCGCCCGCATGATGGCCAACCTCAATAAGACCCGCGGCCTCATCTTCTCTTCCAAGGTACTGCTCGCCCTCGTCGACACGGGCATCACCCGCGAGGACGCGTACGCCATTGTGCAGGAGAACGCTATGGCAACCTGGCACGAGGTACAGGATTGTGTCTCCGGCCCCACCTTTAAGGAGCGTCTCGAGGCCGACCCGCGCTGCACCGTCAGTCAGGAGAAGCTCGACGAGATCTTTGATCCGTGGGACTTCCTCACCCGTATCGACACGGTCTTTGATCGTCTGGAGCAGCTGAGCTTCGAGTAGGTTCGGGCATAACGTTAGCTTTTTAGGGCGCTTTGCTGGTAATGTGTGTTGCCGGCAAAGCGCCTCGTTGCATTTAGGGAAAGACGGGGATAATAGTCGTCTCGAATAACATTCTGAGAGGGGATCGCATGATTTCGTTTGATTACAAGCCTCAGGGCGTGTGTGCTCGCAATATTCACCTTGACCTTTCCGATGACGGCAACAAGGTGGTGGGCGTTGAGTTTACCGGCGGCTGCGACGGCAATCTCAAGGCTATCTCCAAGCTGGTCGAGGGCGCTCCCGCCGATCGCGTAATCGAGGTTCTCGCCGGTAATACCTGCGGTATGAAAAAGACCTCCTGCGCCGACCAGCTTACGCGCGCTATCGAGGCCGCTCGCGCCGAGATCGCCTAATGGGTATCGCCGATCACATCAAGAACGGAATATCGCGTCGCGGCTTTGTACTCGGTGGGGCTGCCGCGGGCGCTGCCACGGTGCTTGCCGGATGCTCGAAAAAAACGGGTACCAGCGATGATGTCGCCGGCGAGCCGCAGGTTATCAAGGACGATTCCAAAATCATCTCGATTACGGATGAGTATGAGGCTGTCGACATCGATCTTGAGCCGGCGTCATCGTGGACGCTGCCTCTGGGTACGCTGCTGTACTACTGCGACGGCGATTACGCCGCGGCGATGATGGCGCCCGCATCGGCACTGCACGCCAACACACTCGGCGTGCTCAACCTGGGCGATGGCTCGCTTACCACATTAATCGAGGATCCTATCGAGGGCACGGGATACGCATTCTACGATGTCCGTGCCGGCGACGGCGTATTCGCGTGGGTTGAGATGAACTTTGCCAATTCATCGTGGAAGCTCTACGCTCAAAATCTGTCGGGCGCTTCGCTCTCTGGCGACGTGGTTGAGCTCGATCGAGGTGGCAAGGACTATGATCCGCCCCTGTTCACGGCGTTCGGGTCATCAGTCATCTGGTATAAAATGCCTTCGGCAGGCGGCAATAAAACGAGTAGTGATTCGTTTTGCTATCGTCGCTCGCTTGATGAATCCAAGGCCGAGGTAATTTGGAAATCGACGGGCCGCTTTGCATCGGCCCCGCGCGCGAGCGACGGCATTTTGACCATCTCGCCGCGTGTCCGCAACGACGAGGGCGTCTACTACGGCATAACGGCAATCGATCTGACCGACGGCAACAACACCAAACGTGCCCAGCTAGTTCTTCCCTCGTCAGTCTCGCCTTTCGAGGCCGTATATATGGGCGATACCTTCGTGTTTTCTATCGAGGCGACCTATAGTGGCGTGGGCAGCCTGGGCAACATGGG
>CAUEUQ010000057.1:0-13392 GCA_959021215.1 uncultured Collinsella sp. | reverse complement strand
CAAATGCGGCCCGCGCAGCGTCGAGCCGTTACGGCGTTTGGTAAAACGCCGTAACTTTAAAGCTCCGTTACTTCAACGCTGTTGTAGACCTCGTCCCAGCGGTCCATGACCAGGTGGCCGGTCTTGGGATCCATGGCGTTGAGCTTGCCGCAGGTATTGGCGGTCTTGAGCACCGTGACGTCGTCGGCGCCGGCAGCAATGGCATGCGCAAAACCGGCGATGGTCGAGTCACCGGAACCCGTTGCGTTCACAGCCGCAATCGCGGGCGTCTTGGCGCGGAACGCACGGCCCTCATGGAAGCCCACCGAACCGGCAGCGCCCATCGAAACGACAACCCAGGGAATACCGGCAAAGCGGCCATCGGCGGCAAGCGCCTCGCGCAGGGCATCGACATCATCGGTCGTAAAGGACGTACCCAGCAGGCCGTTGATCTCGGTCAGGTTGGGCTTTACGAGCTCAGGCTTAGCGTCGGACTCCAGCGCGGCCTCCAGCGATGTACCCGAGGTGTCGAGCAGCACCTTGGCGCCCGCCTCCTCGGCGATCTTGACGAGCTCGGCATAGTAGCCGGCATCGACACCACGCGGCAGCGAGCCCGAAAGCGTCACAACGTCCGCCTTCGCTGCGAGCTCGGCAAACTTGGCCGTAAAGGCCTCGAGCTCGGCCGGGGCGATCTGCGGGCCGCTCTCCAAAAGCTCGGTCTGATTACCCTCGTGCAGAATATTCAGGCAAATGCGCGTCTCACCGGCGATGGGCACAAAGTCGTTCTTGACGCCATCGGCATCCATGAGCTCGGCCATATAGGCACCCATGTGGCCGCCGAGCAGACCGGTCGCGAGCACGTCGTCGCCCAGCTGCAGCAGCACGCGGCTCACGTTGAGGCCCTTGCCGCCAGCGGTCTTTTCGGGCGTCACGCGGTTCACGTCGTCGATGATCAACTTGTCGAGCTGATAGCGCGTATCAATCGACGGGTTCATGGTAACGGTCAGAATCATATTGAACTCCTGTTCCGGGGCACGACACGCGCGGCCCCAAACATACGATAGCTCGTTAAAGGATCTCGATCTCAAAGCCGCGGGTAACGGTCTCCCCCGGCTTAGCCACCAGGCAGCCGCGCTTGTGCTCCAGGATATCGTCCTCGTCGGAGCAGGTGGACAGGCCGCCCCACGGTTCCACGGCAACAAAGTCACCCTCGGGCTTGCTCCACACAATCAGGTATGGCATATCGGGGAACGTCAGGCGCACGCCCTTGTCCTCGGTTTTCTTGGTAAGCGTAACTACGCGGCTCTCGAGCACGTCAAAGATGGTCTCCGCGAAGTCAAAGAGTTCGTGGGTCAGCGGCAGGTCATGGCCAACCATCGGGTTCTTGCTGCGATGCTCAACATCAATCAGGCCCGTCGAGGGAACGGCAGTACAGAGCTCGGCGGCCTCGCGCTGCTCAAAACGGAGCTCGTAGTCGTCATAGGACTCGCCCTCGTCAAGCGGGCACTTAAAGCCAGGGTGACCGCCCACAAAGAACGGCATGTCCTCGGTGCCCTCATTGGTCACCTCGTACGACACGGCCACCTTCTCCGAATCGATCGTGTAACGAGCAATGATCTTAAACGGATACGGGTACTGCTCGAGCAACTCGGCATGGTCGGCAGAGCTTAGGCTCAGCGCGACCATGTTGTCGCCCTGCTCCTCGAGCTTCCACTCCTGTTTGCGAGCAAAGCCGTGACGGGCAAGCTTGACCTCGCGGCCGCCCATGGTCATTGCGCGACCGTCACGAAGGCCGCCGCAGATCGGGAAGCAAATGGGTGCCTGGCCCGACCAGACCGCCGGGTCACCCTGCCACAGGCACTCACGGCCGTTGGCCGCAATAGAAGTGAACGACCCGCCCGCCGTGCTCAGTGCCACGCGGATAGAACCGTTATCAAGAACAAACTCCATAGGAGCCTTCCCTTTCTTACGACAGCCCGCCAAGTCAATAGGGCTGATAGAAAACCGGCCCGCGCCCCCTCACAGAAACGCGAGCCGTCAATTGAAAAGCTGTAAATCGCCAAGTACAGCCAAGAGCGAAGCACTCAAGCCAAGCAAGCAAACGTGTTATCGGAGCAGCTCGCCGTACCAGAACACTTCGCAACAACAGGGGCGATCTCACAGGTCACTCAAACGTCAGCGAGCGGCGCTCAGGTGCCCCAGGTCGCCGCGAAAGAGGAGCGACGCGTACTTCATGTACGCGAGCGACGGTTTGAGCGGCGAGATGGGGTGCCTGAGCGCCGCGCAGCGTCGACCGGTCCGGCGTTCGGCAGAACGCCGGAACCTAATTAGTCGTGATACTCGCCGCGGTCCCACTTCTCGAGGAACTCGTCAAAGAAGTGCGGGTCGGCCTGAGCCTCGGCGTCGGCCTTGTTGCAGGCATCGATCTTGGCGATCAGGGCATCGTGCTCGGGGGTCTTCTCGTAGGGCTCCTCCAGGAAGGCAAGCATGATATCGGCCATCAGGAACTCGCCGGTAATCTTGCCGCCAAAGCCCACGATGTTGGCGTTGAGCTCGCGACGGGCATACAGGGCAGAGGTCATGTCGCGAACCAGGGCGCAGCGGGCGCCGGGAACCTTGTTGACGGCGTTGGTGATGCCGATGCCGGTGCCGCACAGGGCCACGCCAAAGTCGGCCTTGCCGCTGGCAACAGCCTCGCCCACGGCCTTACCGTAGATGGGATAGTGCGTACGGGTGTGGCTGTAGGTGCCGCAGTCGAGCACCTTGTAGCCAGCCTGCTCCAGGCGGTCGGCCAGATAGATCTTCTCGTCCGTAACGATATGGTCGCAACCGATTGCGATGGTCTTCTTCATCAGAACGTCCTTTCGTCTGAATTCACAAGTTGAGGTAGAAGTTCGAGTTCTCGGTGGCTCTCGTTAGGCCATCTTGTTGAGCATGTCGACACGGATCTGGTGACGGCCGCCGGCGTACTGCGCGCGCAGGAACTCGCGGGCGATCTTCTTGGCGACCTCGGTGCCCACAACGCCCGGGCCCATGGTGACCATGCGCGAGCCGTTGTGCTCGCGGGTCATGTAGGCGGAACGTTCGTCGGAAATGTTGGCGACGACCATGCCCTTAATCTTGACGGCGGCCATATAGGAGCCGACGCCGTACTTATCGAATGCGAAGCCCTGGGAATCCTTGTGCTCCAGCAGGTCCTTGGCAACGGCGGTCGCGGAATCGACAAAGTCCGCGGCAGGGGTCTCGGAATAGTCGACGACCTCGTGACCGTCGGCGATGAGCATCTCCTTGATGGACTCCTTCATCGACATACCGTCGGCATCGGAAGCGATTACAACCCTCATGACATCCTCCTTGAGAGATACGCAGGTGCGTAGTTTCTGTTTGGAAGTGTTGAATCGCGTTCAGGTCCGGGCATCTGAATGTGCGGTTCTTCACTGTTCATGTTTATTTGAACACATTCGAACAGTAACTGCAACAACTATTTGTTTATCTTTGTTCTTTTTTGAACAAATATCGTTCACGGATGATTGCTGACCGTTTGAGCCGGGCGCGGACGTAGCGACCATGTGTTCAACAAACAAAAGGGCGACCGAGAACGTGTCTCGGCCGCCCTTCGGCGGTATTCCTCGGTATATACAGCTGTTTTAGCTACTCGGACTGCCCACCCTTTTTGGCGTGCTTGGACGGAGCACTCAGAAAGCGGCCCGTCAAATAGTTCGCCGGGCCGGAAATATCAATCCCCAGCAGGGTGTGGCCCAGCCACAGAAACGCCGCGAGCACCAGCAGCGGGATAACGCACGAGGTCACGATCATCACAATGACGCCTTCGATGAGATCGGTCACCTGCTGCACGATCTCGTCGGTCATCTGCTTGGCGCCGCTGGTCACCGACGTGACGAGACCCGAGGCGCCGTCGGCAAGCTGCTCAAGCACATTCTTGGACTCTGTGGACTCGGTCTTTTTCTTGCTTACTTTGGAGCTGTCGCTATCTGCCGCACCCGCAGCGTCGGCCGCCTTTTGCTCGGCCGTCTCGATGCTCACTCGATACGTTTCATCGACCTTCTGCGACACCCATACGCTCGCGGGCACGAGCGCCATGCCGATCACGGCAACCACCAGCACGCGCGTCGCCACACGGCGCAGGACGGCGCTCGTGCTCCAGCGCCCGTGAATGCCGAGCGACACCGCAAAGAGCACCAACGCAAACGGGATTAAGATGCCCAGGCCAACCGACCACAAAATGGTTAGCAGGTATTTCTCGAGGTAGAGCACAGCAAGCACGATACCAAGGTTGCCTGAAAGCTGCGCGAGCTGCTCGGCAACTGGCGTTCCCGTATCGCCCGGCAGCGCAGTGATACCCGCAGATAGGGCGACGCACGAGGTTGTGAGCGCCAAAACATTGCCCTTCTTTTGATCGATGACCTCGATGGTAGAGTCCCAAGTTTTGGTATCGGCAAAATGCGGACGAGCTACAAAGCCCGACAGCAGCGCCAGTACCACGAGCGCAACGATAAAGCCAATCTGCAGCTTTTTGTTTGCGCACACGACATCGGACAGGCTGGGCTGCAGCTCGGTTACCGTCGTATGCTCGGTTATCTGGACAGGACGTCCATGAGCCATCTCGTGCGCGTCTCTTTTTTGTATTGACCCGTTATCCGGCATTTGGATACCTCCTCAGTCCGGTCTGTATTGCGGATGGAAGTATACCCACCCAGTAAAAAAACCGAACGGGAGGACAACGGAGCGCACCAAGACCGTCCCCAATGACTATCTCGAGATGAGTTGCGGTGGAATAGGGATTGTTTTGCGCCCGTCGGCCCCTATTCAGTCCCTATTTCACCGCAACTTGGAGGAGGACAGAAAAAGCCCTGCCGCGGGTAGCGGCAGAGCTTTTGGAAGGGGACTTGGTTGTGAGGGCTCGTTAGGCGAGCTTGGCCTCGAGCTCGGCGATGCGCTTGTAGGCATCGATGGTAAAGCGGGTCTGCTTCTCCAGGATCATAGTGGTCATGAGGGTGTCCTGAGCGTGAGCCATGATGAAGGTCATCTCCATCTCGCCACCGCCGGCCTCCTGCGAAAGCAGTTTGGTCTGCGTGTCGTGGGCACCGATGAGCGCATCGCTGGCATCCTTGTGCAGCTGTTCGGCCTTCTCAAAGTCACCCTCGCGAGCAGCATCGAGCGCTGCAAGCAGATCGGTCTGGGCGTCACCTGCGTATGCGACGATCTCGAATCCAACCATCGAGATTTCTTCTTTGGTTGCCATATTGCGTTCCTTTCACATATGAACCAATGGAGAGCATCGCGTCCGGGCATACGCGCTGCGTTGTGTATGACAGAAACAATAACATTCAAACAAAAAAGAACAGCTCAAAACGTAATTTCGAACTATGAACGGTCACTTTTCGCCCGTGAACGGTTTTTAAACCAATCTGAACAATATCGAACACAATTATCGGCAACCCAAACAGAGCCGCACCCTAACGCAAATCGCGCACCGTATCGCCCTCTACGAGCACACCGGGGATCAGCATGCGCTCCACGCCAGACGCACCCCCATCGGCGCCGGCAATCTTGTCGACCGCCCACATGCCGACGCGCTTGTTGTCAAAGCGCACCGTGGTCAGGCGACGGTCGGGCAC
This sequence comes from uncultured Collinsella sp., assembly GCA_959021215.1. Lineage (GTDB taxonomy): Bacteria > Actinomycetota > Coriobacteriia > Coriobacteriales > Coriobacteriaceae > Collinsella. Next base: position 7,774 of record CAUEUQ010000057.1, on the reverse strand, counting down.
GATATCGCCCAGGCTGTCATCAACACCCACCACGCTCACGTCCTCGGGCACACGCCTTCCGCACGACTCGAGCCCGCGAATGCAGCCGTAGGCCATGGCATCGTTGGAAGCATAAATGGCCGTACAGGTCGGATCTTCCGCCAGAGCCTGACCAGCAGCATATCCGCTCTGTGCCGTCCAATCCCCACGGACGAGTCGCGGCGGTTCAATACCATGCGCGCGCAATGTCTCGCGCCAGCCTTCCTCGCGCCGCATGCCCGAAAGCGAGCGCTTGGGACACGAAATAAAGTGCACGGTTTTGTGCCCCCGCCCCAGCAAGTACTCGACCACCTGGCGCGAGCAATCGAACTGGTCGTTATCGACCGTTGAACAGAGCGGGTGCTCCAGCATCGTAACGAGCACCGTCTGCATGCCGGGCAGCGGCTCGAAGGTGCCAAAGTCCGCCGGCATGCGATTCATGATCACGACCATACCGTCTACCGGCAGCGCGCTCATGCGTGACGATGCGCTCTCGAGGGTATAGGGGTGTCCATCTACTTTAGTGAGGGTGATGGCATAGCCATGTTTGTCGGCCGCGGCGGCAAAGCCCTCCATACGGTCGAGGTTGCCGGTACCGGTAATGTTGAACATGGCGACGCCGACGGTCTTAAACCTGCCACGGCGCAGCGATCGACCGGCAAAATTGGGGCGATACCCCAGCTCGCGCATGGCGGCACGCACGCGTTCCTTGGTCTCGGGGCGCACGCTGGGCGAATCGTGCACGGTGCGCGAGACCGTCTGCTCCGAGACGCCCGCGAGGCGCGCTACGTCTTTGACGGATACCGATTTTTTAACAGCGGCCATAGGTCGATCTTTCTATGTCAACGATGCCATTGGTGGCACCCTACGCAGTCAAATGAAACGTCTTCAAGTATATCTAACGCCTCCCCCACCATACGCTCACCACCCAAAACCTACCGTTCACCGACATTTTTGCTTCCCCGCACGGCTTTTGTCGACCAAATGTTAACGTTGCCATTGCGCAAACACAGAGCCACCGGGCGGCTCAAACGTTTACGCATAAGGAATCGACGGTTCGCAGGCACAGGAACCACCGGTTCGCGTCTTTTTTTGTGTCGCAAAATGGCAACGTCAACATTTTGGCAACCGAACGCCAAAAGCTACCATCGTTGCTAACCCACCGACTCTTAGGAGCATTGCATGGAGCAACTCATCGCCATCATCGAAAAGGGCCAGCCCTTTTTCAACGCGATCGCCCGCAACAAGTACCTCAAGGCGATCCGCGACGGCTTTATCTCCGTCATCCCCATCATCATCTTCTCGTCCATCTTCTGCCTGGTAGCCTCGGTCCCCAACATCTGGGGTTTCTACTGGCCCGATGACATCAACAACGCCCTGTGGAAGTGCTACAACTACTCCATGGGCATCCTGGCCATCGCCTGCGCCGCCACCACGGCCAAGCACTTCGCCGACGCTCAGAACCGCGATCTGCCCAAGAACAACCAGATCAACTTTATCTCGTGCATGTGCGCGGCCATCATCGGCTTCTTGCTCCTTTCGAGCGACACCATCGCCACGGACGCTGCCAGCGGTTTCAACACCACCTACCTTGGTTCCAAGGGCCTGCTGACCGCTTTCATCGCTGCGTTTGTGACCGGCATCATCTACAAGTTCTTCATTAAGCGCAACATCACCGTCAAGATGCCCGAGCAGGTTCCGCCCAACATCTCGCAGACCTTTAAGGACATCATCCCCTTCTCCGTCTGCATCACCGTCTTTTGGGTTTTTGACATCGTCTTCCGCGCTGCTTTTGGCTTCTGCTTTGCCCAGGGTGTCATCCAGGTGTTCCAGCCCCTGTTCACCGCTGCCGATGGCTACATCGGCCTCGCTGTGATCTACGGCGCCATGAGCCTGTTCTGGTTCGTGGGCGTCCACGGCCCCTCGATCGTCGAGCCCGCCATCGCCGCCGCTCTCGTTGCCAACATGACCGACAACCTGGCTGCGTTCCAGGCCGGCCAGCACGCTTCCGCTGTCCTGACCCAGGGTGCCCAGTACTTCGTCGTCTGCATGGGCGGCACCGGCGCCACGCTCGTCCTGGTCTTTATGTTCTGCTTCCTGGCCAAGTCCCAGGAGATGCGCGCCGTCGGTAAGGCCGCTATCGTCCCCGTGTGCTTTGCCGTCAACGAGCCGCTGCTGTTCGCCGCACCCATCGTGCTCAATCCCGTCTTCTTTGTCCCGTTTGTCTTTGCCCCGATCGCCAACATCTGGATCCTCAAGATCTTTATCGACTTCTTGGGCATGAACGGCTTTATGTACACCCTGCCCTGGACCGTCCCCGGCCCCATCGGCACCATCATGGGCCTGGGCTTCCAGCCGCTCGCCTTTGTGATGCTCGCCCTTATCCTGGTCGTCGACTTCGTTCTGTACTATCCGTTCTTCCGTGCCTATGACGCCCAGAAGTGCGCCGAGGAGGCCGAGATCTCCCAGGAGGAGCTCGCCGCCAAGAACGCCGAGAAGGCCGCCAAGCTCAACGACGCCTTCCAGGGCAAGGCTGACGCCAAGAGCGTTGCCGCCGGTGCTGCTGCCGAGGCCGTGAAGTCCGACGTCGCTCCCGCCGCCACCGAGGCCACGGCCACCAGCGACCTCAACGGCAAGCGCGTGCTCGTGCTCTGCCAGGGTGGCGGTACTTCGGGCCTTCTCGCCAACGCGCTGGCCAAGGCTGCCAAAGAGCGCGGCATCAATCTTGAGACCGCTGCCGAGGCCTATGGCAACCACGTTGACATGCTCCCCGACTTTGACCTGGTCGTCCTGGCCCCGCAGGCCGCCAGCTACCTGGCCGACCTGCAGAAGGACTGCGAGCGCGTGGGCAACAAGTGCGTCGCCTGCCGCGGTAAGCAGTACATCGAGCTTTCCCAGAACGGCGATAAGTCTCTCGCCTTCGTAAGCGAGCAACTCTCGAAGTAAGTAACGCTCAGGGCCAGCCGACCATCCAAGACCGGCTGGCCCTTCGATTTAGACGATTGGATCATCATGTCCGTTAACCCTGCTAGCGTCACCAACCCGCCCGCGCAGTTTCCCGAGGACTTTGTCTTTGGCGGCGCTACCGCTGCCTACCAGGTAGAGGGCGAGACCCGCACCCACGGTAAAGGCAAAGTCGCCTGGGACGACTTCCTGGAGGCCCAGGGGCGCTTCTCCCCCGATCCCGCTTCGGACTTCTACAACCAGTACCCCGTCGATTTAGAGCTGTGCGAGGAGTTCGGCATCAACGGCATTCGCCTCTCCATCGCCTGGAGCCGCATCTTTCCCAACGGCACCGGTGAGATTAACCCCGAGGGCGTCCAGTTCTATCACGATCTCTTCGCCGAGTGCCATAAGCACCACGTTGAGCCGTTCGTCACGCTGCATCACTTTGACACGCCGCTGCCCCTCTTTGAGAAGGGCGATTTCCTCAACCGCGAGACCATCGACGCCTTTGTGGACTTTGCCACCTTCTGCTTTAAGGAGTACGCCGACCAGGTGACCTACTGGTTCACCTTTAACGAGATCTGGGCCGACGCCTCCAACACCTACATCGAGGGCACCTTCCCCGGTGGCGTCAAGGCGCATCTGGCCGAGGCTTTCCAGTGCGAGCACAACATGATGCTCGCCCACGCCAAGGCAGTACTGGCCTTCCACAACGGCGGTTTTAAGGGCAAGATCGGCGTCATTCAGTCGTTGGAGTTTAAGTATCCGCTCAACGAGAACGACCCCGCCGACATCAAAGCCGCCAACAACGAGCACGTGCTGCAGAACCAGTTTCTGCTCGACGCCACCTTCCGCGGCGACTATGCCCCCGACACCCTCGAGTGCGCCAACCGCCTGGCTGCCGTCTCGGGCGGCACCATCGAGATCCTGGACGAGGATCTGGAAATCATGCGCGAGGCCGCGCTCTACAACGACTACCTGGGCGTTAACAACTACCAGTGCCGTTTTTTGAAGGCTTACGATGGCGAGAACGACCTGCACCACAACGGTACGGGCGAGAAGGGCACCGGCCGCTGGCGCGTTAAGGGTATTGGCGAGCATGTGAACAAGCCTGGTATCCCCACCACCGACTGGGACTGGATCATCTATCCCGAGGGCCTGTTCGATCTGCTCGTCTACATTAAGCAGCGCTACCCCAACTACAAGCAGATCTTCATCACCGAGAACGGCATGGGCTACAAGGACCCCTACAAGGACGGTTTTGTGGACGACCAGCCGCGCATCGACTACATCGAGCAGCACCTGCGCTGGTTGCTCAAGGCCATGGAGGTGGGTGTCAACGTGGGCGGCTACTTCCTGTGGAGCCTGCAGGATCAGTTCTCCTGGACCAATGGCTACAACAAGCGTTACGGCTTCTTCTACGTTGACTTTGAAACCCAGAAGCGCACGCCCAAGGCAAGCGCATACTGGTATAAGCACGTGGCGCAGACCCGTCGTCTGGACTAGCGGCTTGCGACGAGCGGTTGGCGGAGTTGCACCGCCCACATAACCTGTCCCCATTTCTCAGCCGGGGGCGGCACGTCACACGGCGAGCCGCCCCCGACCTTTTTGTTCAGGTCGGAAGCCGTTCGTCTCAATCTGTAACATCTAGCTGAGTTTTTTGGTCCTAGCTGTTACAGATTGAGACGAACAGGATTGCTCTTTCCGAAGAATCTAAATCTGTAACACGTAGCCCGCTTTTGACCGTCTACCTGTTACAAATCGAGACAAACGGAGTAGGACCTAACCCCGTATGTCCCTAACAGTCGAGCGTTCGACCAGCGTGCTCGGCACATGAATCGCCTCGATAGACGAGCTCTCTCCAATCGCCGCCTCAAACGCAAGCTTACCGACACCGCGCAAATCAAATCGCAGCGTCGTCAGCCGATTGTGAGGAACAAGTCCCTCGAGTGCGTCGTCGATACCAACCACGCTCACGTCGTCGGGCACGGACAGGCCCGCGTTCTCGAGCGCGGCGATAACGCCCAGCGCCATCTGGTCATTTGCCGCAAGCACGGCAGTCGGCGCCTGCGACCCGCCGGCAAGCACCTCGGCCGCAATCCGCTCGCCCATGGCGTACCCACTGTCCGCGCTCCAATCGCCACGCAGCATCGGAGCGGCATCGACATGAGCACGACCCAGCGTATCGCGCCAACCGGCCTCACGAAAACGCGAGGAAATCGAGTTTTCCGGACCCGCCACAAACCGCATATTCGAGTGACCATGTTCCAGCAGATAATTGGTCAACAGCTCACACGAACCATACTGGTCGGAGTCGATCGTCGTGCAGCGCGGATGCGCATACATGGACAGGATGACCGTTCGCACTCCCGGCTGGGGAACAAACTCCTCAAAATCGGGAGCCATGCGGTTCATGTTGAGAATCATGCCGTCGACGGGTCGCTCGACCATGCGGCGCGAGGCATCGGCAAGTGCATAGGGCTTGTCGCCGCCCATCTCGATCATAGTGACGGCAAAATCGTGCTCGCGCGCCGCTTGCATGATACCCTCGAGCGTCGCCAGGTTACCGACACGTGTGATGTTGTACATGCACAGGCCAATAGAACGATACGACCCGCCGCGCAACGCCGCTCCAGCAAAATTGGGACGAAAGCCCAGCTCTTCCATGGCGGCCAGCACACGCTTGCGCGTCTTTTCCGTCACGTTGGGCATACCGTTGACCACGCGAGACACAGTCTGGCGGCTCACGCCAGCGAGCGCCGCAACCTCTGCCGCGCTCGCCGAACGACCATTCCTTGTCTGCTGATCCATGCCTTCCACGCTAACCTGCTTCCCAACTATTCCCCGCGCCCATGGCGCATCGTACATACATTGATAACGTGCTCATGATACCCGAGCCATATACCACAACATGAAAACTTCTGTCAATCAAAACCGCTTACCGAACAAATACAACCGTTCGCGGCTGTTTGAAGTTGTTTTGTTTCTATACATCCCAGCCGGATGTTAACGTGCTCATTGTCAAATATTCACGTGCTCATTTTGGTTCTAATCATTTTAAGATAGTGTTTATCGGGCTTTTTCACCGCTGAACGCTAACCAGGGAGCCTCCTGAGCGCAAACGCACAATATCGAACAGCGAGACGAGAGGGTGTATGCATATGTCTTTGCTAAACCGCGTACAGCAGCTGCCGAAGGGCTTTGTTTGGGGCGCCGCAACTGCCGCGTACCAAACGGAAGGTTCCACGAAGGTGGCAGGCAAGGGTAAGACCATGTGGGACGATTACCTTGTCGCCCAGGGTCGCTTTTTGCCCGACCCGGCCAGTGATTTCTACAACCGCTACGAGGAGGATATCCGCCTTTCTGCCGAGCATGGACTCAACGCCATTCGTGTGTCCATCGCCTGGACCCGCATCTTCCCCAACGGCGACGATGCCGAACCCCTCGCCGAGGGCGTTAAGCACTACCACGAGCTGTTCGCCTGCTGCAAAAAGTATGGCGTCGAGCCCTATGTGTCCCTGCATCACTTTGACTCCCCCGCCGCCCTGTTCAACCAGGGCGACTGGCTCAACCGCAAGACCGTCGACGCCTATGTGCGCTATGCCGAGTTCTGCTTCCGCGAGTTCCGCGAGGTCAAGAATTGGTTCACCATCAACGAGCTCATCAGCCTCTCGCACTCCCAATACATCCAAGGCAACTTCCCGCCCAACCATCACTTTGATGTGACGAGCGGCATCCAGAGCCAGCACAACGAGCTCGTTGCCCACGCCCGTGCCGTCAACCTGTATAAGGATCTTGACGAGACCGAGCACCTGGGCGGACGCATTGGCATGGTCAACGTCCTGACGCCGGCATATCCTGCCACCGACTCGCCCGCCGACCAGCACGCCGCCGACCTGTACAACGCCTTCTACACCGACTTCATCATGGACGGCGCCTTCCTGGGTCACTACTCCGCGCGCACCCTCTCACTCATCAACGAGATTCTGCGTGCCAACAACGCCACACTTACGGTTGAGGACAGCGACATGGAGGAGCTCGCCAAGGCGGCGCCCCGCAACGATATGTTCGGCCTCAACTACTATCAGTCGGCGTTTATCGCCGCCTACGATGGCGAGTCAACCAACAGCTTTAACGGCACCGGAGACAAGGGCACCTCGTGCTTTAAGTTTAAGGGCGTCGGGCAGCAGGTCGATATGCCGGGTATCCCCACCACCGACTGGGATTGGCTCATCTACCCGCAAGGCCTCTACGACACGCTCAAGCACATCAGCGCCACCTATCCCAACCTCCCCGTCATCTATATCACCGAAAACGGCCTGGGCCACAAGGACCCCGAGCCCGACGCAAACGGCATCGTCGCCGATCCCGAGCGCATCGACTTTGTCGACCAGCACATGGAGAAGGTGCTCCAGGCGCGCGCCGAGGGCGTCGACGTCCAGGGCTACTTTATCTGGAGCCTGCAGGACCAGTTCTCGTGGGCCAATGGCTATAACAAGCGCTACGGCCTGTTCTACATCGACTTCGACACGCAAAAACGCTACATCAAGCAGTCGGCACTCTGGTACAAGGAGCTCGCCGACACTATGGCGGACGCGCAGTAGCGCATCGCCTCGCTTTCCCCCGAGAAGGGAGCGGCCCTATGCGATACAAACCCAGCCGCTCCCCTCTCTCCCCCTGGGACCGACCCCGCCTGCACCCGGGCTTTTAGCAAGCGGGAGACCATATAGGTTTTCAACGTCCATGCCATTAAGATTGGCTCTGTTAGACCAGGATTGACATGCCGGCCTGCCGGCTATCTCGCCGTCTC
>CAUEUQ010000056.1:0-13579 GCA_959021215.1 uncultured Collinsella sp. | reverse complement strand
GAAAGCAGCAGGGCGAGGACAGCAGTAAGGGCAACACCGACAACCAGAACCAAGAGCAAAATGACTCCAAGACGGTGGCCACTACAACCACGACGACTACAACGACCAAGTCATCTGGCGGCAATATGCCCAAGACGGGCGACTTGATCGTGATGGCGAGCCTTGCCAGTGCGAGCTTGGCTACGCTGGGCGCTACGTCCATCGTGAGCGGTAAGCATAAGCTCGATCAGCAGAAGAAGGCTGCTGGGGAGGACGGCTCGGAGGAGTAGCCTCTCGGTTGCCAGATAACTAAAGAGTCGGGACGGGGTCCGGTGCGAATGCGTCGGGCCCCGTTCTGATTGTGCAACGATTAGTTGTGCCCCCTCACGCCTCTTGTTGCTACCGTTGCCCGATATGTTTGCGCGGTGACATCGGTACATGCGATGCGGTCATTACAATTGGCGTCGTGTTGCGATTTAGGGGGAACGTTTTGGTGTCTGAACAGGCGAATAATGGTTGTGATGCCGGCTTTGGCGTGCGTTTGATCGGCTGTGCCAACGATGCGGTTTTGCCCATTGGCATGCACGACTATGCGGAGGCCCTTGGTTGCTGCATGCTGGTTGACAAGACCATGTTTATTGCCGATGTGTTGGACTGCGACGCGTCCGTTGTGGTGTGCTGTCGACCCGAGGGTTTTGGCAAGAGCATGAACTTGTCGATGCTCAGGGCTTTTCTGGAGCGTCCAGCGGTCGGTCGCTCTGGCCAGCGTTTGTTTGCCGATGCTCAGATTTGGGATGCAGACGGCGGGCGCTATCGGGATGAGTACGCTTGCTATCCGGTGATATCGCTGGACTTTTCTGGCGCTGCGAGGCGTGGCCCCGCTGTTGCCGGCGTCGTGCGCGATGCCCTTTCGGGCGAGTGCGCTCGCTTGTTGGCGCTCTTGGAGGCTCCGGATTTAGCTCGAGATAAGGTGCGTCACATCGAACACGTCGCGCGTGGCGTGGCGAGCGCGGACGAGGTTGACTCGGTGCTCGGTGTGCTCATTGAGCTGCTGGAGATGGCCTGCGATGAGCAGGTTGTATTGCTCGTTGATGGGTACGATGCGGCGTGGTCTCGCCGTGCGAGCGCGAGGGACGCTTCCGACACCGATCCGGCAGGGCTATTCGATCGCGTACTGTTCGACGCCATTGCCACTGCGCACGATTCGTTGCGGCTGACGTGTTTGATGGGGGAGTATCCCGGCCCTGCCGAAGCGGCGCTTTCTTTGCATGGCTGCTCGTATTGTCTGACGGCGCCGCTTTCGACCTGGTGTGACCGTTGTTTCGGCTTTTCGGATGCCGAGGTCCAGGCTCTGTTGAATCATGTTGGGCGCGAGGAATACCTGGATGATGCGCGTGAATGGCTCGAGGGATATCGGTTTGGTAGGGCCTATTGCTCGAGTCCAGCGCGTGTGATCGGTTTTCTGGACCGAGGCTGCACGGCGCCCGTGCGTGCCGATCTGTATGGGTATGCGGATTGCCTGAGTAGGGTAGTTAGTGACTGGAATCTCGACCGCCTTTCGGTCTTGTTTGATTTGCTCGAGGCCCATGGATGCGTTGGGGTCCCGCTTTGTTTGGGCGCTGCGGGGCTAGGGGCCTCGCCTGATGATGGCTTGTGGACGGCGCTGTATTTGTCAGGTTTCCTGACGACAGATATGACTGAGGAGCCAGAGTATGGCGATCGCCTCTGTGCTTTGCGATTGCCCAATAACGAGCTTCGTCAGGCCTTGCGTCTAGTGATTATTGAGTGGTTTGAGTGCGCTGCGGAAGACATTCGAGACGTCGATGCGTTTCGCGACGGGCTGTGCCATGGGAACGAGGATACCGTGAGGCGGGCGCTAAGCCGCATCTTGGGAGATGCGGGAATCGGTGCGACCGACCCAGATACACCGCTGCCATATCACCTACTCTTGCAAGGACTCTGCTTTGGATTGCCGGGCTATGCCAATCCTGCTTCGAGGCGAAAGTGTGGCGCGGATCGCTGGGACATCCAGGTTTTTCCTACGGGCGCTGTGTTTGACATAGCCGATACGATCGGTATGCTCGATGAACGTCCGCTGGTAACGATCAACATGATGTATGACCCCGGTGTGGATGCGCTGGGCCTGGAATTGCTGGCCGTGCAGGCGCTGCTCGACATAGAGCGCGACGGTATCGACGAAATCCGTGTGCCGCGACCCGGCGTTGGCCGCATACGCTGGGGGTTTGGGTTTGATGGGCAGCGCGTGTCCGTGGTGTGCCAGCGGTTATAGGGGATGGCGAAAGCCCTTTACTACTCCGCGTCCTTCATGGGCGGCATGGGCTTCCAGTTGGGATCCTTGATGATCTTGCGGGCGTCCTTCATGCCGCGGCGCAGCGCCGGAATGCCGGTCTTAAAGCACTTATCGACCGCAGCCAGGCGAATGAATTCCTTGCAGAAGGTCGCGGCATTGCCCAGGCGGAACAGCATGGGGTGGTAGTCACCGTAGATCTGCATATAGCGAGCGAGGAAGCCTCGGTTGCGCATGATGTAGTAGCGGTTGGTGTCGCTCGTAGAGTTGAGCTGGCGCTTGCCGGCGATATCCCAGTTAGAGACGGCGCGGGCTCGCTTGAGAACCACGTCGGCAACAACGGCGGCGGGGAAGTGTTGGCTGGCTACGTAGCCGTAGCAGGCATCGTCGCCGTAGATAAAGAAGCGCGCATCGGGCAGGCCGATCTTGTCGACCACGCGGCGCGAGAACATGCCGCCCTCAAAGCACAGCTGGTTCATGGCGCGATAACCCTCTGGACCCAAGTCCCACTTGGCGACGGGGTTGGGAATGCCGAGCGAAAGGATGAGTTGGTACTGCCAAAAGAAAGCGCCGCCGTCAAAGTCCAGGCGCGAACCCTGGATGACATCGTAGCGGTCGGTCCACTTGGCAAGACGCTCGATGCCTTCGGGGTTGACGAGCACGTCGTCGTCCATCACCCAGAACCACTGGGCGCCCAGATCGTAGGCGCATTTGGTGCCGGCGGAGAAGCCGCCCGCACCGCCGCCGTTTTCGAGCTGCGGGGCGTAGATGACACGGTCGGTGCCGCCCTGCGCGTCGGGCTGCTCGGTGTCGATGCCCCACAGGTTGGCCAGGCGCTCGTCGAATGCGGCGCACATGGCCTCGGTCTCGCGCGAATTCTCGTTATCGACAATCACGATGCGCCAGGGCGTTGCCGTGAGCTCGGTCATGGAGTCGAACAAGTTGGCCAGGAGTTCCTGGCGCTTGTACGTAACGACGACGATGGCGAGCTTGTCGATGGGAGCGGGAAGGGTTGAAGGCATGGGGCAATATATCCTTTCACGCGCGGCGGGCGAGTGCTGCGCGGAAGCTATCGAATACGTCCTTGGGACGGTCCTATTGTAAAGGCTCGGCGCACCTTGGCGGCAAGCTTTGAATAAAACGCAGGAACCTGCCATGGGCCCGCCGCATGACGTGGGGCTGCTTTGCCCGCAAGAGGCTCCATAGATTATATAAACGCCCGCTGGCGCGCTGGCCCTTTGATACCATGAAACGACAGGTATTTCCTAAGGAGCACATTTGTCTACTAACGCCTCTGGCAGCCCTGTTCTGTCGCTGCTTATTCCCATTTACAATGTTCAGCGCTACCTGCGCGAGTGTCTCGATTCCGCCCTGACGCAGACGCTCAAGGACATCGAGATCATCTGCATTAACGACGGGTCGACCGACAACTCGCCGGCGATTATCCGCGAGTATATGGAGCGCGATGGGCGCGTCAAGATGATCGACAAGGTCAACAGCGGCTACGGCGACTCAATGAACCACGGTCTGGAGATGGCGCGTGGCAAGTACGTTGGCATCTTGGAGTCCGATGACTTTATGGCGCCCGACGCACTCGAAAAGCTTGTCTCGGCCGCCGATAGCAATAATGCCGACTTTGCGAAGGCTAACTTTGATTTCTACTGGTCTAAGCCCGAGGAGCGCCGTTCGCTGCACGAGATGTTTAAGGCCAAGGACTGCGACATGCCGGTGCACCCGAGCGACACGACGCAGTTCTTTAAGCAAAAGCCGTCGATTTGGTCGGCCGTGTACCGTCGCGATTTTCTTGAGCGCAACGGCATCAAGTTCTTGCCGACTCCAGGGGCATCCTTTCAGGACACGTCATTCGCCTTTAAGGTTATCGCGTGTGCCGATAAGGCTGTTTACCTGCATGATGCCGTGTTGTCGTATCGCCAGGACAACGAGAATTCCTCGGTCAATTCTTCGGCTAAGGTCTTTTGCGTCAATACCGAGTATGCCGAGATTGAGCGTTGGATTCGAGAGGATTATGCCCGCGACCACGCAAGTGATGACGTCGCGCGCATGCTCAAGTTCAATCAGCTCATTAAGTACGATTCGTACATGTGGAACTACGTGCGCCTGGCGCCTAAGTTCTATAAGGAGTTCCTGGTTCAGATGGCCAAGGAGTTCCAAGCGGCCTTGGACGCCGGGGACTTTTCGCTTGACGACCTCAAGCCGTGGAAGCGCGCAAATCTCGCTGCCATCCTCAAAGATCCTGAGGGCTGGGTTGACGAGCATCCGAGTTTCGCGACGGATGGTGCCTTGGGGCGTGCTAAGTATTACGCCTCGGTTGGAGGCCCAGGCGTGGTCGCTGCCTTCCTCATCGAATCGCTGAGGGGGTAGGTCGACATGGGAGAGGCCTCGTGTCCTAAAGCTACCATTGTCGTCCCCGTTTACAACTCTGCGCGCTCCATTCAGCGATGCCTCGATTCGCTGTTGGCCCAGTCCGAGCGCTCGATTCAGGTTGTCTGCGTCAACGACGGTTCGACTGATGATTCGTTGAACGTGTTGCGCCAGATCGCGCAGGCCGACGATCGCGTACTGGTGATTGACCAGGAAAACGCGGGCGTCTCGTGTGCTCGAAATGCCGGTATCGATGTCGCCGAGGGCGAGACCGTCTTTTTTGTGGACGCCGACGATTACATCGATGCCCGGACGGTCGAGCACGTGCTGCATTCCATGGAGTCTGCAGATGCCGAGGCCGCCGTTTTTGGCGGCGTCTGTGAACCTGCCGATGCTGCCCCCAAGCGCGTCCAGCAACTCATGAGCCCCAAAGCTGGTACCTTCGGCGCCCGTGATCCCCAACTGCTGTTCCATTCGAATGCGCAGCCCTATGCCTGCCGTGCGGCTTTTTCGTGCGAGCTGCTCAATCGCGAAGGCATTCGCTTCGCCCCCGGTTTGGCTTTGGGCGAGGACGTCGTCTTCCAATTTGCGGCTTATGCGCTTGCCCGCAAGACCGTCGTCATGCCGGACAAGTTCTACCACTACGTGATGGAGAGCGAATCGGCGACGCACGAGTTCAACGGTGCCGAGGCTCGCGCCAAAAAGCTTGACGCCCACATGAGGATGCTCGAGGAGGTCTTGGAGGACTGGGCGGCCTACGGTCTTTTAGACCTGTGCCCCGGCGAGCTGATAACTTGGTTTTTGGACCTAATTGTGTTCGACCTGGCGCGCTTGGATGCCGATGACTTCTATCGCGTGGCGGCTCGCGTCAACATGGACCTCACGACGTTTTTGGGAACGGAGTGGGCGGATATGCCTGCTAAGGGTGCCGTTCGTCGTGTTGCCCATAAGCTCGTTGCGGCGACCTCGGGCGTTTCGATGGCAGACGCCACGCTGTTCTATCTTTCGACTCGCGGTCTCAAAGCCTGCCTGGAGCGCTTTCTCTAATTCCAAGCGCTGCCGCCCGCCGCAACTCGGCTGCTAAAATAACCCTGTTATACGCTATTCAACAGGAGGTTCTCTTGCAGAACTCTGATACCCCTAAAGTTTCGCTGCTTGTTCCCATCTGCAATGTTGAGCGCTACCTGCGCGAGTGCCTCGATTCCGCCGTGGCGCAGACGCTCAAGGACATCGAGATCATCTGCATCAACGACGGTTCTACCGATAGTTCGCCAGATATCATCCGCGAGTACATGGAGCGCGACCCCCGTGTAAAGATGATCGACAAGGCCAACAGCGGCTACGGCGACTCGATGAACCGCGGCCTGGAGACGGCGCGCGGCGAGTACGTGGGCATCCTTGAGTCCGACGACTTTATGTTTGAGGATTCGCTCCAAAAGCTGGTCGCCAAGGCCGATGCTGAGCATGCCGATGTCGTTAAGGGCGACTTTTACCTGTATTGGTCCACGCCCGGCGAGCGCCGTGAGCTGTTTGGGATCATCGACGAGCATATGACGGGCGCCGCGTATCGCCCCGTCGATCACCCGGGCATCTTCTACCGCAAACCTTCCATTTGGTCGGCTATCTATCGGCGCGCGTTCCTCAACGACAATCAGATTCGGTTCCTTCCCACGCCGGGTGCCTCGTATCAGGACGCAGGCTTTAACTTTAAGGTTTGGGCTTGCGCCGAGCGTGCCGCGTTTATTGCGGACCCCATTTTGTGCTATCGCCAGGATAACGAGAAGAGCTCCGTTAATTCGCCCAACAAGGTGTTTTGCGTGTGCGACGAGTATGTCGAGATGCAGCGCTTTTTGGACGAGCGTCCCGAGCTCAAGGCTCAGCTTCAGGGCATTTTAATGCGCATGAAGGTCGATACGTACCGTTGGAATGATGAGCGTCTGGTCGATGAGCTGCGTGAGCAGTTTTGGAAGAAAGCCTCGTCCGAGCTCAAGGCCGATTGGGATGCCGGTCGCTTTGACCTGTCGCTGTTTGATCCGCGTGGCGAGACCGACTTGCGCCTGATGGTCAAGTCGCCTCGCGCCTATATCGATTCGCGCTTTGGCTTTAAGAAGCCGGGCAAGATCAATACGTTTAAGCATTACTTTAAGATTGGCGGCCTGCCGCTGGTGTGGCGCGTGCTGACGTATCAGCGCACCTACGGCGACAACCCGCACCCTGATGACGTTCCCGCCGCACAGTAGGAGCGAGTGATTATGGCTACCCCCAAGATTTCCGTTGTCGTTCCCATCTACAAAGTGGAGGAGTGCCTGGCCTGGTGCCTGGACTCCCTGCTTGCGCAGGACATGCCCGATTGGGAAGGCGTGCTGGTCAACGATGGCTCGCCGGACGGTTCGCGCGATATTGCGGCTGCCTATTGCGATAAGGACGCGCGCTTTAGGCTGGTTGATAAGGAGAACGGCGGCCTGTCGAGTGCACGTAATGCAGGCATCGCTGCGTCCACGGCGTCTATCGTCGCGTTTTTGGATTCCGACGACCGCTTTACGCCCGATGCATGCCGCGTGATCGTCGATACCTTTGAGCGCGAGCGCTGTGATGTTTTGACCTTTGGTGCGAATCCGTATCCGCTGGAGGCGGGGTATCCGTGGCTTAACTATGTGCTGAGCCCGCGCGATGTGTCGTTTGAAGGCTATAGCTCCGACCTACTGTTTAAGGAAGCATCTCGCCCCTTTGCATGGCGCACCGCCTGCAAGCGTGAGTTTTTGCTGGGTAACGGGATCGTGTTCGACGAAACCGTTAAGTATGGCGAGGACCAGGTCTTCGATTTTGCCGTGTACGGTCGCTCGCGCAAGACCGCGCTTATTTCGAACAAGCTGTATGACTACCGCGTGGCGCGCAAGGGTTCGCTCATGGACACCATGCGCTACGACGACGAGACGCGCCTGCTGGAGCACGTGAAGATTTACTCCGCGGTGCTGGCTGACTGGCAGCGCGACGGTCTCGATGTCCAGCATGCCGAGGACCTGGCGTACTTCCTATGCGATCTGGTGCTGTACGATGCGCTCAGGTTGCTGGGTTCGGACTGCGGCAAGGTGTTTGCTGCCGTTGCCACAGCGCTTGCCGGTTCTGCTGTGGGTAGCGATGCTGCGCTTGCACAATGTGCCCCGTCTGTTGCCGCTATGGTGCGCGCGGCGCTTACCAGTAAGGCCCCCAATGCCCGTGCGTGCAAAAAGCTCATGTTCGATTACGACGTCTTGAGGTTTGGGCGTCTGGGTGCCTGCAAGCGCATGGCGGCGAACGCCCTGGGAAAGCGAGAAGTGTAGATGAGTATCAAGCGTTTGGCACTTTGCCGCAGTCAGGGCCGTCTGTTTGTGCTGCTTCGTTTTGCCGGTCAGGATGTCGCTGCGCTTATTGAGCAGGAGGGTTCTCAAGCGTTTGCCCATGCGACGACGAGCGGTTCTTGTGTGCCGTCGCTGGTGCTCCCGGTCGATCATGGCCGTGTGCTGGCGCTTTGCCCTTCCGTTTCCGATTACGAGCGCGAGCTCGCTGTCTTGGTGCTTCCGTTTTTGGATGACTCGTCGATGGATGTCGTTTTTGCATCCGATGGCCAAAGGTTGGGCTCCATTCGCCTTGATAGCCGCGTGGCCAAGCTGGAATCCAAGATTAACTACAAAGCAAAGCCTTCGCTGTGCGCGCTTATCCGCGATGCGCAGCGTGGCGAATGCTGCGGTCGCTACGAGATCGATGCCATTCGCTATTTGCCGGCAGACGCCGGCGCGGTGTGGCGCTATGAGGTTACCTGGGCTGGAGACCCCCAGTGCGCACCTGAGCTCCAGATCTTTGATACGCATATGAATGCCATCGATGTCACCGTGCATGTGTTTGAATCGCAGGTCGATGTTCCCCAGCGCAACGGTTGCCGCGTCAATAAAACGTATCTGAGTGTTGAGATACCTCAGGATATACGAGATTTTGTCGCGATCGTGAACGATCCCACAGAGCGGATCCAAAGCGGGTTTTGCGCCATGGATGGTCGCCTGTACAACGGCATGTTCGATGACAGCTGGAACCGCATGAAGGACGCGCGTGCAGACGACGCAGCTTATCGACGTTGGTTTGAGCAACATCGCGCAAAGCCGGGCGATTTGGCGTGCCAGCGTGTCGCTTCGGCGGCCTTTGCCTATAGACCGCTCGTGAGCATTGTGGTGCCGTGCTACAAGACTGATCGGGTCTACCTGCGCGAGCTGCTGGACTCGGTGCTAGCCCAGAGCTATGACAACTGGGAATCGCTGCTTATGGACGCCTCGCCCGAATGGGATGCGGTGGCCAATCTTGCAGCAAGTGCCAACGATGAGCGCGTTCGTCGCATTGAGCTGCCCGGCAACGGCGGCATTGTGCTCAACACCAACGCTGGTATTCAGCAGGCGGCTGGAGACTACATCGCGTTCTTGGACCATGACGACATTCTGGAACCGGACGCGTTATTCCAGTATGTTTCCGCGCTGAATAAGGCGGCCGAGGGCGAGCGCCCCCAGGTCCTGTTCTGCGACGAGGACATGTTTCAGAAAACGGGGGAGTGGGGTCAGCCGGTCTTTAAGACCAAGCTCAACGCCGACCTGCTCTATAGCCATAACTGTGTGACGCATTTCCTGATGGTGGAGAAGGCGCTCATCGATTACATTGGCATGTCCCCAGAAGACGTTGCGGGTGCCCAGGACTACGACCTGACGCTTCGCTGTCTTGCAGCGGGCGCGCGCTTTGAGCATGTTGCGCACGTGCTGTATCACTGGCGCGTTCATCCGGGATCGACCGCCGATGGCTCTGCCGATAGCAAGCCGTATGCTATTGAAGCCGGGCGCCTTGCGCTTCAGCGCCACTTTAACACGCTGGGCATTTGCGGAACGGTCGAGGAGACCGAGACGCCGTTTGTCTACCGCATGCGCTATGCGCTGCCGGAGCCTGCGCCGCTGGTGAGCATTGTGATTCCCACCAAGGATCACATTGAGACGCTCGATGCCTGCGTGATGTCGATCGCTCAGAAGGCAACGTATGCCAATTACGAGATCGTCTTGGTGGAGAACAACAGCGAAGCCCCGGAGACGTTTGCGTATTACGAAACCCTGCCAGAGCGCGTGGCTGCGGCATCCGAAGGCAAGGGTATCGCGCGCGTTGTGTACTGGCCGGGTGAGTTCAATTACTCCCAGATCATTAACTTTGGCGTGGAGCATGCCAAGGGCGACTACCTGCTGCTGCTCAACAACGATACCGAGGTCATAAGCCCCGACTTTATCGAAGAGATGATGGGCTATCTGCAGCGTCCCGATGCGGGCGTGGTGGGCGCCAAACTCTACTTTGCCGATCATCTGGTGCAGCATGCCGGCATTTTGGTTGGCGTGCGTGGAGCACTTGCCCATGCCAACCAGGACTTCTCGGCAAAGCGCGAGGGTTATCTTGCCCGCGCTGTGCGCCCGGGCAACTTTAGCGCCGTAACGGGCGCCTGCCAGATGGTGCGACGCGACGTATTTGAACAGGTCGGAGGCTATAACGAGGAATTCGCCGTCGGTTTTAACGACGCTGACTTTTGCCTGCGCGTGTGGGAGGCCGGCTACCGCGCCATCTTTACGCCCCATGCCGAGCTGTACCACTACGAGTTCACCTCGCGCGGCAGGGAAGAGACCAACGAGGAAAAACTGCGCCGCTGGAAGCGCGAGCAAGCGCTGTTCATGCAGCGCTGGCCTGAGTTCTTCTTGACGGGCGATCCATGGTTGGGGCCGAACTTATCCGCTGAGAGCGAGTACTTCTCGCTTTAGACAATGGATTTTAGGAAGTCCTTAACTTTCTTTCGCTATGAGCTTGGAAGAAAGTAACGTTGGACTGTCCGTTAAGACAAATTACGAAAGCTCGATACTTCCGCGATACGTTTATACAGACTTATACAACTGGATATAATCGGATATAGTCTACGATAAACTTTTAAAGCTAAGATTGACCAATAATCGATTCCCTAGAAAGGCAAACAAGTGGAGGTAGCGCTCTCTATGGGCGATAGCTTTGTCGCGACTGGTTTGACCATAGAGGACAATCTTCTGTCGAGAGCCGCTAAGGCCACTAAGGGCTATGTCTATCTGGTGCAACTGGTCGGTTATTCCATTTGGTAGCGCGCCAACTTGCATCGTGCCAAAAGTGCCATTGTGAGCGAGCACGATGTTGCCGAAGGCATTGCGCTGGCAGAGGCTCGTTTTCACGATGTTGTTCACGAGCCCGTGATTTCTGGACTGGGGCCTAACGATATCAAATACCTTTGGCGATGTGCGAGGACAAACGACAGTCCAAATCATCCGAGATTGCTAGGCGCATGGGTAAAAAGACCAATGAGGTCAGCTCCATTAGGGCAAAATTGCTACAAAGAGAGGTTATTCAGGCGCCACAGAGGGGCTACGTGCAGTTTGCCGGACCTAGATATCTAGCTGCGAGAGAATGCCGACGAAATTCTCGAACGGTTCTAGGTCGAGTTGTTATTAGGTTTTGATTGGCTCTGTTAGACCAGGATTGACATTCTGCCCAGCCATCTTCTTTCAATTGCAAAATAACCGCCCCCTTGCCGGGTTTGAATCCGGCAAGGGGGCGATGTGCTCAGGATCGCCGGAGGCCCAGCTCCCGGGCGGCACATACGAGAGCACGCGGGACGCCCTGGAGGTCGCCCCGTAGCCCTTCTGGGATTATTGGGAGGGGCGACGACTCGTCCGTGTGAATCTTGGTCTAACGGAGACTAAACAAATAGCTGAATAAAAGCGCTGAGCCCATTGCAAAAACAACGCTGGCTAGTGTTCCCAGAAGATATACTTCAGCAAATCCCTGGTTGTTCTCAATCTCCTTGAACCGAGCGATACTCTTTGCTGTAAAAACAAATGCGATCGCCGAATATTGAGCTAGTAACGATAAAGCGACCACTATCAGTCTCTCAAAAATTCCAATCCACTTTCCTGAATGAACGGTATCGCCTTTTTCATCGCTATTTTGTCCTCTTGCAGATTCAAGCATTTTCGAAACGGCTATCCCCGCAGGACGGCAGACCGCAACAAAGCTTCCCGTCCAAGCAAGTTCGACTGAATGAACTTGGATTAATTCCACTGTGAAGCCTCTCGTCCTTGCGCAAAATAATAGGAAGAAATCGAGCGCAGTCAAAATTAGAACGTGAGCTATCTGGTCAATAGCAAAACGAGCAATTGGCGATCGTCCGCCTTTACACAAATAGAGCCTCGCTGGACCATCCATAAAATAATGCGAGGCTATCAGCACCCCAAAGATAATTGAGTTCTGCAAACATCCAATTTCGTAAATCGCGTTAACAATCAAGCTAATTCCGACACAGTAAATCACGCAGTGCAGAACCAGTACTTTATTATCGGTCTCTTTTTGAACAGCCATCCCTGTGGACTGTAGATAGAAATCAAAGATGCAATGAGCGATGAGCACAATTCCTAGAGTCAGCATTTTTCTGCACCCTCCCTGCTCAAAACGTATACAGCAAGTGCAGCTTGCTCTCTCTCCAGTTGGATGCTCGCATTCCGCATGCTTTTTTCGATTCCCTGGCGTGACGCGCCCGTCGCAATCTCAAGCAGCCCAGGAATCCCCATAAGGCTCTTTTCAAGCTCCACCTGCACCGCGTCGAAAGGCTTTTCCATGCTGGTTATTCTTGGTTCGATATCATTTTGAAAATCGAGTCCCGTATTCGCCAGCCGTTGAGCTATTGCCTCTTTGTAGCGATTGGCTTGTCCTGGTTTTCTCGCCCACAAATCAAATATTAAAGGACAAGTCAACTCAACGATTTCGCACGTTCTCTTCTGAGGCTTGTTTCGTCTCTCGATTATCCCAATGCTGCTAGCTGTTGCAGCTTCATATAAATTTGAGCACCCTTTTTCGTCAAATATTTTGAGCGATTTAAATCTATCCTTCTCTGCGGCGTCGATCGCAGCCCGAGCCCGATGATAGGCCGTTCCATCTTGCTCAGTTGAAAGAGAGGATTCCGTTCGAGTCGTCCAGGAGCCAATCCCTATCCCCCCGCGCAACTCAACCGTTTGCACGAGAATCCGTAAATAACGATAGGCAAGAAATGCGCTAGGGAGGTCTCGAAACATACCCTGAATCTCATCCCCCGCGCTAAACATGAGCGGCTTTTCCAACGAGTCGTAGAACAAAGCGTTCGCACAATTCAACGCTCCAAGAAGGTCATCTTGAGCGCTCTGCCTCTGAGCCTCGTTTAGCTTTCTCGATTGCTTTATGTCCAGCATCAGCACTGAATAATCCGTCATCTGTCGCTCCTCAATTGCTACTTTTTACGCATTATAACAACTGTTTTCGTTGCTAGACACCAAAAGCAACCCTTTTAGTTGCATGAGACATAATGCAACTGTTTTCGTTGCTATATACCAAACGCAACCCTTTTAGTTGCATGAGACAAAATGCAACGGTTTTCGTTGTCTGATGCCAAACGCAACTCTTATTAAGTAGTTGTTAGCTTTCTCACATACATTCATTTACAACAGGCATCTACGAATTCAGCCGTCTCATATATTCCTTATAAGGCATGAGAAAATGAACGCGATACATCGTATTCAGCGCTAAAAGAGACGAAATGGACATTGACGCAATATCTAAAAAACTAAGGCTCTGTTAGACCAGTATCGACATTCAGCCCAATCGTATTTTGAAAATGCAAAGTTATCGCCCCCTTGCAGGGTTTGAATCCGGCAGGGGGGCGATGTGCTCAAGATCGGTCGGGTTAATCGTGAAGGGTCTACCGTTTCAAGTCGATTGCCGGCGCCTTTACCTTCATCTCGAACAGCATCCCGCCTTCCCGGACGAGCGCCCTGAGGAACGCGTTGACGGCGGTGGACATGGACAGGCCGAGCT
>CAUEUQ010000055.1:0-13663 GCA_959021215.1 uncultured Collinsella sp. | reverse complement strand
TGGGATCCTCCGGAATATCGATCATGGTCTTGAGCCAGTCGTAAGAAACACGCATCTAGCTCTCCTTTCATACTGAAAGCCTGCGAAGAGATGCAGGTGGAAACTTCAACTTTGTGAACATTCCTTACAAAGCGAGGGTTGTCCAAGTGCGGCAGATCGGCCCGAAAGAGGAGCGCCGCGTACTTTGGTACGCAAGCGACGAATGAGCGCCGAGGTGCCGTGCTTGGGCAAGCCGCAGCCTAGAACTGATTCAAGAAGCGCATATCACCCGTCATGAGCGTGCGCAGGTCGGGCAGGTCGTAGCGCAGGGCAGCGACGCGCTCGGCGCCAATACCAAAGGCGAAGCCGGTGTACTTCTCGGGATCGATGCCGCAGTTGATCAGGACGTTGGGGTCGACCATGCCGCAGCCCAGAATCTCAATCCAGCCGCTGTGCTTGCAGAAGTTGCAGCCCTTGCCGCCGCAGACGTGGCAGCTTACGTCCACCTCGCAGGAAGGCTCGGTGAAGGGGAAGAAGTGCGGGCGGTAACGCGTCTTGCGGTCCTCGCCAAACATGCACTTAACAAAGTAGTCGAGCGTACCCTTAAGGTCGCCAAAGGTGATACCTTCGTCGACGACCAGGCCCTCGATCTGGTTGAACTGAGGCAGGTGGCAGGCATCGGCCGTGTCGGGACGGTAGACGGTGCCCGGGCAGATCATGTAGATGGGCGGCTTCTGCGACTCCATGGTGTGGATCTGCACGCCCGAGGTCTGGGTGCGCAGCAGCACATCGGACTCACCGTGGGCGTGAGCCTCGGGGTGCGCGACGCTGCCGGGGTTGTTGTCGACCACGTAGAAAGTATCGCGGGCCGAGCGGCTCGGGTGATCCATGGGGGCGTTGAGCGCGGTGAAGTTGTAGTAGGAGGTGTCGACCATGGGGCCGGACTCGACGGTGTAGCCGATGCCGCAGAAGATGTCCTCGGCCTCCTCGATGATCTGCTTGATCAGGTGCTGGTGACCGATCTGCGGACGGATGCCCGGCAGCGTGATGTCGACGGCCTCGTGCTCGAGCGCGTGCTTGAGGGCGGCGGCCTTCATCTCGGTGGTGCGCTCGTCGAGCATGCCCTCGATCAGCTGGCGCATCTCGTTGGCGCGCTTACCCATCACGGGACGATCCTCGGGGGCGAGCTTGCCCATCATGCGCATCAGGCCGGTGATACGGCCCTTGCGACCGAGTAGCTCAACGCGCGCAGCCTCGAGCTTGGCGGCATCGTCGGCGCCTGCGACGAGCTCCTTGGCCTCTTCCTCGAGTTTGACCAGATCATCAATCAGACTCATGTCTTCCCTTTCGTCTCTCGCGCTCCCCGCTTGCCGAGGCGGCTGCCGCCGTCTGACGTTGCGAAAACGCGGCCCGGTTCGGTAACAAAAAACCGCCCTCGGGCATGTGCATTGCCCAAGGACGGTTGAATTCCGCGGTACCACCTTGTTTGACCCGGCGGATGTCTGGCCCGCCGCGCCCACTCTTTGCCCCTTGTCGCGAGGCTCACGGCTTCCCTACTGGGGACATCGCCGCCGCTGGCCGCGTGCCCGTTGAGGTTGCTGCTCGGGAGTGAACGCTTAGCCCTTGCCACCGCAGGAAGGCTTGCAGCCCATGACCTTCCCTCTCTTGCCGGCGACGCGGCGGGCAAAACCCTCTCCGTCAACGCATTGGGCTATAGGATAACACATTCTGCGAGCATATCGCCGTGTTCCGTTTTGTTCGTGCTGGGTACAAGGCGAGTAGCTGTGCAAACTGGCCGCGCGCCCACCCGAGGCGCTCGGCCTGCGAGATTAAGGATACGGTATGGGAAAGAAACTCGATAAGAAGGCCAAGGCCGCCGTGGCAAAAGCTGCCAAGGGCGTCAAGGTTGCTAAAGTCGACAAGGCCGTCAAAAAGTTCCGCAAACTCGAGGGCAAGCTGTGGACTCGCGAGTACCTGCTCAAGATTGCCGAGTTCGATGGAGCGACGATTGCTCCTGCCAACGGTGCTGCCGCCCGTGCTGACGCCATGGGCACGCTTGCCGGCGAGCATCACAAGCTACTGACCAGCGAGAAGTCTGTCGAACTCGTGCACTCGCTGGCACGCGAGACCGTCGCCGGCGGCAAGATCGACGACCCGCAGCTGCTTGACGAGATCCGCGTGCTCGGCCGCGACCAGCGCGAGGCAAGCGTTATTCCTACCGAGGAGGCCGAGGCCTGGACCAGGCTCACCTGCGAGGCCGATGCCGTGTGGCACAAGGCCAAGACGGCCAACGACTGGGCGAGTTTTGAGCCCTATGTGGATAAAATCGTCGCCCAACTTAAGCATCAGGCCGAACTCATGGACCCCAAGCGCGACCCATACGACGTTTGGCTCGACCAGTACGAGCGCGGCCTTTCTGCCGAGAGCTTCGATGCGTTTTGCGAAGAGGTCAAGGCCACGGTCGTGCCGCTCGTGCACGCTATCGGCGAGCGCGGCCAGCAGCCCGCTGCCGACTTTTTGCACGCCCGCGTGCCCGAGGCCGCCCAGCGCGCCATGAGCTTCGACCTTATGAAGCTCGTCGGCCTGAACCTGAACGACACCACGCTTGCCTTTACCGAGCACCCGTTTAGCGAGGGCTTTGCCGTGGGTGACGCGCGCATCGCGACACACATCTACGAGGACGATTGCATCTCCAACGTCTACAGCATCATCCACGAAGCGGGACACGCCATGTACGAGCTGGGCGTCAATCCCGCCTATGCGCGCACCTGTCTTGAGGGCGGCACCTCCATGGGCATCCACGAGAGCCAGAGCCGCTTTTTCGAGAACACCGTGGGTCGCAGCCGCGCCTTTATGGGACCGCTGCTCGAGGTGCTGCGCCGCCACGCACCCGAGGTCTACGGCGACGTCGACGAGGACACGCTCTACCACGCCGTGAACATCGCGCAGCCTTCGCTGATCCGCACCGAGGCCGACGAGCTCACCTATCCGCTGCACGTTATGGTGCGCTACGAGATCGAGCGCATGCTGTTTGCCGGCGAGGCCACAGCCAAGGATATCCCCGCGCTTTGGAACCGCTTCATGGATGAGTACCTGGGCATTCCCGTTCCCGACGACACGCACGGCTGCCTACAGGATACGCACTGGAGCGGCGGCTCGTTTGGCTACTTCCCCACCTATGCGCTGGGCAGCGCCTACGACGCCATGTTTGTGCCGGCCATGTGCCGCGACGGTGTCGACCTCAACGGCGCCTGTGCGAGCGGCGACCTGACACCCGTCCGCGCCTGGCTGGGCGAGCACATTTGGCAGTGGGGCCGCGCCAAGGACGCGCCGGAGCTCATCAAGGGCGCGTGCGGCATGGCGTTCGATGCCCGCTACTACTGCAGCTACCTGCAGGACAAGTTCACCACGCTCTACGAGCTGTAAGGCATAACCGACACGTCAACGCAAAGGGGACGCCGCGGAACCAATCCGCGGCGTCCCCTTTCCACCTAGTTGTTTAAGAACGTCCCCAATGACTACCTTACAGAGCTTCCAGCGCGGCGGCGATGCGCTTCATGGCGGCATCGGCGGATGCTTGGTCGGGTGCCTCGGCCAGCACGCGGATAACCGACTCGGTTCCGCTCTTGCGCACGAGCACGCGGCCCTCGCTTGCCAGCGCAGCCTCGGCCTCGGCGATGGCGTTCTGCACGCCCATGTTCTCGAGCGCGGCGTCCTTGTCCGCCACGTGCACGGCCACCTGCGCCTGCGGCAGCAGCTTGCACGGAGCCGTGAGCTGCGAGAGCGTCTCGCGCTCGGCACGAATCACTTCCATCACGCGCAGCGAGGTCATAATGCCGTCGCCCGTGCGCTCGATATCGCCAAAGATCGTATGGCCCGTCTGCTCGCCACCCAGGCTGTAGCCGCCCTCGCGCATCTTGGCATACACGTGACGGTCGCCCACGCCGCTGGTCACGGCGCTCAGACCGGCAAGCTCCAGCGACTTGACCAGGCCAAAGTTGCTGGCAATCGTCGGCACCACGGTACCGCCCGAGAGTCGCCCGTGCTTGTTCAGATACACGCCGCACACGTACAGGATCTGGTCGCCGTCTACCACGCGACCGCGCTCATCCACGGCCAGGCAGCGGTCGGCATCGCCGTCGTAGGCAAAACCCACGTCCAGGCCCTGCTCCACCACATGGCGCTGCAGACGCTCCATATGCGTGGAGCCGCAGTCGACGTTGATGTTAAAACCATCGGGCGCGGCGTTGATCACGCGCACGTCAGCGCCCAGCGCGTCGAACACCGGCTTGGCCACCGAGGAAGCCGAGCCGTTGGCGCAGTCGATACCGATCTTGACGCCCTGCAGCGAAAAGTTCGCGCTGGCGATGAGCGAAGCAATGTAGCGGTTGCGGCCCTGCATGTAGTCCACCGTGGCGCCGATGTGGTTGCCCGTGGCCAGCGGCACCTCGCTCTTGCCATCGATGTAGTCCTCGATGAGCTCCAGTACGTCCTCGTCCATCTTAAAACCGTCGCTATTGACGAGCTTAATGCCGTTATCGCAAAACGGGTTGTGGCTCGCGCTGATCATGATGCCGCAATCGAAGCAGCCCTCCACGGTCTGATGCGCCACGCCCGGCGTCGGGATCACGTGCAGCATATAGGCGTCCGCACCGCTCGCGACCAGACCGCTCACCAACGCCGCCTCGAACATATAACTCGAGCGACGTGTGTCCTTGCCCACGATAACGCGCGCCTTAGCACTGCGGTTGGCGCCGTAATACCAGCCCACAAAACGGCCAATCTTATAAGCGTGCTCTACCGTCAGCCCAACGTTGGCCTCACCGCGAAAGCCGTCGGTGCCAAAGTACTTCATGCGCTCTCCTTACAAAATAGGGGCGGACAGATTGCCTGTCCGCTCCAAAATGGTACTCGATTATCTGCGCTACCAGAAAAACCCTACGCCGACGCGCTGTCGCGAGCCGCCTGGCATGTAGGAGTCTGACGCAGCGTAAGCGGCTTGTCCCCCGCCTCGGCCGACGTGGTCAGCGTATACGTGATCGTCGTCGTCTCGCCAGCATGCAGGTCAACGGTGCCCGAATAGAAGGGGATTCCATGCCACGTAGCGGCACCAAGACCAAACTGGGTACCCTCAACCGTAAGGTCACTGATGTTGCCACCCGTCGGGGCAAACAACGAGACATTCAGACGCTCGTCGTCACGCGCGGCATCGGGTGCGCTCGCCGCAACGTAGTCGGGCAGCTTGCCAGCCTCCTCCTGCGTCATGATGTTCGTCAGGGTAACGGTGATGCGATAGGAGCACGTGCCGTCACCGTTCTTGATGCCCTGACCAATCTGAGTGTCGGCGTTCAGATACCAGTCGAGCTTGGAGAAGCTCAGGTTGTTAAAGTAAACGCCGGCAACGGGATCGGCACTCGGATCTTCCGGATCGGGCAGCGAAGCGTCAATGCCTGTCTCTTTGATGGCATTCTGCTCATCATCGTTTCTCATCCACGCGATCAGGCGGCCCTCTTCGGCACCGCGCTCAACGGCGCTGACAAGCTTCGTAACATCGACATCGCCGATACCGCCAAGGATCTTGTCGAAGGCAGCGCTGGCGACGGATGCAAAGATGCCGTCCGACTCCTCGACCGGATAGTTCCAGTACACATCGTGCATGAGGACCTTTGCGGCGTTGGTGCCGTCGACAACCGTTCCGTCGGGCAGCGAGACATTACCGACCAGGCCCAGCAGATACTGCAGGAACACCGGGTCGATACCGATGACGCCATCAACGTCCTGTCCATACTGGGACTTCCACAGCGCGGCGACACGCTGCGAGTTGCGGGGCCAATCAGGCGAATAGGTATTGCCCGAGTTGTACAGGTTACTGTGGTTGCCGAACAGCGCCTCATCCTCTTCGTCGACGCTCTCGACCGCCTCATCCTCGCTGAGTCCAATGCGGGGAACAAACTCGCCAATCGACATCTGACCGTCGGTGACCGAAATCAGGCCCTGCGAACCGCCAAAGCCGCCGCAGGCACGAATCTCGACGTTGTTCATGGCGTACATAAGGTAGTTGCGCGTCTGGCCGTTGGCGCCGAGCATCTGGGGAAGGACGGGGGCGACCTTCTCCGCCGCGTCAACCGCACCGTTGAGGGTGGCAAAGCCGTCCTTGGCCTTATCGACCAGCTCGGTCACCTGGGAAATATGAGTATCGCCAATGCCCTGAACCTTCTCGTTGGCGCTCTTGAACACCTTGGAGCTATCGGAAAGCGAATCGGCAACGGCCTGTAGCGCGGACACGTTAATCATGCCGTCCTGGAACAGCTTGCCGGGCGTGGCCTGCGAGAGGTTATCGGCCATGGGAACCAGCGCGTTGCTCGAGACATCGGACAGGGCATCAATCATGGTGCGGGCCGCATTGATATCGCTGCCATACACCGGGATAAACGAAGCCGCCGTCCACAGCGGGCTCGAGGTCTCCGCCTTCATGCTGTTGCAGAGCTCATCGATCTTCTTCGCGTCGTCAGGCAGCGTCGAAAAATCGCCCGACGTGACCTTGTCCTTAAGGCCACCGACAATCTCGACAGCCTCCTTCGCTTCGCTCTTTACGGTCTTTGCCGAGTTAAGCAGCATAAAGCCGCTTGCGCCAAGCGCAACGAGAAGCACCGCGACCGCAGCGGCAATAATGGCGCCGGTGTGACGCTTTTTGCGCTCGCCCTTGCGATGGCGATGACGGACCAGACCGTCAGAGGTCGAACTCGACGAAGCGTCGCTACCGTAGTTCAAACCAAAATCGTAATAATCTTCCTTGGAACCCGAGCCCGCAAACTCGGCACCGCTATCATCCAGGCGGGCGAACGTGCCAGTCTCGGAGGCGCCGGTGTAAATCGTGCCAAGGTTACCCGTAAGCCCCGCGCCACCGGCAGAGGGAGTATTGTTGGCGGCCTTGCCGGCATTAACGCTGCCGGCGCCATTCGCGGCGTTGGCAGCACCCGCGTTGTTCGCGGGTACCGAAGGAGCCCCGCTCGGCTGCGACGCGGAGGTTGCACTGTCCGCAAAGACATTTCCTCTTGCACGGCCGGTCTTTTTTGCCTTTTGAGACTGCTCGTACAGAGCGGTAAACATCGCCGTCTCGCCCGGGGACACGCGCTTACCGGAACCGCCCTGTCCAGCGCCGCCCGGCGTGCCGGCCTTACCAGCCCCGTTCGGACGCGGCGGAACTGCAGGGCGGCCGCTATCGCTGCCCTTAAAGTGATTACCAGCCATAAAGAAATCCTCGCAATTGAGTCGCAATGAAAAAATCCATAACGTTACCAGTTTATGGCATTTTGAGCATCGACAGCTAAACTCCAGACACGGACGTCAATTGGCGAAAATGCGGCACAACACCTTTTCTGTCTTGGCGGCGGCGCTAGCTACACTGTGAGGAACATCATCACGATGATCATGACAAAGCCGATAAGGTCGGTCGGCAAAAACACCGTGCCCAGCATAACGGCGCTGGTGATGGTCGCCGAAACCGGCTCCACAGTTCCGATGAGGCTCGCGCGCACCGAGCCGATGTCCTTAACGCCCTGCATATAGAGCATGTAAGCAAAAAACGAGCCGATAACCACGAACACCGCGAGCGCCTCGACGCCGGCAGCGTCGAGCGCCGGCATATGCGCCCAGGGCTGCACGAAGACACATGAGACCACGCCCGCCGTGAGCATTGCCGAGCCCGTGACGATGGGGCTGCCGTATTCGGGCAGGATCTTGGCGGGAATCACCGCCATACACGCGGCGCTGACCGCACACATAAGACCTGCTGCCAGGCCAAGCGGCGAGATATTCAGGCTGGTAGGGTCGCCGCCGGTGGCGATTAAAAAGGTTCCACCCAGAGCCAGGCCAATGCCGATGACTTCGCGAGTACGCGGCATGCGGCGATCGGTCACGCAGGCGTAGCCCATGATGATAACGAGCTGCAGGCACTGGAGCACCGTCGCGGTTCCGGCATTGGTCAGGCGCACGGCCGAAAGATAGCAAAACTGGTTGAACAGCAGGCCAAAAGCGGTAAAGAGCAGCAGCTGCTTGCGATCGGCGGGTGTGGTCCAGAGCTTAATCAGGCGCTCGCGGTCGCGCGTAACAACCACGGCCATAAAGAGCAGGCCGGCGAGAATCTGACGCACGCTCATAAGCCACAAGGTGTCGACGTGGTAGGTATCGAACAGAAAGCTCGCGCTGGTGCCCGAAAAGCCCCAAAACGAACCACCCACCAGCGTAGCCAAGACGCCCGTGATCATCTTGCGCGTCGAAGCGCTGTTCAGGCGGTCGCGCCATGCGCGACGGGTGTTGAGGCTGAGCTCGTCGGTGCCCTCGGGCACATCAATGTTCGATATATCGGTCATCGGCACCGAAGCCCCTGCGCCTTCGACCTGCTCGACACACTCTTTGCTCATTCCACTCCCCCGAAACAGCCTGGAAACAATTCGGCTTACCTTACCACGGCGAAGTCACCAGCTGGAGGCTTGTCCGCTTATCGGTAGGACAATTCCGCAGGCGTCTTTCCATAGCTCGATACCGCAATGGCCTTGCATTATGCGATAGCCAAATCGCGGCAGCAGGCTCTTTTGAAATGGATACGACAAAGCCCCCGAATTCCACAATGTAAGCGATTTTTAAAAATGTTCTTGCCACCGAGTTCAGGCTCCGTTATATTATCCCTTGCGCGCTTGCGCACCCTTGATCGGGCGTTTAGCTCAGGGGGAGAGCGCTTCCCTGACACGGAAGAGGTCAGAAGTTCAAATCTTCTAACGCCCACCAAATGTTCGCAGCTCAGAGGCTATGTCCTCTGGGCTGTTTTGTTTTATGTCGCCAAATCAGCTAGCAGCTCCAACCGCCCTGCCCATGCACAAAACCACGTCAGCGACCCAAGTGCCTATCCCGGCTGACTCCGCAGTCAATCAAAACCGCCCCAATAGCCACCGAGGCCGAGACCAACGCGTCTCGAACCCATCCGAGCCGCAACTTCTCAGCAAAACGCCGCGATGTCTGCGCCCTGCGGTATCCTTGAGCCACTTGCACCTGCAGCACCAAGGAGCCGCTATGCGCACCGAGCTCGATGTCCCCTTTTCGCACAAAGAAGAAGCCAAGGCGCTGGGCGCCAAATGGGA
Organism: uncultured Collinsella sp.; assembly: GCA_959021215.1. GTDB lineage: Bacteria > Actinomycetota > Coriobacteriia > Coriobacteriales > Coriobacteriaceae > Collinsella. Next base: position 4,547 of record CAUEUQ010000055.1, on the reverse strand, counting down.
CCGGACCAAGAAAATCTGGTATGTACCCAGCGGCGTCAACCCCGAGCCCTTTGCCGAGTGGCTGCCCGGTATTGACCGATCCGACCCCTCTGCGCCGTATATATATCTAGTACTGGGCAAGCGCGAGTGCTGGAAGTGTCACAAAGAGACCTCGGTCGCGGCCTTCGGCATTCCCTATCGAGCCGATAACGACGAGAGCATCGCCATCGCGCACGCGCCCAACGAAGCCGGGCACATTGCCATCGACACGGCCAACGCCAACGCACTCGCCATCGTGCCCGCTCTTGGCTGCGTGCCGGGCGAGATCCGCGACTACCTTCATAAGCGCTGCGGCTACAAGCCCGTAGGCGCGCGAGCCTCCAAAGCCCCGTCGCTCGGCAACACGTGCACCAGTTGCGACGCGCTGCAAGGCAGCCGCTATCTGTTCGAGGAGCCCTCGTCCCCGTTTGCCCTCACTGCCATCAACAAGCTGCCGGCACTGGAGTTTATACGCGTCGAAGTTGCCGGCGTCTTTGGCGTCCCGGTCACGCGTACCGACTTTGACCAGGCGCTCTTTACCTGGGCACGCGACCATCACGCCGAGTTCCACAAGCAACTCGGTGAGGGGATTTATTTGTAGAGGCAAAAGACACTCACAGCCAACTCCTCCGCATCACCTATCCCTCGTCGCCGGCGTCGTACACGATATCGAGGCCACAAACAGGGCATTTCTCCGGATACACCGGCATATGAACGCCTGTCCGTTTTCTCACTTCGTCGCTGAGTCTGTCGCGCGCATCGATAAACCGAATGTCGAGACACGGTATTTGCGAGCCGCAGCAAGGGCAGGTGACGACAAACGACGCGCAATCAACCTCTACGCTCGGAAACATATTGTTGTCTATAAGGGCACACGGCAGTTTTCCGTACTTCCCCATCGCAATATCGCCTCGCCAGCTCATATACGCTCCCCTCTCGCTATACAAATCAGGAAGAGCATGCACCGGCGGGCGTGCGCGAGATTGCATCGCCACGCGATCCGATCAAACAACACGATCGTCAAAGAATGCCAAAGCCAAATACGCTAATACGGCAGAAGCCCCGCCTTTTCACGCTTCTTTTCCGAGCGATCGAACTCAATGCGATGGGCCTCAAGAAACACCGTATCGGGTCGCCACTGACGCTCATCCGGCTGCCTTAGCGTCGCACCCGCAAAGGAAGCGTAGTCGGTCTTATCCAGCAGGTACGATCCGCACAGCCGATATTCGCCGCAAACAGGCTCAAACGAAATCAGGTGAGCATCAAATAGGGAATGAAGATCGCGCCGAAGCAGAATACCGTTGCTGGCAACCTGCGATTTGGGTCCCGAGTAATTCTCGATATGTGCAGCCTCCAGAGCTTCACTGACGCCGCAGTCCGACACCGCGCAACGGCCATCATAGGCGGCAACGAGCTGCTTGCGGAACCATTGCTGCCCCAATCGCTCGCGCCTTAACGCATAGCGGACCTTTTCGTCGTCGGTCGCACCCTGTCCGGCAAACTCAATATCGACGGGTATGTGCTTCAGATAACTCATGTCGGGCGCAAAACGAGGGTCCGGCCCGCCTTTATGAACAGGACCGTGCAGAACAAACCATCCGTTTTCGGGCTCGAACCGCTCAACAAACGCAAGGCCGAGCACCTTATAGCCCACCTCGGTTGCAAATATGACTCCGACTGGAACGCCGCATTCCATGCAGTTGAGCATTTTACGGTTGTAATTCTGGTCTCGAAAACCAACGGTACCCGGCGCTTGAACCGAGTACTTAATGACCCACGTACCATCGTCCAAATAGAGCGGAGGCACATCGGTGTAGAAGCTCTTTTTAGAGTTATGGACCGAGAGCGCAAAGATCTTATTGGGATCTTGCTTCACCCGATCCTGGCCCGGCCAGAAGATCCCTGAATCCCGCGTTACGGGAAAGAAGTCCGAGCCAATTCTCAAACGATACTGATACTGAGGGCTATCTTCCTTGGTGTGGTGCGGAAGGCTGGTCCAAACGCCGCCGCGCTGCTCCTCACCCAGAAACCACTCCCATGCCTCAACGTATTCAGAAGGCACGAGACTGCAGGCACGGTCATAGCTTGGTCCATCCATCAACGGAACAGCAAGGTCAATGTCGTTCATCGCCAGCACCTACAACCATACGAACGCGAGTCATGCCCCTCAATAATATGACCGAGAGTCAATTATTACGAGATCTCATTCCGCGATCGGCACATCGTTGATGCTCTCGGTTTGCCGCTGGCGCGCTCGTACCCCGCTACCCCACTCCCCTGTATACTGATGTAGCACGTGTTTCATCCGGGCTTGTTGGACCGGATTGTTCATGGGAGGGTCTTATGGCTGCTTCGAATCCGCCTAAGGGGAGCGTTTCTTCTTCGTCCATCAAGCCGGTTACGCGCAAGGCCGTGCGCTGCCAGCGCGAGGTCGCTTGGCTTGTCACGCAGGCGGCGGGCAGGCTTGTGGCGACCACTCAGGACGTCAATGCGCCTACACCGAGCTTTGTGTTAGCAGCGGCGCTGAATCGAGTACGCCAGCTGGAACTCGCCGCACAAGAAGACGGCAACCATCTTGGCTACCAGGACGCTATGGCGCCCGACCTGCAAACGTTCTGCCACATGGCCAAGTTGCCTGCCGCGCCCAATGCGCTTTCGGACGCAGGCTACATGTTTACGCTCTCGGGCGCGGACCTTATCCGCGACATCTACGCATACTGCAGCGAGCTCGCCAAGCGCAGCGTCTTTGGCACGGCTGAAGTCAAACCGGGATATGTCATCAAGCTGGTTCTTAGGCTGTTCTTGATGGACGGGTTCGGGGCCATGCCGGCGTAAGCCGAGTCTTTAGCATCACCGTCGACTGGGCAACAACCGCTTTACCTTAATGGACGCCAATCGAGGGTCGATTATTGGGTCGCCTCGTCCACTAACGCATCTATCCCACGCGCTCCGACAGTCGATACTTGCGGTTGCGGCTCGTCGCCGGCGCCGTGGGCTCAAGCTCGCCTTGAGCAATGAGCGCGTTGACGCGCGACCTAACCTGGGAAATTGTGAGCCCTGTGTGCTCTGCCAACTCGCGCGTCCCCAGCTCGCCGTAGTGTTTGAGTGCCGTCACAATTAAGCCCCCGCCATGATCGACCGGCTCGATCTTTGAACGGTAAAGAACGACCTTGAACCGATCGAATCCCGGGCGGAACAGGGGATCGGCCAGACCATACGCGCGCATGGCATCGATCATCATCGGGATGCCCGAGCCATTGCCCTCAACCGGCGAACCTGCGCCATCCGGCAGCGGAACAATCGACATGAGCTTCACAAGCGTCGCGTTACGGCATCGGGAGCTGCCGTCAAACAAGTTCTCGCGAGTCATTCCCCCGTAAAGGCCGCCAGGATTTGTCACCTCGACACGATCATCAAAGACGTCGACGGCAATCGATTGTCCACAGAACCGATCCCCGTATTCTCGATGGATTACGGCGTTGGCGATTGCCTCGCGCAGAACCTCCTCGGGAATCTCAAGCGAGTCGACACGCGAGACGCCTTGGACGGTCGAGGTTCGCCGCAAATTCTTGGCGACGGCTGCGACGGCATCCGAGATCATCTCGCCCAACGTTCCCTCACAGATTGTGCGGTCCATGAACCTCAGCGACCCCGCCATGCCCTTCTGAGTTCCCGCATGGACAGCCACGTCAATGAAGAGCTTGGGATAGAACTGCTGAGGGTAGGTGCCCACAACTAGGAGTCCAGCCTTGGTGACATTGCCCTGGGAATCAAGGATATTTAGGCGCTCCAGCTTCGTTTGTTTGTCCGGCGCGCCGCGCATTGCCCGGGGCGTCAACGAGAAAGCCCGATCTATCGTACGGTCGACCAGCGTCTCGTCGAGATTGTCCGCGCCCGCACCCGCCACCGCGTCCCGATCGCTCGGAGTCGCTCGACCGTATGACGCCAATGCGAGCACCTCGGTCGATGAAAGCGGCACATCTTTGTCATCGATGCGCTTGTAGCTGCCGCCCTGGGCGCCCCGCTCTATGACATAGCAGGGCTTGCTCGACGGATCGAGCTCCTCAATCGCAATGACGAGAACGATGACGCCCTGAAGCTCCACTCGCTCGATCGTGTATTTAGGCGGATTGGCCAGCTTTCCTCGACCGCCCGCATCACCCATGCCTGACACAAATTGGTTGAGCACTTTCTCGGTCTCGAAGTTCTCAACCGGGACAAAACCTGCGCGCTCACTCACTCCGAGCACGATGATTCCGCCAGCAGTGTTCGCGAATGCGCTCACCGTTTCCCACACATCGCGGGAAAGCGTCGTGGCGCTCTCCTTCACTTCGACGTTAAGATCATCCGAGCCCATACGCCTTAAAGACTCAAGCAGACCGGTCAGCTCGTTTTCGTTCATCTGCACGTCCTTTCGCTCGGTCCTGCGGAGAATGCCGCGGATAGATTTCCCTCGTCTCTCAGTTATCTCTCGAAATTATCTCTCATCTATCTCTCTATCTCTCGGCTTAGAGATAGAGAGATAGATG
>CAUEUQ010000054.1:0-14035 GCA_959021215.1 uncultured Collinsella sp. | reverse complement strand
CCTCGCCCGCTGCCGTGGCCTCGGCCAAGCGCTCGGCCTCCTGGTCCTTAAGCGCGGCCATGAGCGAACGGATGCGGATGCGCGCGGCGCCCAGGTTTGACACCTCGTCGATCTTGAGTACGGTGTAGATCTTGCCGCTGGCCTCCAGAATCTCCTGCACCTGGTCGGTGGTCAGAGCGTCCAGGCCACAGCCGAAAGAGTTGAGCTGGATCAGGTCCAGGTCGTTGCGCATCGTCACAAAACGGGCGACGGCGTACAGGCGGCTGTGGTACATCCACTGGTCGACGACGCGAATCGGACGCTCGGGCTTTACCAGGTGTGCAAGCGAATCCTCGGTAAAGACCGCAAAGCCAAAGCTCGAGATAAGCTCGGGCAGAGCATGGTTGATCTCGGGATCGTTATGGTAGGGACGGCCGGCGAGCACAATGCCGTGGCCGCCGTGGTCCTCGACCCACTTGAGAGCCTCCTCGCCCATGGTCTGGATATCCTCGTGGAAGCGCGCGTCGGCCTCAAAAGCAGCGTTGACGGCGGCATCAACCTCGGAGCGCGTGATTTTAGGACCGCGCACGCGACCGCGACCGGCCTCAGCATCGGCCACACGGTCGACGGCGAGCACCTGGTACAGGCGGCGCTTGAGCTCGGTCTTGTCGTGATACGGCACAAACGGATACAGGAACTCGATGTTCTGCTCGCGGATCTCGTCAATATTGAGCGCCAGCGCCGTGGGGTAGCTCATGACGATGGGGCAGTTATAGCAGTTGCCAGCCGTCGGATCCTCCTTGCGCTCCCAACGCACGCACGGCATCCAGATGAAGTCGACGTCACGGTCGATAAGGTTCATCACGTGGCCGTGGCTCATCTTTGCCGGGTAGCACACGCTCTCGGACGGCATGGACTCGATGCCCGCCTGGTAGGTCTTCTTGCTCGACTGGTCGGACAGCTGCACGCTAAAGCCCAGGCGCGTAAAGAACGCGTGCCAGAAGGGGTAGTTCTCGTACATGTTGAGCGCGCGCGGGATGCCGACGGTGCCGCGCGGGGCCTCGTCGGGGCTCAGGACCTCGCGGTTAAAGAGCAGCTCGTTTTTCTTTTTGAAGAGGTTGGGGGCCTCGGTCTTCTGCTTTTTGTGGCCGGCGCCCTTCTCGCAGCGGTTGCCGGTAATGAAGCGCCTGCCACCGCCAAAGTCGTTGACGGTAAGCTGGCAGTTGTTGGAGCAACGGCCGCAGCGGACATGCTTTTGCGTCACGGTGAGGTGCGCGATGTCCTCAGCCGAGAGGATGGTCGAGGTGCCGTCGGCGCCAGCGCGATCGCGGGCGAGCAGGGCCGCGCCGTAGGCGCCCATGCAGCCGGCGATGTCGGGACGCACGGCATGAACGCCGGTGAGCTGCTCAAACGCGCGCAGCGTGGCATCGGACATAAAGGTGCCGCCTTGGACGATCACCTGGCTGCCGATCTCCTTGGGGTCGCGCAGCTTAATGACCTTGAACAGGGCATTCTTGATGACGGAATAGGACAGGCCGGCCGCGATGTCGCCCACCGTGGCGCCTTCCTTTTGCGCCTGCTTGACGCGCGAGTTCATAAAGACCGTGCAGCGGCTGCCCAGGTCGACGGGGGCCTTGGCATGGATGGCGGCATCGGCAAACGCACGCACGTCCATGTTCATAGACACGGCAAAACTCTCGATAAAGCTGCCGCAGCCCGACGAGCAGGCCTCGTTGAGCATGATGTGCTCGATAACGCCGTCCTTCACGCGCAGGCACTTCATGTCCTGGCCGCCAATGTCCAGAATGAACTCGACGCCGGGCAGGAATGCCTTGGCGCCGCGCAGGTGCGCGACGGTCTCGATCTCGCCGGAGTCGGCCTTGAGGGCCTCGATGAGCAGCGCCTCGCCGTAGCCCGTGGTAGTCACGTGGCCGATGGTGCAACCGGCGGGGATGTGGTTGTAGAAATCGGCCATGATGACCTTGGCCGTGCCCAGGATGTCACCGTTGTTGTTGCCATACCAGGTGTGCAGCAGCTGACCGTCCTCGCCCACGAGCGCGGCCTTCATGGTGGTGGAGCCGGCGTCGATGCCAATGAACACGCGGCCGGTGTAGCCCTCGAGCTTGCCCTTGGGGACGACCTCGGTGTCGTGGCGACCCTTGAACTCGGCAAAGTCCTCATCGGTGGCAAAGAGCGGATCCAGACGCTCGACCTCGGCACCCTGCGTGTCACCCAGGGCATCGATGGCCTCGATGAGCTGCGGGAACGTGCTGAGCTTGTTGGACTCATGCGCCATGGCGGCGCCGCTCGCCACAAACAGGTGGGCGTTTTGGGGCACGATACGGTGCTCCTCGTCCAGGTTGAGCGTGAGGTAGAAGCGGTGGCGCAGCTCGGAGAGATACTGCAGCGGGCCGCCCAGGAAGGCGACGTTGCCGCGGATGGGACGGCCGCACGCCAGGCCCGAGATGGTCTGGGTCACGACAGCCTGGAAGATGGAGGCGGCCACGTCCTCGGGGCGGGCACCCTCGTTGAGCAGCGGCTGGACGTCGGTCTTGGCAAAGACGCCGCAGCGGCTGGCGATGGGATAGATGGTAGTGGCGTTGGCCGCGAGTTCGTTAAGGCCGCTGGCGTCGGTGTGCAGCAGAGTGGCCATCTGGTCGATGAACGCGCCCGTGCCGCCGGCGCAGGTGCCGTTCATGCGCTGCTCGATGCCGTTGTCGAAGTAGATGATCTTGGCGTCCTCGCCGCCCAGCTCGATGGCAACATCGGTGGCCGGGATGAGGGTCTCGACGGCGCGTTTGCTGGCGATGACCTCCTGGACAAACTCCAGGTCGAGCCACTGGGACAGCAGCAGGCCGCCCGAACCGGTGATGGCGCAGGTCATTTGGGCAGCCGGCAGCACGGTCGCAGCGCCCTCGAACAGGTCGCGGGCGCAGGCACGGACGTCGGTGTGGTGGCGCTGGTACTTGGCGTAGACGATCTGGTTGTCGTCGTTGAGCACGGCGAGCTTAACGGTGGTGGAACCCACGTCGATGCCCAGGTGCAGGTTGCCGTGGGCGTTGCCGGGGTTGAAGATCGCGCCTTCGGGGGCGTGGGCGGCGGTGGCGGCTACGGGCTCGGTGGCGGTGGCGGGCTCGGTGGCGGCGGACGTCTCCCCTGCCGCGTTCTTGGCATCGGCAACTGCCTCGACAACTTTCTCGGCAGCCGCGGTCGCGGCCTTCTGCGCGGCATCCACCACGGCGGGCGCAGCCTCACGCGCGGCAGCGACCATACGGTCCTTGATGCCCTCGACGAGTTTGCTCATCTGTCTCTCCTCTTAGTTGTTGGACTCGATGGTTGCGGCGGTGTCGACCGCGTCCTCGAGCTGCAAATTCAATAACTTCATGCCGTACTCCGGCACGTTAATATCGATGGGTTGGCCATACAGGTCGCCGGGGCGCACAAAGGCGAGCACCGTCATAATGCGCGCCATGGCCTCGGGCGATTCGGTAAGCCCGCGCTCAAACCAGCGCTGAATCATGCCGACCTCGGCACTCACGACGTAGGTGACGTAGTAGTCAAAGAACGTGCCCAGCGCCAGGCCCAAAATGCCCGTCTGTGCACGAGGCACTACGGCCTCACGCGCGGTATCGATAATCCTTTTAATGAAGGCCTGGTCGCCGCCCGGACCCAGCAGCGCACCGATTAAGTCGCGGTTGGCCGCAAGATAACGCAGCAGCTCAACCGAACCGGGCGCCGGCTCGAGCTCATCGATGTTGTGATAGAGATCAGGCAGCTGAGCTGCGGTGATGAGCTCAATGCGCTCACGGATCTCAGCCAGCAAGCCGTCCTCGATTTGATTGATAAAGTCGGGAATATCGCGGTAGTGCGAATAGAACGTGCGGCGCGTAAGGCCAGCGCGCTCGGTGAGCGACGCGACATTAATACGCGAAAGGTCGCCACTTTCGGCAAGCTCGCTAGCAAGTGCCTGGCGAAGGGCACGCTGCGAGCGAAGGGACCGGCGATCGCATTTCTCGAGCTGGGACAAGCGTCCTCCTTGTTACTCAGCCTGTGCGCTATTGCACAGTGCGAGTATTATTGCACACCGTGTGCATCAACACGTAAAGGCAATATTTTGGATGTGACAAAGGGGCTGCCCCTTTGTCACATTCAGCGACCGCCTAGGTTGTGCCAGTTGTGCCTGGCTTTTGGAGCGGCATTGCCGATTGTTCAAAATGTCATTCGTGGGTAGAATAGTGTCGACGGCAGCCCAAGTTCTGGAAAGCTGGGCAGCGCCGTTGCTTGGATTAAGGGGTCAACGCCTTAGCGGCGGCGACCCCTTTTACGTTGCTTCGAACGTTGCTTGAGTGCCTCGGAAAGCCCGACGAGCGCCGTGGAGAACGAGACCAAAGCGGTCAGAAGTCTCACGAAATCAATCAGATCGGTCATGGGCATCACCTCCCATCAGATGGAGGGCGTTGCCCGGCACATGGAACTGCCGCCAACAGTATCAATTCTATCAAAGCGCAGTTAGATATGCGAATGTTTGTTCGTATTTCAAGAGACCAGCGTCACCTGTGACAAAGGGGCTGTCCCTTTGTCACATTATTCGATTACGGTGCAGGAATTCTGCTTGCGCATGGTGGCGAGCATGTGTTTGGGGACGGCGTGGACCATGCAGCTGCCGATAGTCGCGCTCGCGGCGGCCTTGGCAGCATCGCTTGCGTTTTTGGTCGCGTAGCTGTGGCGGAAGCGTTTGAGCATGGCAATGTCGTTGCCGCCGTCGCCGTAGACCGCGACCTCGTCCTCGGCAATGCCGTAGTAGCCCGCCAGCCAGGCCACGCTCTCGCCCTTGTTGCATGCCACATCCGTGATCTCAAACATCACCGGGTCAAACGGCGCGTTGACCACGCGGTCCGAGCGCTCGGCCAAATACGCCTTAAGGTCGCGCTCCAGCTCGGGCGAGATCACACGGCAGTTGATCTTGCACACATCGTGGCGCAGAATGTCACCGATCGACTGGTCGAAATACTGTTCCTCGTGATACCCGCCACGTGCACGCATGCCGCGCATCACGATGCGCTTGATAGGACTGTCCTTTTTAAAGCCCGCCTGATGCATCTCGAACGAGCCGCTCGAGAACATGCCATCGGGCGTGGAGCAATCAAAGCAAATGTCCGGGAACTCCTTGAGCAGCTCCTCGGTGATCTGCGGATCGATGGTCCAGGTCTTGAGCACCTCGCCATGACTGTCGCGCACAATGGAGCCGTTAGAGCAGCAGGCATCGAGCGCCAGCCCCGTAAAGCCATGTTCGCCGATCGGCAACGTCGAGCGCCCGGTCGCAGGAACCACATGCAGGCCAGCCTCGGTCAGCTCGCGAATGGCACGGCGGATGGTCCCATCTGCTTCGTGCAGGGCGTTCAGCAGTGTTCCGTCTAAGTCACTCGCAAACATCTTGATCATGGGCATGCCTCTCCTTCGTCTGCACGATATTGTAGACGAGAACGGGCGCGCCCCAAGAGAGGCGCGCCCGTCAGGCGAAAGATTGTCCTACACCGCGGCGGGGCCGTGTTCGCCGGTGCGCATGCGGATGACCTCTTCGACCGGCTCGACCCAGATCGTGCAATCTCCAACGGTGCCGCAATCTTGGAAACGGCGCGGCAACGGACGCGAAACGAACGGGAAATACGCGAGCAAGGAAGCCGTGAGCGCGCCCGTCCCGGCTAGCGGCGGAACAGCTCGCGGGCTCGGTCGCGGAGGTCGGTAGCTCGGATGACGCCCTCGTAGCGGTTGATGCGCAAGCGCGGGAAGGCATTGAAGAAGCGCAGGTCGCGTCGGCTGAGCGACACGCTTGGCACCGGACGGCTCATGCGCTTGCCGGCAAGGCGACGACTGAGCGACGGACGCGGCATGTTCGGCGCGGCATCGGCCACGCGGCGGGCGGCAAGCGCCAGGCCGCGAGCACCATCCGCGATAAACGTCGGCATCGAAGCCTTCTCGCGCAGGGCATCGAGCGCGGCGTCACCCAGCTCGGCCAGCCACGCGTTAACGGCACGGCTACGGATGTGCGTCTGTGCCACCGAGTCAATCGTAGAATCGGGAATGCGCTCGAGCATTGAGTCGGACGCGTCGGCAAGCGACTCGTTGATGCGGTCGGCAAGGTCGGCCCGGACGCGCTCCAGCTGATCAGACAGACGCCGCCAGCTCGCCAATGAGCACAACGCGTCGACCATCATCGCGACCGCGACGATAAAGGCGGACAACCGCACAATCAGCACCGGCAGATGGCCAAGCAGCCCCAGCAATGCCGGCTCCACTAAACGGCAAATGCACAACGCACCCAGGCCAAACGCGCAGGCCCAGTACAGACAGATACGTCCGTGCAGGTTAAACGGCAGATGCGAATAGTCCCAAAAGCGAGCGCCCGTTGTTTTTTCCAACAGCACGCCTACGCTGTACTCAATCACGCTACATACGAGCGCTGCAGCGACAAACTGGCTCGGGGCATCCGGAATCCCGCGCAACAGCAGCCAGCAGGCAATGCCGCCCGCGCCATAGATAGGGCAACACGGTCCCAGCAAAAAGCCGCTGTTGGCAAAGCGTCCGTGGTTGAGCATGGCGCAGACTGTCGATTCCCATGCCCAGCCGCAAAAACCGTAGAAGGCAAACGAGAGCACCAGTGCCGAAAGCGGGCAGGCGGCAAGCGTCGCGCCGTCAAAGGACATGTCGATTGCGGTCCCCACCGTCTACCCTCTCCTCTTTTCACTCGATGCTTTACTCACGCTATCGTCCGTCTCGTCCTTGCGCGGCAGGCGGCCGGCGACCGTCTCACGCAGAGCACACCATTTATCCGCCAGACAAACAATCCACGCCTCGCGACACGTCGGCGGCACCGGCACCAGCGGAAACATATGCCGCACGATAATATTCCGCTCTCGCGGCGTCAGCTCAAAATCTTCCTCGGCACGCGCCAGGGCAAAAAACGGATGTCGAAATCCGTGCAGTCGATGGCTCGGGTCGGGGTCGTGCCAATCATAGAGAAAGTAGTCGTGCAGCAAGGCCCCGCGCAGCAGCGAGGCACGGTCGATCGAAATGCCAGCACGGCCCAAGTGCTCGGCAAAGGACAGACTTGCCCGTGCCACCGAGGTCACATGTGCATAGACCGTCACGTCGCCATGCTGGATAAACTCGCGCGTCAGGTCCAAGCGGCCCGCCTGGGCGAGCTGGCGGGCGGCATCGTCGACCTCGTGCGCGATTTTCTCGGCACGAACGGCATCGGACATGCTGCCTCCTTCCAGCGGCTCACGGCGGCAAGCCACGGCCTGCACGTATTGAAAAAATCATCATCGAATCTATCAGTATGGCATCGGACAAAACGTTTTGCCCCACCAGTTGTCGAATTACCGCGCCGCCGTCACATATCAAACGCCAAAATGTGCGAGACTGTCTTGTGCAATTGTGTCGGCCGAGGGAGCGCCGGCGCTCGATTCGCATGGAGTAACCCACAACGATGCTGCTTACGCAAACGACAACGCCCGAGGACGTCAAGGCTCTCGACCGCGCCGAGCTTCCGCTGCTCTGCGGCGAGATCCGTCAGGCAATCCTCGAAAGCTCCGCCGCCGTCGGCGGGCACGTTGCCCCCAACCTGGGCGTCGTTGAGCTTACGGTTGCGCTTCATCGCGTGTTTAACTCCCCCATCGACAAGATTGTCTTTGACGTTTCGCACCAGACCTACGCCCACAAGGCGCTGACGGGGCGCGCGTACACTTATATCGATCCGGAGCGTTATGGTGAGGCTTCTGGCTTTGCCAATCCCGACGAGTCCGAGCACGACCTGTTCGCCATGGGTCACACCTCGACCTCGGTGAGCTTGGGCTGCGGCCTTGCCCACGCGCGCGACCTGGCGGGCGATGCGTACAACGTCATTACCGTTATTGGCGACGGCTCGCTTTCGGGCGGCCTGGCGTTTGAGGGCTTTAACAATGCCGCCGAACTCGATAGCAACCTAATCATCATCGTCAATGACAACGACCAGTCCATCGCCGAGAACCACGGTGGCCTCTATCGCAATCTGGCCGAGCTGCGCGCCAGCAACGGCACCTGTGAGCGCAACGTTTTCCGCGCGATGGGGCTCGACTACCGCTACCTGGACGCCGGTAACGACGTGTTGGCCCTCGTCGACGCGTTGCAGGAACTGCGCAATATCGATCATCCCATCGTGCTGCACGTTTCCACCGCCAAGGGCAAGGGCTTTGAGCCAGCCCAGAGCGATCCCGAGCGCTGGCATCATGTGGGGCCCTTCGATATGGCAACCGGCCGCAAACCTTGCCCGGGCCATCCGAGCGAGCCTGCGCCTCGCACCTATGCCGACATTACGGGCGAGGCGCTCAGCGCCGCCATCGAGCGCGATCCGCAGGTTGTTGGCATCACGGCCGCCACGCCCTACATCATGGGCTTTACACCCGAGCTTCGCGCTGCCGCTGGCAAACAGTTCGTCGATGTGGGCATTGCAGAGGAGCACGCCGTGACCTTTGCCACCGCGCTTGCGCGCTCGGGCGCTAAGCCGGTCTTTGGCGTGTACGGTACGTTCCTGCAGCGCGCCTACGACGAACTGTGGCACGACCTGTGCCTCAACGACGCCCCCGCAACCATCCTAGTGTTTGGCGCGTCGATCTTTGGCACCACGTCCGAGACGCACCTTTCGTTCTTTGATATTTCCATGCTGGGCGGTCTTCCCAACATGCACTACTTGGCGCCGGCCTGCATGGAGGAATATCTGTCCATGCTGAACTGGTCGCTCGATCACCGCGAGCATCCCGTGGCGATCCGCGTACCGGGCATCGGCCTGGTAAGCCGTCCCGACCTTGCGCCCGCCGAAAACACCGACTACAGCGCCGTTCGCTACAACGTGGTGCGTCAGGGCCGCGACGTTGCCGTGCTTGCGCTCGGCGACTTCTTTGAGTTGGGCGAGCGCGTGGCAAACCGCTTGGCCGCCGAGTACGGCATCGAGGCCACGCTCGTCAACCCGCGCTTTGCAACCGAGCTCGATCGCGAGTTCCTCGACAGCCTTGCCGCCGAGCATCGCGTTGTCGTCACCCTCGAGGACGGCGTCTTGGACGGCGGCTGGGGTGAGCGCGTGGCATGTTATCTGGCATGCACGCCGTTGCGCACGCGCACCTTCGGCATCGCCAAGGGCTTCCCCGACCGCTACGACCCCAACGAACTGCTCGCTCAAAACGGCATGACGGTCGAGAACATGGCCGCCGAAGCCGCAAGACTACTCAACGAGTAAGAAAACCTCCGCAAGGGAAGCATCCCTGCGGAGGTTTTTGTTTTCGCGACGCGATTATCTCAATCTGTAACATCCAGGGCCCGAATTCCCGTCTAACTGTTACAGATCTAGACAAGACGTCTTAGTCCCTGACCTTTGTCTCAATCTGTAACAGATAGAGACCTTTTAGCCATCCAGATGTTACAGATCGAGACATTCGAATTCCCCTGAAGTGAAAATCTCGATCTGTAACAGGTAGAACCCATTTCCTCGTCTAACTGTTACAGATTGAGACAAAGCAGCGAGACAGGCCACCACATCTGCAAGAACCACCACAAAGGTGCCTGTCCCTTTTTGGTAGGTTGAATTACCCATAAGGCAAGTATGTTTCTGAGTTATTTCATGTTGACCCATTTGAGCGGGATAGGGTATAACTCTACTCAACCGCTAGGGATTTTATTGAGAAAGGTGTTCTACCATGAGCAAGAACCTCTCCCAGCAGGTCGTTCTCGACCGCCGCGGCTTCGTTGCCGCCACCTTCGCAACCGTCGCCGGCCTTGGTCTTGCCGGCTGCTCCGACACCAGCGCCGAGGCCGACAAGGGTTCCGCCGCCGGCTCCTCCAAGGGCTCCGAGGATACCGAGGTTTCCGCCACGCTCGATGCCAAGGCATTCGACAAGCTCGTCAACGACGGCCCCAAGGCCGATGACGATGCCATCGCCGCCAGCACCTGGGCCACGGCCGTTAAGGACGCCGGCGTCTTTAAGATCGGTGGCGTTCAGACCTCCACGCTCTTCTCCCTCCTCAACGAGAAGGACGGTCAGACCCGCGGCTTCGACGCCGGCATCGCACAGCTCCTGTCCAACTACATTCTAGGCGAGAACAAGGTCGAGATCACCCAGGTGACCTCGGACACGCGCGAGTCTGTCCTGCAGAACGGCCAGGTCGACGCTGTCTTTGCCACCTACACCATTACCGATGAGCGCAAGAAGCTCGTCTCCTTCGCCGGCCCCTACTACTACACCCAGCAGGCCATCCTGGTGCTCGCCGATAACGACGACATCAAGAGCGTCGACGACCTGGCCGACAAGAGCGTCGCCGTCCAGTCCGGCTCCAACGGCCCCGCCATCCTGGAGGAGCTCGCTCCCAAGGCCAGCCAGCAGGAGTTCAAGACCGACGAGGAGGCCCGCCAGGCACTCCAGCAGGGTCGTGTTGACGCCTACGTCATCGATAACAACATGCAGCAGAGCGCCCTGGTCCGCGAGCCCGGCAAGTACAAGATCGCCGGCAAGCCCTTCGGCAGCAAGGAGCCCTACGGCATCGGTCTGCCGCTCGATTCCGACGGCGTCGCCTTTGTCAATGACTTCCTTAAGAAGATCGAGGACGACGGCACCTGGACCGAGCTGTGGCAGATCTGCATCGGCGACCGCACGGGCGACACCAATGTTCCCGAGCTGCCCGAGATCGGCGCCTAGGCAACGAGCCTGGTAACGGCCGCAACGAAACCATATGGAAACGCACGATGCGCTTTATTGCGGTAAACTGTTTCCTCACAGAGTTGTCGGGGCTTCCGTACACACGGGAGCCCCTTTCCTTATCGGCGGGAGGTCCGCATGAGTCTCTCCGAACTCTGGTCGCTCTATGGCCAGAACTATATCGACGCGCTGCTAGCAACCTGGGGTATGACGCTTGAGTCGTTTGCCATCGCCATGGTGCTGGCCGTCGCCGTCACCGTGATGCGCGTGTCGCCGCTCAAGCCGCTGCGCGTCTTTGGCGACCTGTATGTCCAGGTCTTCCGTAATATCCCCGGCATCGCGCTGCTCATCATCGTCGTCTATGCGCTGCCGCCGCTCAAGGTCGTTCTGCCCTACCGCACCTGCGTTATCGTCGCCACGGTCCTTTTGGGCTCGGCCTTTGGCTCCGAGAACTTTATGAGCGGCATCAACACCGTCGGCGTCGGCCAGGTGGAAGCCGCACGTTCACTCGGCATGAGCTTCAATCGTATCCTCGCCAAGATCGTGATTCCGCAGGCACTGCGCTCGAGCGTGCTGCCCATGACCAACCTCTTTATCGCCGTCATGCTCACCACCGCGCTCGGCAGCCAGGTGCCGCTTAAGCCGCAAGAGCTCACCGGCGTGGTGAGCTACATCAACACGCGCTCACTTGGCGGCGTCGCCGCGTTCTTTATCTCGGCGCTCGGCTACCTGGGCACGGCCTTTGTGGTGAGCCACATTGGCAACTATATCGATAAGAAGGTGAGGGTCCTCCGATGAGCAAGCATTCCTCCCCTGCGCTTACCATGCGTGATGCGCTCTACGAGGCTCCCGGCCCCAAGATGCGCGCCAAGATTCGCATCGGCACCGCCATCTCATTGGTTGCCGTGGCGGCGCTCATCGCCTTGGTACTGCAGCGCTTTTATGTGACCGGTCAGCTTTCGGTCCACTATTGGTATTTCTTTACGCACCTCACCACCTGGAAGTTCTTACTTGCCGGCTTTGAGGGCACCGTTAAAGTCGCACTCACCGCCGGCGCCATCGCGCTGGTACTGGGCTTAGGCCTTATGCTCGGCCGCACCAGCGACATCAAGCCGCTGCAGCTGGTCTGCCGCGTGCTCACCGATTTCTTCCGCGGCGTGCCGAGCCTGCTGTTCATCTACTTCTTCTTTTTGGTGCTGCCCCAGTACAAGATCGCGCTACCGTCGTTTTGGATGCTCACGCTTCCCGTCGCGCTCGCCGCAGCCGGCGTACTCGCCGAGATCTTCCGCGCCGGCGTCAACGCCGTGCCGCGCGGCCAGGTCGAGGCGGCCCAGGCGCTCGGTCTCTCCAAGGCCAAAATCACCTTTAAAATCGTGTTGCCGCAGGCTATTCGGTTTATCATTCCGTCGTTGATTTCGCAGCTTGTGGTCGTAGTCAAAGACACCACCGTCGCCTACGTGGTGAGCTACCCTGACCTCATGCAAAATGCCCGCGTGCTCATTACCAACTACGACGCCCTCGTGTCGGTCTACCTGGTAATCGCGGTCATCTACATCCTCATCAACGTCGCAATTAACAAGGCCGCTGTCTACGTTTCGCACAAGACCGGCGCGACCATCATCCGCTAACGCTTTACCATTTCGAGTCATAAGGAGCCGAGCACCATGGCACAGAGTACCTCTTCTACCGGCAATCAGCCGTTAATCGAGCTCAAGCACGTCGATAAGCACTATGGCGATCTGCACGTCCTCAACGACATCAATCTCTCGGTCGACCGCGGCGAGGTCGTCGTTGTGATCGGTCCCTCGGGCTCGGGCAAGTCGACCATGTGCCGCACCATCAACCGCCTGGAAACCATCGACTCGGGCGAGATCCTCATCGAGGGCGAGCCCCTGCCGCAAGAAGGCAAGGATCTTGCCCGCATGCGCGCCGAACTGGGCATGGTGTTTCAGCAGTTCAACCTGTTCGCACATATGACGGTGCTGCAGAACGTCATGCTGGGACCGGTCGATGTGCTGGGTGTCTCCAAGGACGAGGCCCGCGAGCGCGCCATGGACCTGCTGAGCCGCGTGGGCGTGGCCGAGCAGGCCGACAAGGTGCCCGCACAGCTTTCGGGCGGCCAGCAGCAGCGCGTGGCCATCGCCCGTTCACTCGCCATGCAGCCCAAGGCCATGCTTTTTGACGAGCCCACAAGCGCCCTCGATCCCGAAATGATCAACGAGGTGCTCGAGGTCATGGTGCGCTTGGCCCAGCAGGGCATGACGATGATCGTCATCACGCACGAGATGAACTTTGCCCGCCGCGTGGCCGACCGCGTCGTGTTTATGGCCGACGGCCAGATCGTGGAAACCGGCACGCCCGACGAGTTCTTCGACCACCCCCAGACCAAGCGCGCCCAGGACTTCCTCAACTCCATCAAGGGCCACTAACCAGACCGCCCACCCGCCCGCCATGCCCATCCAAACTCGAAAGTTACACCTATGATCGGAACTCGCACTTCATCGTCCTACACCCCGCACGTCGACGTCGCCCCCGCCGACCGCCCACTCATCCTCGTCGCACCGCGCTGGGAAGAGGCAGAGCCGTTTTTAACCGAGATGCTCTCCCCCAACGAGGAAATCGCAAGTGTCTTTGTCGATGCCATTCTTGCCGCCGGCGGCCTGCCGCTGCAGATGTCCATCACCGAGGACATTGAGGTTATCCGTCATTACGTCGATATCGCCGACGGCATCGCTATTCCCGGCGGCCCGGACGTCAACCCCAAGCGCTGGGACGACGAGCGCCCCTACGACCCCACGCTGTGCTGCGAGATTCGCGACCGTTTTGAGTTTAAGCTGGTTAACGAGGTGCTTCGCGCCAAGAAGCCGCTCTTTACCACCTGCCGAGGCACGCAGCTGCTCAATGTCGCCACCGGCGGCACCCTGTGCATGGACGTGCCGAGCCTGGGTGCGCGCGAGGGCCGCACGCAGTGGCGCCATACCCACGTGCTCAACGATCCCGTGCACCCCGTCGAGGTCGTGCCGGGCTCGCTGCTGGAGCGCGCGGTTGGCGGTCACAGGCTGATCCAGACCAACTCGGCACATCACTGCTGCGTCGACCGTCTGGGTAAAAGCACGCGCTTGGTCGCCAAGGCAACCGACGGCGTTCCCGAGTGCATCGAGGTCGAAGGCCAGCCATTCTGCCTGGGCGTGCAATGGCACCCTGAGTACACGTGGAAGACGCTCGAGACCGACTTTAACCTCTGGAAGTCGTTTGTCGAGGCAGCGGCCAAGGTTAAACAGGCCCGCTAGCCCGCGAACCACAAAACAGATAAGGGCGCCCCGCCGGCCACA